>NZ_CP032829.1:649000-973500 GCF_003660165.1 Sphingomonas paeninsulae
GGATAGGGGAAGGGCGGCGGCGGCAGGAACGGAGCCACGTACGGTTGCGAAAAGTTCATATCGCCAACAAGCGACTCCGGCAGGTACTGCGTGTAAAGGATGGCGATCTTGATCCCCTTTGCCTTTATGGCGGTACATAGGGTCAGGTCGCTAGCCTGCAACGGGCCGAAATAGCGGCCGCTGCCGTTCGGTTGATCAAGCATGCCGTCTGTGATGATGAAAAGTATCTTTTGCGGCACCGCTCCGGGGGCACCCGATCCTGCAGTAGGGATGGTAGTTTTCATTACCGTGAGCATATTGGTTATTTCGGTAGACCGGTCGTTGTTGTTGGTGCCGTTGGTGGGCTGTGAATTCTTCCACCAATAGTCGTCTGCCGGGAACAAGGCGGCTGCCGAAAAGCCGCTACTGTACGAAGCCACGTTCGTCAGACTGTTCAGCGTCTTGACGGGCGAAGTTCCGTTAGGTCGCGTCCAGTCGAAAGAAAACATCTGCGCCTGATAAGTGACATGGTATTGGGCGGCCTGGCTGGAAGCGAAAGGGATCAACTGCGATGCAGCCGAAACGACTTCGTCTTTGCGCAGAACAATGCTCGATGGGCTACGGAAGATCTGCCCATAGTTATGCGTGAGCCAATAGCCGTCGGCCCAGTATCCAGTATCATATACCGTTGTGTTCGAAGTGACGGTTCCCGCAGAAGTCGTAGTATTATTCACCGTCGTCCCGTTGCTTTTATACGTTGTCGATACAATAGTCGGTGTCGCGGTCACCACCTTGTTGATATTAACCGGACCAGTGTCAAGATCATTCGTAATCGTATATTTCGTAGTTGTCACAGTCGTCGTAGTCTTAACAACGCGATTGCTTCCGCTTCCTGTATCCGACGACGAAACTGACGTTGATGAGGTTTCCATCGTGTTGCCGGAACTGTCGTAAAGCACGTTGGCGGGGGTGACGGGCGCCTTCGCCCAGCGGTAGAAAACATTCTGCTTCGCAGATCCCGAAGTATAGTATCCAGTCGACAACAAAATATGGCGGCCCGGCGGGTCTTTGATAAATATACTGTCGCTGTGGGGTACCTGAGCATGACAGGCGAACGCGCAACCGCTTGGTAGATTGGTATCGGTTGTGTTTTTGGTGGCCGCGATGATCTTGGTGACTCCATCCGAAGTCGCAGGCAGCAGCATCGAGGGCGAATTGTCCATTGCCAGGTAGAAATCGACGTTAGGCGGCTGCGCGGCGCTTGCGGTAGACGTTCCGCTCACGGTCAGGGTATTTGCACCCAGTATCCCGCCAAACACGTTGATCGACTGGACCGTATAGGTGACAGTAGCCTTGCGCAGGTAGCCCAGAGCGCCGTTGGTACCGGGAGTGCCGTCTATAACTGTGGGAGTCATCTGCAGATTTTGGTAACCAGTCACCATGGCGGCCTGCGCATTGAACATGTTCGTTGCGGCAGAGGTCGAGGCGCCGTTCGACTGAAGGATCATCGCGGGTGCGACAGCCGCCAGCGCGGCAGCGTCGGCAGCGGCGTTCAAATGAGTCTGGAGACTCATGGCGCGAGAATAGTCGACGCCAAAACCGACTAGAAAGGTCAGCGGAATGACCGAAAACCCCATGATCATCAGAACCCCGCCTCTCTGATCAGCTTTCAGACGAGCAATGAAACCGAACAGTGCGGCTGAAGATCTGAATGAGAGGAATTTTTTCATCATATAAGCACCTAGTAAAGGCGAGGAACCATGTAGATGGTGTGGGTCAAAACTGTGGTCCCGATCGGCATATAGCTGAACACTGGCGTGAAGTTGTAGTTGATATTGCCCGTATACAGCCAGCCGCCGGCCGTGCCGACCTGAGTCTTCGTGCTATTGCCCGGAGCGAGGTTTCCGCACACATTCGAGCCGTCCGGCGAAGTCGGCACCATCGGCGAGGTGATCATGTTGCTGGGAATGGCGATGACGCTGTTGGCCGATTGCGCCGCATTCGTGGGGAGCGTGCCTGCTATGTGAGTCGAGGTCGTCGGAGTAATGGTGCTGCCATCGGCACTCTGCGTCTGGGCCTGGGTCCAGACGACATAGGCATGCGTGGCGTCGCAGACTCTGAGCAGCGAAACCTGCTCTGTCGCGTTATTAAGCTTGTAGGGCGACAGGACGATCGCACTGGCGCTGAGATACGACGCCGCGTTGGTGCTTTGCGGGCTGTTGTAGACGATCGCGGGAGACGTGGTTCGAGTGACGAGGTCGACCAGCGAACGCGTCGCGATGGTAACCTTGCGATTGCAGGCGATCATATCGGACACGCAAACTCCGCCCGTGTACAAGAGCAGAAGCACCGGCAGGCAGATCGCGAATTCCACGAGTACCGATCCGCGAGTGCTACGGGCGAAATGCTTCAGCATGAGGTCTGCGACCCGCTGCATGAATAAGCCTCTGTCGTGAACACGGATGTTGCCACAATCATGCGATTATTATTGGGTTGATTAGTTAAGTTCAGACCCAGCGGCCCCGTTCCTGTTGGCCACAAATAGATCAGTTGCAGGACGATGATGCGGTTGCTACCCGCGCCGCTCGACTGATTATTGTAGCCGGTGCCGGTTGAGGTCAGTACGCCATTGCTGTCATAGGTAAATGTCGGCGAAGCGGTGCTGCTTACGTTATAGCTGGTTGCGGTATTTACGTTCACCGTGAGCCGCGAGCACGAAAGCATCGACGGCAACAGCGGGGAAACACTGACAGCCTGGCCGCTGGCGTTGGTGCCAGCATAGCCGTTGCATATGGCATCCTTGAAGTCGCTCGCGGTCATGCCGACGTGCCCATTGGTCAGCGTTGTCGTTTGAGCCGAGCCAGTCAGCAGCAGTCGCCCTGCGCCCTGCGCCGCAGTTTCCAGCATCTGTTGTGCCAGGTAAATGAACATCGTGTACAAAATCGCCAGCAGAAGCGCGATGAAGGCCGGTCCTACTATAGCGAACTCCAAAGCGGCCACGCCTTCATGGTTTTTCCGCAGGTTCGCGCCAAATCGGCGCCCCCCCTCAGTGCAGAAATGATACTACGCAAAGTTTCCACCCCGAGCCCACCTTGGATCCATTCTCCACGATCAGTGTTCAGATTTCGTAAACAGCCATTAGCGGCGGGCGGCAACCGCCTTGGCGACCCCGGTGCTTAGCAACAGCAACGCCTGCCAGCACCCGTTCGCGGGTTAGCGCCGTTCATAGTGAGCGAGCGCGCCGAAGATTGAGAATCACAGCTCACCGCGCGGTGTCGTCGTATCCATATGGTCCGTGAGCGCAAATTGACCGTCGGGCGATCGTCAGATGGCGACACTCCAAGTATCCAACGTACAGGCGCATATTCGCCACGTTGAAATGGAAAGGGCTGCCGCGCATCGCGGCGCGGCAGCCCTTCTTTTTCACGATCGGTTGCCCGACCTCTCCGGTTAGAAGCTGTAAGAGAAGCCCAGCGTCAGACCGTGATCGCTCCAACGATCGGCGATGTTCCCGACATAGGAGATGCCGAGCGAGCCGCCAGGCAGGATGTTGGCCTGCGCGCCGGCTTCCAGACCCAGCGCATTACGCGTGGCGGGAAGACCCTCGATGGAGAAGGTTTTGCCAGTGGTGAGAGTGTTGCGTCCTTCGGCAACTACGTCACCAAACCCGTGCAGCCAGGCGGCCGAGACACGTGGCGTAATTACAGCCCGATCCGAGACCGGTAGCAGCGCGCCCAGCCGCAGGCCGAGCGTGGTGTACGTCACATCGCGGGTATTACCGCTCACGCCAAGTGCGCTGAGTGCACCGCCCTGCTCTGCGAAGCCGTCGGTCTTCAGATGAACATGGTTCACCCCGGCGAACGGCTCGACCAGCGCCTTGCCCAGCGAAGCGGCATAGCTCAGCTCTGCAAACGCCGAGGCGCTCTTGCCATCATAGCTGCCGGAGACATCTTCGGAAACGCCAGGGAACACCACCTTGCGCGCGCCCTTTACGTCCAACCAGCCATAAGAGCCGCCGACCCGCGTGCGCAGGTTGCCCCACCCTCCGCCGACATAGGCAGCAAGTGCCGATCCGGTGACTGTCGCATGGCTGTCACGGCCATTCACCTGCACCTTGTCCTCGTTGTGACTGAACGCCAGGCCGATCCGCCAGTCGCCGAGCAGCGTGTCGATGCCCGTGATGAAGCCGAAGCTGCTCTGCGTAGCGCGCGCAGCATTGCCGTCGCCCTTCGCAGTGTTCGAGCTTCCCATCGCCTGTCCCCAAATCCCGGTGCGCCCGCCGCGCGTCTGCTGGGAAGCACTACCCGCGTTCGAGAGCGCATGGGTAATGATGTCCGCCTGCTCCATACGGCCTACAACCATTTCCCCAAGGCGTCGGGTACGGTCCACCATAAACGTGCCCGTGGTCGCCCACAACTCGCCGGAAAGCGCATCGAACGCCTGCGCCGCACCGGTCGTGTCTGTCTGCCCGGCAATGACTCGATAAAGGCCAGTATTCCGACCACTTGCGTCCAGCGCAAGGGCAACTGCCTGCTGATTAGAGGTGGCAGCCGCACTTGCGAAGCTGCGGTCATTACGTACCAGCGTCAGCGTTACATCATTGGCACCGTAGCTTAGGTAGGGTGCAAGGAACGGCAGGTCGACATTCATGCCTGTGAACTTCCCGCTCACCCCGCCGGCGGCAGTCAGGATCACGTAGTCGCTGGTCCAGCGATAAGTACCAGCGGCCGCCAATACTGAGACAGTGCCGCCCGCGATGGTGGCTGTACCGCTCACATTGACTTGGTCGCTGTTGCCAGCGGCATCCACTTCCACCTTGTAGACCGAGCCGGCCTGGAACTGCAGATTGCCTGCCACGTTGAGCGTGCCGATGGAGTTGCCGGGTGCCAGTGTGCCGCCATTGGACACGATCACCGAGCCTACCGTACCGTTACCGCCAAGCGTGCCGCCGTTGTTCACCGTGATATTGCCCGGCAGCGCACCATTAACCGCCAGTCGACCGTCATTGACATTTACCTGTCCGGTAAAGCTGTTTGTCCCGGTCAGGTTCAACGTTCCCGAGCCCGTCTTGATGAAGTTACCCGTGCCAGTGATGTCGCCAGCGAAGACGCTATCTTCGCCCTGCACCACAGTCAGCGCGCCCATGCCCAGCAAAAGCGAACCGCCCGTGCCGCTCAGACCGGCGACTTCCTGATCCCGGCCACCGAGATCGAACGCTCCGTTGTTTACGACAAGATCGGATTCCTTATCGAGTTGCGCGGTCAGACGAACAACGCCACCTTCGACCACAGTGGAACCGGTGTAGCCGAACTCGCCCGAGAGCAGCAGCGTACCATTGCCCTGCTTAACGAGGCGACCGTCGCCGGAAAGCGCACCCGCATAGTCATAGTCGCCGATCTGGTTGAAGATCAGCGTGCCATTGTTCACGACATCGGCAAGCAGATGGCCATCCTTTATGCCATTGCCCGTCAGCAACGTACCTGCCGTGTCGATCAGAACGTTGCCGCCGAGCGCGCCGGTGAGCAACAGCGTGCCGCCCGAGATGGTTGCATTGCCCGCAAAGGTGCTGCTGTCACCGGAGAAGGTGGTTGTTCCATCTCCCGTCTTCACCACCGAACCGGTGCCACTGAGCACGCCTTTGTAAGTGGTCGCCGTGGGACGTGCGAACACCAGCGTGGCCGCCGCTCCGATAGCAGCATTGCTGCTCAGCGTACCCTGAAACACCGCCGTACCCTGCTGTACGTTGAGCTGGCCGCCGCTCATGGAGCCGGTAAAGGTCGTTGTGTTGGCTCCAGTTTTGGTAACCGTGCCCTGACCGCTGATCTGCCCGGCATAACTCACGTCGTCCGAGCGGTTGAAGACAACAGCGCCGAAGTTGGTGAGATTTGCCGTGATCGAACCACTCGTCCCGCCGGCACCGATGTTAACGGTTGCGCCATTGCTGATGCCAAGGCCGTTCTGGAAGTCGCTCGCTCCCGTCAGAGTCAGAGCGCCACTTGCCACTCCCAGACCGCCCGTACCGGTAATCCGGCCAGCAAAGGTCTGTGAAGCGTTTTGCACGTTCAGCCCGGCATTGCCGACAATCACCGTGCCGCTGCCTCCCAGATCCTTGATCTGTGCCGAACTCGCCGCCGTGACATCGAACGTGCCGTTGACGGTCACGCCGCTGGACTGGTTAATGCGCCCCTGTCCACTCAGAGCCAGCGTCGCGCCGGATTCAATGCTGGTCGCGCCGGTGAACGTGTTCATGCCGCTCAGCGTGATGACGCCGCCCGCAACGTTCAGATTGCCGCTGCCGCTGATCACCCGGTTATGAAGTAGTGCGTCGGAACGGTCGAAGGCCAATGTTCCGTTGTTTACGATATTGCTGTTAAGCGAACCGCTGGTCCCGCCATTGCCGATCTGCAACACGCCACCGGCGTTGACCTGGGTGCTCGCAGCGCCGGTCGTCCCTGCAATAACAGCTTTGCCGCCGTCAACTGTGAAGCTGCCCGAAAACAGGCTGCTGTCTCCACTGAACACCGTCGTCCCAGACAATATGTTAACCGCGCCAATGCCAGAAAGGGGCGCGTCGAGAATATAATCGGTGTCGGTATGATTAAGGACAAGCTGACCCGCCCCATTACTGAATTTGATACCGTTAATGGCATCGATATAGCCAGCGGCTACCGCGTTTTCTCCGGTCGCAGCGCCGATATTCAGCGTGCCATTACCAATAATGACATTGTTTACAGTCAATTGGCCACCGTTTCTGATGGTCAATTTCGCTGGAACCGGTGAGCCAAGAATAAGCGTGTTGGCTGCGACTTCATTGTCATCGATCACAGGATCGTACCCTGCCGATACCACAAATACGGACGTGTCCAACGGCGAAGGCGCGACGCCCCCAGACCAGTTTGCGCCGTTGGTCCAGTCTTCGCTTATAGCGCCTCGCCACTCGGGGTCACCCGGAGCAGCGCTCGCCTGACCGCCAGACGTAAGTGCCAGAAAGGCGACCCCCAAGCTTAGCGCCATCTTCCGATGAGTGGCACTCATTTTAACATTTACGTCAGTTTTGCGAATATTCATTCTTTATTCCCCGTTTACTGTAAATAAGTTGAGAAGCGCATCACGGCCAAAGCCGTGCGGCCATCCAATAGGAGAGGAAGGTCAAGTGCCGAATTTCATGGCGGACCACATCAAATACCCTCGAAAGGACACAAGCGGCGGCATTAGCCCTTTATCTCGTCACGAGTTCTTCCAAGCCATCAAATGATTCCCTCCGCTCCCTCGCAGCTTCCCAATTTTTTGTCTTTTGCACATTAGACCACACAGTTAAAGCCTGTTGACCCCACGATCTTCTCCATGCTGGATTAAATCGTTCCTGCAGAAATTATTTCTGAATTGATAAGTTTCTTTTCTAGACTTGATGATGACGCCTCGCACAATCGCACATCCGAAACCGGTTTGGCCTTGTTGCTTGCGGGCAAAGAAGTTTAAGTCCGTTATTCATCATATAATAGAGATGGCGCTTGTAGAGATGGCGCAAGCATTCGTTTATGACTTACCGTTCCCAGATCAGCCCCTCCCTACTCCGACGACACCGTTAACTCTGGCCGCAGTGCTTCCGGTCGGCTTCATGCTTGACGCTAATCGCAGGTAATCGCCCCTCGCCCCGGTTGGCGAAAAACCAAAACCAAATAGTTCAACGCATGCGGACCGCAGTTTTACATTGGAGGATATCGTACACCTGACGGTGGCGGCTTCGCTATTATCGGACTTTGGCTAATCTATCGCCGACACAAGCCGAAGCCGGGGAAAGACCGGGCTGGCGAACAGGAAAAGCCATGTGACGAGTACGAAGGGGAGTGTCAGCGCGGGTATGCCGAGGGGTTCCAGTGCAGCGGAAACCGCGGCAAACACAAAGGCAGTCGCGATCGTGGCGAGCAGCGCATAAACGATCGACACTTTGTCTCGCACGAAGAACACGCTGCCAAATGCAATCGCGACGAGCACGCTGTTGAATCCGAACGCGCCGGAGCGGATTGCCGGTTCGGCGGCCCCCATTCCCCATGCGACGAGGAGTCCGGTCAGGGAACCTGCCAGCGCGGTCGCACAGGCCATCCTTGAACTGATGATGAGACCAACCGCAAAGAGAATGCCGGTGATTACGCTCCCCTGAAAAAAGACCTGAGCGATACCATTGAAGAGTCCTTCGATCATCGTCGATGTCGTCACTACACCCTCAATCGCCACCGCTTTGGGAAGACCCGCCGTCGGCAAAAGATGCGTGGACTGGAGCCGGCCGAAGCGCGCGGTAGCTAAAAAGAAGCATAAGGAAGTGAAGACAAACGGGGCCGTAAGTGCAGGAACCTTCCAGACGTCCAAAAGGGTGAGCATGGCGGCCATGACAATCGTCGAGCAGGCAGCAGCAAAAATGACGCAGCCCCAGGTCAGGGCGTCGGGTTGCAGGAAGTAAAGCAAGGCGATGGCGACAAGCGCACCATTGAAGCCAAACAGCCCCGCCCGCACAAGCGCACGATCGACGCCCAGCAGCATGGCAGTCGCTGTGCTCACGATGGTTCCGAGCAGAACGGCGAACCCAAAGAGCGGCGAATTATAGAAAATCCCGATCAGAAAGAGCAGTCCGGCATAGCTGTTGTTCTGCAACATCACTTGCCCGACACCACGCAGCATGCTGTCGAAGAAGCGCGGCAGGTCATGCAGAGAGTTTTCGGCATCGACGACAAGACCGGTCGAAGAAAGGCGCACGGCCGTTGTCATAAACTCCCCCTGCGGCGATGTGTCGCCTTAAGTCCTGACACGCAGGAATGGGCGTGAAGTCCGATGGCTACAACCACTGGTTGCGGGAAATGCCCGGCTTCGTTCAGATATTGTCGAACCCGCCCCCCGCCGCGACGAATCCACCACTGACCCGGAATGTTTCCACAGAGCCATGCTGCTCGATCGGCGCTACACCGGGGCCGTTGGTCCTGATGCCGCCACTGATCTCAATCTCGCGCGCCGAGCCGCCGGGCTTGATGCTGAAGCCAATGGCGGAAAGCGTGATTACGACCCCCTTGACCAGCGACGGACCGGTGCCACCAAACGTCTCGATCCCGCGCCGTACAACCAACTTGCCGATAGGCTGGCTGATCTGGATGCCGACCGAGCCGTCCCCGTGAGTCGTGACGCGATCAAATTCCGCAAGGTCAACCGTCCCTGTATAGACGTTGAAACCGCGCGCACCCTGACCGAAGGTTTCTATCGGCGCATTGACCCTCAATTCCCGCACGATCCCGAAATTCACAAAGCCGATGCCACTTGGGCCGTGAGAGGTGATCTTCGCTTCGGCGGTCCAGCGATCGACGACGCCCCAATTGTCGAGCACCATGTCGTTGACGCCATAGGTCACGACAGGCCCGCGATTACGCACAACGTCAACATGGGCACCATAGACAGTGAAGACGCCGCCGGTGATCTGGTCCGCCGTACCGGGGACGATCCCGCCGTCGCTGTAAACGGCTTCGGTCTCCAGACGCCGCACGTTGAGTCGGCCACCTGTGTCGCCCGCACCGCTCACGAAAATACCGCTGCCCCGGACCGGCGCGCCATCACGCCCAGCCGAAAGGCCGGTAAGGTCCGCGCTGATAATCACGGTCTCGTCGGATTGCATGTTCCAGAGGGTAAAGGCGCCATGGAGGACATAGACACCATAGCCATGCGGCCGCTCCATCTCGCTTCGCGCATCAGCCGCAATGATATCGAGGCCGTGCACATCGACATGACCGCCGCGCACCTTGTCCCGCGCAAGAATCTGGACGCGACCGGTGGTCGTCACACCGCGCAGCTCGATCCGGCCCAGACTGTCCACGCTTGTGTCGTTAAAGATTGCACGCTTGTCGATAGCGGCATCGAGGCGGAGGTTGTGGACGCGATTGTCGGACGAAAGCTGAAGGCCGTCGCTTCCCGCCGCAAATCCGATCCTCGCGCTTTGTCCCTCTCCGTGCAGGGACTGACCGGGAGACAGGCGAATGGATGGCGCATCGTCCAGAGCGCCCTGAACGACGATGCGCCGAATGCCGACATCCTTGCTTGCTGCAATCAACGCTTCGACCGATGTGACGATTTCGGTCATGCCGTGGGGGACTCCGTTACAGGGTAATCAGCTTTGAATTTGATCGCAGCGTGGGTGCCGTCACAGAAGGGCTTGTTCCTTGATTCCCCGCAGCGACACAGGGTCACGCGGTTGCGTACCTCATAGGTAAAGCCGTCCGAGGCGATCACGGCGATGCCGCCCTGCAAGGCGAGCGGCCCACTACACTCCTCGGCGGGGTCTTCGACCATGCCGATCGAAACTGGCAGAGAGGGCTCTACAACTGTCCCGCTTACCTTGTCCCAGGCCACCAATCGACCAGCTGGACAATTGCCCACTTGCTGCAGAAACATCGCCTTCGCCTCAGGATCGTCGCTATGCGCAACCTGGTTCCAGACTTGCCCGTGCGGATCGCAGAAACGCCCGAAAGCGCAGAGCTTTTCGGCATCCATCAGGGCCAGCACCGGGCCATCGAACACCTTCGCCTGTTCCAGATAGGATGCGCGGCTGGCAGTTTCCGTGCCATCGAAATCAATCCCGGTATGGGTGCCATCGCAAAAAGGTTTACGCGCCGACTGGCCGCATCGGCACAGCGCATATTTCGCCGGTGTCGGCAAAGCGTCGCCGCGTGTCCACGTCTCGGACTCACCTTCGGCGTCGGTGAGGATCGTCAGAGTGGCGAGCGGTACGCCGCCGGTGACCATATAGGGGCCGCCGGGCGTTACCGTCACCAGTGCGTCGGTTCGGGACATAGTCATTATAGGCTCTCCTTCTTCCGCGCCTGTGACCGGTCGTCGGGCACGGCACGTTTATCGCAGGAAGTTTGACTCAATCATGTCCACGACATCATGGGCATGGCCACCCAGCACCGCCTTTGCCCCATAAAGCATCGTCCCCATCACCATGCCGGGTTCGATATGGGGCGGCATCACAAGTTCGGTGCGGTTGACTCGCACGTCGAGCAATGCCGGCCCGGGATGTGCGAGAAGTTCGACCAGCGCCTGCTCCAGATCCTCGTTGCGGGTGATCGTCTGCCCACGAAAACCGATGACCTCGGCCAGCTTGCCGAAATCAGGATTGAGCAGATCGGTATAGGCATTGAGCAGCCCTTCGACCTTCATCTCGATTTCGACAAAGCCAAGGGTGCCGTTGTTGAACACCACGATCTTGAGCGGGATTTTCTCCTGAATCGCGGTCAGCAGATCCCCGAGCAACATGCTGAGCCCCCGTCACCGCATAATGCAATCACCTGTCGATCGGGGAACGCTTTTTTGATGCCCAGCGCCTGCGGCATGGCGTTTGCCATCGTCCCGTGGAGCAGGCTGGTGAGGGTGCGGCGACGTCCGTTGGTGCGGACATGCCGCAGCAGCCAGACCATAGCGCTACCACCATCCGCGGTGAAAATCGCATCGTCGGCTGCGTGGGTATCTAGCAGGGCCGCCACCTGTTGCGGATGGATCAGCCCATCGCGCCCCGGTTGCGCCTGTTTGTCGAGGTCAGCCCTCGCCTCGCTGTGGAGTTTGAGGCAGTCATCCAGAAAACCGCGCGTCGCCACGGGCTGCAAACGTTGCTGAAGCGCGTCGAGCGTAGCGGCAATGTCTCCGACCACGCCGATCTCGACCGGATGCCGCCGACCAAGATGAGTCGAATCGATATCAACCTGGATAATCCGGGCATTTTTCGGATAGAATTGCCGCCACGCGAAGTCACAGCCGAGCAACACCAGCGTTTCGCACTCCATGATCGCATGGAACCCGGCCTTCGATCCGAATACGCCGGTCATGCCGACATTGAAGGGATTATCCGCTTCCAGAAAATCCTTGGCGCGCGACGTGTGCACCATCGGCGCGTTCAGCGTCTCGCAAAAGCGCACGACCTGAGTGTTTGCCGTCTCGCAGCCTGCCCCGGCATAGACGGCGACACGGCCACCCTTGTTGAGCAATGCCGCGATACTGTCGAGTTCGACATCGGACGGACGAGTGACAGGTGTGGGAATATGAACGCTGTAGGCGGGGCCGTCCTCCACCTCGATTGCGGAGATATCGCCGGGCACCACAAGCACCGCGACCCCGCGCCGGGTGAGTGCCGCCTGTGCCGCTAGCGTAGCCATACGACGCGCCTCGGCCGGATTGATGATCGACTCGCAGAAAACGCTGCAATGAGCATAGATCGCGCGCAAATCGACCTCCTGCGGAAAATCGATACCCAGTTCACTGGTCGCCACTTGGCTCGCGATCAGCACTACTGGCGCGCGGTTGCGGTGCGATTCATAGATGCCGTTGATGAAATGGAGGCTGCCCGGCCCGCAACTGCCTGCGCATGCCGTCAGGTCGCCGGTCATATAGGCCTCGGCCCCAGCGGCGAAGGCACCTGCTTCTTCATGGCGGACATGCACCCAGTCCATCGGACTACGGCGAATAGCATCGGTGACATGGTTGAGCGTATCGCCAACAACGCCGTAACAGCGTTTGACGCCCGCCTTATGCAGCACGTCGATGATGATATCCGCGACTTTTTGTTTGGTCATGCGGCGGTCCTCGGGATTAGCGACAACAATGTGCCTCGTTCCCCCCGACGAAAGCGAGCAGGACGAAGATGCCCATGTTTTCTGTCGTGACGCAAGCGGTATGCGATCAGCATACCCCCTCAATTTTTGGCGATTTTTGCCCCGACTGTGGCAAGGGACAGCGTGCTTTCGAACGTTCGATGAACCGGACATTTGCGAAATACCGTTCGCTATACCCCTGTAATGCCACAGCCCGGCCAACAAAGGGTTTCATCTCCGGCTCAACATGGTCAGCCCCCTGTGTCCCATCAGGAGAAGTTACCATGAAGATCAAGATACCCATCTTGGCCATCGCCAGTACGTTGGGACTCTCGCCAGCCGATTATGCGCAAACTGCTGAACCGGCACGGTGATGCGATTTACGTTAGTGCACTGTTTTTGAACGCGGAACACCGCAGAGCGAGAATTAAACCGGCTTCCATGCCCCCGGCCACCGTATCAGAACGTTATAGTATTATGGATAATCCCGACGCATCGGCACCAGATCGAGCTTCAGGACGCGTCCTCCTGACGCCGCCGGGCCACGCGCTGCTCGTTGATGCCAGCTTGTTTCTCGATTTCGATGGCACTTTGGTCGACTTGGCACCTCGTCCCGACGATATAGTAGTCGATACGCGCCTTAAGGCACTCCTTTCCCGTCTTGCCGTCGTGCTGCACGGCAGGCTGGCTATCATCAGTGGTCGACCAATATGCCAGCTTCGTCAGTTAATTGGCAGGATTCCGCTGTCATTAAGCGGCAGTCATGGCGCTGAAATACTCTGGCCCGACGGCACTGTTTCCGGATCGACGCCGCCCGACAGCCTCGACAAAATAGCGCAGGAAATGAGCCATCTACAGGAAGTTTATTCGGGCATCGTCATCGAGCGCAAGCCATATGGAGTTGCTCTACACTATCGCGGCGCCCCCAAGCGGAAGCGCTGTGCCGCGATTTGGCGATTGCTCTCTCGCGCTTAAATGGCCTTGTTTTGCAGGCGGGGAAAATGGTTTTCGAACTTCGTGCCCCCGGCGCTGACAAAGGCAGTGCGCTCCGGCTGCTATTCAACAATCATGCCATGGCTGGCACAAAACCTATCTTCATTGGGGACGACGACACCGATGAAGCTGCTTTCATCGCCGCAGCGGAATTGGGCGGCGCGGGTATCCTTGTGGGGCCTGAGCGCCCCACAGCGGCGCACTTCAGGCTCGAAGATGTAGCGGCGACGATCGAATGGCTCGAAACAATATGCGGAAAAGCGTTATGAAAACTTCGCTCGACCTCTGGCCAATTGGAAATTGCCAGGTCAGTGCACTGATCGACACGACCGGACGGTTTATATGGGGCTGCGTCCCGCGCGTCGATGGCGACCCGATATTTTCAGCTTTGCTGGGCGGCGACGCGCAAACCGCAGAAGACTGCGCAGGGTTTTGGGCCATCGACCTGGAAGACAGCATCTCTGTCGAGCAGCATTATATCCGCAACACGCCAATCCTCGTAAGCCGGCACACCGACGGTTCGGGCAATGCGATCGATGTTATTGATTTCTGCCCCCGTTTCAGCCGCCTCGCCCGCGTTTACCGGCCCGTCGCTTTCGCGCGGATCGTTCGCCCCGTCAGCGGAAACCCGCGCATCCGGGTACGGCTTCGTCCCACGCGGGACTGGGGTAAAGGTAGCGTGCCAACGACAAGCGGCTCGAACCATATCCGCTACCTGCTGGATGAACTAACGGTACGGATGACAACTAATGCGCCCGCAGGAATGATTGAGGGAGAGCGCATATTCCGCGTGGAAAAGACACTGCATTTCTTTCTGGGGCCCGATGAACCTTTCAGTGGCAGCATCGCGGTAACAATTGAACAGATGTTGGCCGATACGACGGCGGAATGGCAACAGTGGACACGCGGGCTTGCAACGCCTCCCGAATGGCAGGATGTCGTCATTCGATCGGCGATCACCCTGAAATTATGTCAGCATGAAGAGAGTGGCGCGATTGTCGCCGCTTTGACCACATCCATCCCCGAACATGCCGGTTCAGAGCGGAACTGGGACTATCGCTACTGCTGGATACGCGATGGTTATTACACGGTTCAGGCGCTCAACCGTCTTGGTGCACTCGACGTGCTGGAAGCTTATCTCAGCTATCTGCGCAATATCGTCGACGGCGCGAAGGGCGGCCATATTCAGCCGCTGTACGGCGTACTTGGCGAAACCGTGCTGGAGGAGAGGTTTGCCCCCGATCTCGCTGGCTATCGCAACATCGGTCCGGTTCGCGTTGGCAATCAGGCCTATGAACAAATTCAGCACGATGCCTATGGCCAGATCATTCTCTCGAACACCCAGGCATTCTTCGACCAGCGCCTATATCGACTGGCGGGTGTGGAGGATTTTCGGTCGCTTGAGCGTGTAGGCGAGCGCGCTTGGCAATTCTATGACAAGCCCGACGCCGGGTTGTGGGAATTGCGAACCCGGCAAAGCGTTCACACTTATTCAGCTGCGATGTGCTGGGCAGCGTGCGACCGTCTGGCCGGAGCGGCAGACATATTGAAACTCGACGACCGGCGCGATTTTTGGGCGGCACGTGCGCAAACGATACGGACAACGATCGAAACGTCTGCGTGGCGGGATGACACGCAACGCTTATCGGCGACTTTTTCAGGCGACGAACTCGATGCCAGTCTGATCCAGTTGCTCGACTTGCAGTTTCTGTCTCCCGAAGACCCTCGCTTTCGGAGTACGCTTGCCGCCGTCGAGATAGGCTTGCGTCGTGGATCGACAATGTTGCGCTATGCCACCGAGGATGATTTCGGACTGCCGGAGACTGCCTTCAATGTCTGTACGTTCTGGCTAATCGAAGCGCTCCATGTCACCGGTCGGAGCGCCGATGCTCGTGCGCTTTTTGAGGAAATGTTGTCGCGACGCACGACGGCGGGACTCTTGTCCGAAGACATCGATCCAACATCAGGCGAGCTTTGGGGTAATTATCCGCAGACTTATTCGCTCGTCGGCATGATTAACTGCGCGGTCCTGCTGAGCCGTCCATGGAGTTCAATACGTTGAGTCGACTGATCGTTATCTCGAATCGCGTCCAGCCTCCCGGTGCCGCGTCGTCCGGTGCTCAGGGTGGGCTTTCGGTCGCACTGGCGGCCGCGCTTCGCGAATATACCGGCTTCTGGTTCGGCTGGTCGGGGGAATCCACCGAACAATTTACCGGCCATATCAACTTCGAGCGCGACGACGGCGTGACGACTGCCACCATCGACCTCGAGGATCAGGATATCGAGGAATATTACAACGGCTATGCCAACAGGACACTCTGGCCGCTCTTTCATGATCGCGTCGATCTGGCAGAATATGAACGCGGCTTTGCCGGTGGCTACCAGCGCGTCAACGAACGGTTCGCGGAAACGCTAAGGCCATTGGTCGAACCCGATGATGCAATCTGGGTTCAGGATTATCATCTGTTTCCGCTCGGCTCGGAACTGCGCAAGCTTGGTTGTGAAAATCGCATTGGGCTGTTCCTGCACATTCCCTGGCCTGCGCGACGGGTACTCTCCAGCCTGCCGATGGCCGAAGAACTGGTCTCGACATTGTTTGCTTATGACGTGATCGGTTTCCACACCGACGAATGGCGAGACTCGTTCACTGAATATGTGACTCAACAACTGGGCGCAGTTCTGAACGATGAGGGCGACATCAGTCTCGGTGGGCGCACCATTCGCGCCATCACCTGCCCTATCGGAATCGATACCAAAGAATTTGTAGCGATGTCGCAGAGCGAAACTGCAAAATTATCATATCGTCAAATGCGCGAAAGCGCCAACAACCGCGAGATGATCGTCGGGGTTGATCGCCTCGACTATTCCAAGGGACTGGAAGAACGATTCCTCGGCTACGAACGGTTTCTCGTCGAACATCCCGAGGAGCGTAAGGAAGTCTTTCTGCTTCAGATTGCACCACCGAGCCGGGAAACGGTGGAAACCTATCAGAACATTCGCACCGCGCTCGAAGGGCTGTCGGGGCGCATCAATGGGGCCTATGCTGACATAGATTGGGTTCCCATCCGCTACGTCAATCAAGGTTACCGACGCGATGTTCTGGCAGGAATCTATCGCGCTGCCAAAATCGGTCTCGTGACCCCATTGCGTGATGGGATGAACCTCGTTGCCAAAGAATATGTTGCGGCACAGGACCCTGAGGACCCCGGCGTGCTAATCCTTTCGCGCTTCGCGGGGGCAGCCATCCAGTTGAAGGATGCAGTGCTGATCAACCCCTATAGTGCCGAAGAAATGGCAGACGCGATTGCCTCGGCGCTCCGTATGGACAAACCCGAACGGATACGTCGCTGGCGCTTGCTAATGGACTCGGTGGAGAAAGAAGATGTGGTCTGGTGGAGGCAGACTTTTGTCGATGCGCTGATGACCGACGATCGCTCCGATGATTCGGTCGATATTGCGGTCGTCGAATAGTCTTCCTTATGCTCTCGCACGATGCCCTGACAAATGAACAGAAACGAGGTTACTCCCGGCTATTTTATTGCCTGCGCCCCATTTCAACCGTTGAACTGGTCGAAGGAGCTTTTCCTTTTGAAACTCTTACGGAGCCACGGTTAAGTTGGCCGCAGCGAAATCCCTTCATCCGTCATGCCGTGGTCCGCAATGGCGCGTGACTCTGGACATTTCTCGTAAGCGCGTAAACGGCGACGATTGCTGCCGCAAAGCCAGACGCGGCACCGATACCCAGTGCCCAGCGCGGACCAAGATTATCGGCGACCCAACCGACGATTGGCGCGCCAATGGGCGTGCCTCCTAGTGCAACACCGACACGAAGTGCCATCACGCGTCCCCGCATGGCAGGCACCGTCGAAAGTTGCATAAGGCTGTTGGTTGAGTTGGTGAACGTCAACGCCGCAACGCCGATTACGACGAGAGCAGCCGCGAACATCCAATAGCTGGGAGCAAAGGCGGCCAGTGTACAACCGACCCCGAAAACAATGGCCCCGACCAGCAGCGATCGGAACCGTGGCGTGGCGCGACCGGCTGCTAATAGCGCCCCAGAGACCGTTCCGATCGCCATGATCGACGATAGCAGGCCATAGCCTTTGGCATCTGCGTGAAATACTCCGACGGCCATTGTCGATATGAAGATTGGGAAATTCAGACCGAAGGTGCCAATCAAGAACAGCATGACCAGGATCGCCTTGAGATCAGGTCGCGACCACACATAGCGGAAGCCCTCGGTGAAGCTGCCCTTTGTGCGTACCGCCCTCGGATTGGGGTGAAGTTCTGAGACGCGAAGCAGCGCAAGCGAAATCAGCACCGCGATAAACGAGGCACCGTTGATCAGAAAGGCCCAACCTGTGCCAACCCCTGCGATCACGAGGCCCGCCACCGCAGGACCGATCATCCGCGCGGCATTGAACGATGTCGAATTAAGGGCAACCGCGTTGGATAGCCCTGTCTCACCTACCAGTTCAGCGACGAAAGTCTGGCGAACCGGCGCATCGAAGGCCGCCGCACTGCCAAGCAGGAGGGCAAAGACATAGACGTGCCAGAGTTGCACATGACCGCTGATGGTAAGCAAGCCGAGAGCCAGGGCGAGAACGCCCATGGCCGCTTGTGTGGCGATAAGGACTTTACGCTGATTGAAGTGATCTGCGACAAACCCTGTCCAGGGAAGCAGGAGAAGCTGCGGCCCGAACTGAAGCGCCATGACGAACCCGACTGCCGAGGCGCTGTGGTGAGTCAGTTGCGTCAGTACCAGCCAGTCCTGCGCGGTACGCTGTACCCATGTCCCGACATTGGAGACGAAGGCTCCTCCGACCCAGACCCTGTAATTGAAACTCCGCAGCGATCGGAAAATGCCATGGGCGGGCGCGCTCATGAACGCCCCGGCAACCTGCCGCCATGGAAACGGCCAAAATGACGCGCCCCCTGGAGGCCAAGGAAAAGGCCCCCAGCCCGAGCGCGGCGGCATACCCCATATTTCGCAAGTCGAAATTTCCGACCTGACAGACAAGCAGATAACCGATCACCAGATTTGCAAAGCCCCAGAGCACATTCACGCTGGAAGACGACAAGCCTTTGCCCGGCGGCTTTGCGAATGGAGACTGAAATGCCCTCCCCGTCATGCCACTTACCAAATGCGGGACCGCGTTCGCAATGGTGGCACCGCCGAAGAAGTAAGACAAATAAGGAAGCCACTGCATCTCAGCTATTCCTTGTCTCGAGCAGTTTGATGATCTCATGACTTGTCCCGGTCTCCCCCAGTCGGGGGAAAACATTGCCAATGCTATAGTCATGCGCTTCGGCGCGCGCGTCGGTCATCGCGTCCACTGCCAGCGTGACATTGAAACCCTGCTCATAAGCCTGACGCGCAGTGGCCTCGACGCCGGTTCCCGTGGCGACACCCGTCACCACAACTTGCGTGACTCCAAGAGTTTTCAGCTGGCCTTCCAGATTCGTACTTGCAAACGCGCCCCATGTTCGTTTGGTCACGAGGATGTCGCCCGGTTGCTGGCCTAGTTCAGGAAGAATATCGGTAAATCCATCCCCAAACACTTCGATATTGGGCCTTGGTCGTTCCGTTCGCCCCGGAGCGCCCCCTGCCACATTGACCAGCACGACCGGCAAGCCATGGGTACGGAATGCATCGATCAATTCCCGAGTACGTTCCACGACCGGCCCGATGGGATGCGCGAAGGGAGACTTCACAATACCTTTTTGCAGATCGACAACGATCAGGGCAGTCTCGGGATCGAGCATTGTCAGCATGGGACTTCCTGTCGGTTTTGATAGGTTAGCCAGGGCGGGTTTAGTGCTTCACTCATCGACGACACGGCCGAGCAGCGCCACCGCAGCCGTGGCATCATATCGTTCCTGTACGGAAAGCCGCGCTTGAAGAGTCCGGGCCAGCCAATCCTGACGCGCCGCGCGGCCTTCCCGAATCCATTCCCGGCAATGATCCGTTAACGACAGGACGATGCGTCGTCCGTCCGTCGGGTCCGGCACGCCCTTCACATGGCCCGCCCCTTCCAGCACAGCGATGACCGCGCCCATCGATTGAGGTCGTATCCCCTCTGCTCGCGCAAGGCTCGACGTCGTAGCGGGACCATCCTTTTCAAGGCGAAGGAGCACGGACGTTTGCGATGGCGTCAGATCACCAACATCCGCCTGTTCACGCAGCCGCCGCTTCACCTTGCTGATCAATGCCCGCAGATCCTGTGCCAGCGTCACGGCATCCGCCATTGGTTGATTTTTCGAATGTCCGTCCATGAAGACAGCATACTATATAAGAAGCTAAACTACAAAGCCTTCCTTCCTATTGTCGATTTTCGAACTTTATGAAATCCACAAAAGCGCGGAGCGGCGTCAGGAAGTAGAAAACGGCGCGCGCGATGGTGGACACTGGACGATGAGATTGGACGGCATTCCAGATTAAAGGCCTTCACCGCCCACCCATTGCGCGTTGGACAGGCGTCGCGCGAGCGTCCAGGTCTGCACACGGATATCGGGAACCGCAACAATCTCCCAAAACGCTCCACGCGTCATCGGCCCGAGCGCAAACAGCCAATCGTTTACCGTCCCATCCTGACCGATCGTCTGTGCATAGCTGTCAACGTCGATGCCGAGGTTCGCCGCGTCAGGCCGGATCAGCCCCCGGCTGCGAAGACGGGCAAGCAGCGGATCGGTGGTGCGCCCAAGATCGCCCTGCGGACCGGTGCAATTCACGACACGCGCCACGCGCATCGTCTGTTTCACTGTGGCACCGCGGGGCCGCCAGTTTATTTCGATACCGTCGGGATACTGCATAAATGCAATCGTTTTACCGGCCAGAACTCTCAGTCGCCCTTCCGACTGCATTCGGGCAAGACGGTCAGCGACAACTGGTGCCAGCCGATGGCGATGCACATCCCACCACGGTCGCAAATGACGCAGAAAACGCTCACGCTCTCCTTTACTGGCGTTCGCCCACATCGATTGCGTAAACGGCCGGAGTTCATCCACCGCGTTGCGCCAACCGATATCGACAGAACGGTTGCGCAGTGCGCGCACCAGCGCCGAGGCGCGAGTTTCCGGGCGAGCGGCCAACTTCTTCCATGACAGAGTCAACGGCGCATGGGCACGCGGCAGCAGTCCCCGCCGAGACAATGCAAGAATGCGCCCCTCAAAACCGCTCTCGTCCAGCAACAGTGCAACGTCGACCATCGTAAGGCCAGTCCCGATCACCACCACTTGATCATCGACGCCAAGGCCGGTTGCAACGCCGGGAGCCCAGGGATCGCTCTTGTAACGAGATGCCGACATCAGTTCGGGATTCAGGCCCGGTGGATCGTGCGGAGGCAAATTCCCCACGGCCAACACGACTGCGTCGGAGTCGATGCTTTCACCGTTCGCAAGCGTCAGGCGTGAACCACCATCCGCACGCGCGACGGCGTCGATCACATCTCCCTGTACGATCCGGATACGGCCGGTCGCTTTGCGAACCGCGTCATCGAGCAATTCGCGCAAATAGTGCCCATATTCGACACGTGGGACAAATATATTGCCCGGATTGTCGATGCCGCGACTGTTGAGCCAACGCGAGAAATGGTCAGGATCGTCGGGAAAGGCACTCATATTTGACGCGCGCACGTTCAGCACATGCGCCGGATGCGCCGCACCATAGGCCAGGCCTTCGCCCACACGGGCATTACGTTCGATCAACGTTGCCACGGGGCCATCGTGCCGCAGCAGGTTTATCGCCTGAAGTGTCCCGGAAAAGCCGCCGCCGATTATCGAAACATGCTTGATCATACTGATTCGATATCGCTGTTTTTGAGCCGCAGAGTGAAAACTATCCAATTGGACGTAGCAGATGTCGGCGACGCCTTAGAACCGACTTTCGCTATCACCCACATGAACGGCAGCTATCTCAAAATGCCCGTTCCAAAGCGGCCAATCCGGAAACGTCCGTGAAGCCGTTAATGGTTAGGCCATTTGATCAACGCTTGTATCCTGTCCCTGCCATCAGGACTCATTCACTTTAAGGTTTTCGGCCTTGGAGTTTGGAAGGAAGATCGCAAGCAAGCCGATCGCTGGCAGGAAGGCGCATAGAGCATAGACCGTCTCGATGCCCGATTGATCCGCGACCTCACCAAGAACGGCAGCGCCTATGCCTCCCATGCCGAAGGAGAAACCGAAGAAGAGGCCAGAAATCATGCCGATCTTTCCGGGTACCAGCTCCTGTGCGAAAACAACGATCACCGGAAACGCCGATGCCAGAATCAGACCGATGACCACAGTCAGGGGACCGGTCCAGAACAAGCTGGCGTGCGGCAGAAGCAGCGTAAAGGGCAACGCACCCAGGATTGAGAACCAGATCACGTATTTCCGCCCGAACCGATCGCCAAGCGGTCCTCCGGCAATCGTACCGACAGCAACGGCGCCTAGGAAGGTGAACAGGTGCAATTGTGCCACTTCGACCGTAACGCCGAACCGGTGTATCAGGTAGAAAGTATAGTAACTGGTCAGACTTGCCAGATAGACATATTTCGAAAAAATCAGTGTCAGCAGGATTGCAATGCCGCCCAGCACCTTACCGCGCGGCAAGGGCGCGGCCGCCTGTCGAGCGGCGTTGCTTTGGGACAGGCGCGCCATACCATGATGACGACACCATTGGCCGACATTCCACAGGATCGCACAGGACAACAACGCAAACATCGCAAAGAAGGCAAGGCTGGATTGCCCCCAGCGAACAACAACGATCGCTGCCGCGAGCGGCCCCAGTGCAGATCCAGCATTGCCACCCACCTGGAACATCGATTGAGCAAGACCATGTCGGCGACCGGCCGCCATGCGCGCAACGCGCGAGGATTCGGGATGGAATACCGATGATCCCATACCAAGCAGCGAAGCACCGACCAGCAATAAACCATAGCTGTGAGCCGCAGACAGGACCATAAGTCCGGCCAGCGAAAACAACGTGCCGCCTGGAAGGGCCAATGGCGTCGGTCGTTTGTCGGAATAGAATCCGATCAGTGGCTGCAGGATCGATGCTGTCATTTGATAGACGAGCGTCACCATACCGATCTGGCTGAACGACAGATCGAGTTCGGTCTTCAGATTGGGATAGATGGCAGGCAGAAGCGACTGCATCATATCATTGAGCAAGTGACAAAAGCTGATCGCAACGATGACGCTGAATACGGTTGTATCGGCGCCCTTAGGGGGAGATGCGACTCGGGTAGCGTTCATCGGCTTGTTCCAGGATTGATGGCGAACTTGCCCTACCCTCTCCCAAAGTGACCCGCATTCGTATACGGGTCATTTGCTTTTGCGACTGGGACACATTTCATGCCTTGGAACGATCCGGCCCTTGTCGAAGATATCGCCAGACCGATCGTAGGCATTGGCAATGAATATCCTGCGGCATTCGAACTGGATTGGCACCAGCATCGGCGAGGCCAGCTTTTGTATGCGGCGCGCGGCGTAGTGGTGGTCAGTACGCTTCAGGGCGCATGGGTTGCGCCACCGGAGCGCGCCATATGGACACCGGGCGGCTGCAGTCATTCAGTTAGAATGATCGGCGCAGTCAGCACCCGCAGCGTTCTTATCGAACCCGACGCGCGTGGTTCGCTCGGCAATCATAACAAAGTCATTCAGGTTTCGCCGTTACTCCGCAGCCTGCTGGAAGCGGCGTGCGACATTCCTCCGGAATATGATGTCGATGGCCGGGATGGCATAGTGATGACATTGCTTTTGGAGGAAATGGTCCGCGCACCGATCGTGCCACTTGCCGTGCCCTTTCCCAAGACGGTTGAGATGGCGCGCAAATGCCAGGTGTTCCTCGAAAGCCCAACACCGCACGATACGATCGACCTGTGGAGTGCCCATCTAGGCATGGGGCGGCGCGCCTTTACCCGCATATTCCGAAAGGAAACGGGATTGAGCTTTGGGGCATGGAAACAACAGGCATGCATTCTCGTCGCTTTGCCGAGGTTGGCCGAAGGCGTTTCGGTAACGACGATTGCTTTCGATCTGGGTTACGAAAGCGCCGCCGCCTTCACGACGATGTTCAAGCGGCTTATCGGTGTCGCGCCCAGCCATTACAGACCGGGCGGTTTGGTCCGAATAAAATAAAGTTCGCCACGCATCACTCTGCGCCGATTACGCGGGATTCAGGCAGTCGTCGGCGTTGTAGCGGTGAAACCGATCACGGCGTCATCACCGCGCGAATAGGTGCCAACCAGAATGCCAGCGGCCAGCACATTGCCCTTGATCGCGTTGACGAAACCAGAACGACCGGGATTTGAGCCGATATCCGCAGTCTTTGACAGCGCGAACAGCTGGAAAACATAATCGTGGCTGCCGTGGCCGGTAGGCGGATCGGGCGGAAGCCAACCCTCTGCAAGATAACTATTCCGGCCGACATCGCTGCCGTCGAGACTGCGCTTGCCGTCGGCAATGATCGCACCCTCGGCCAAACGGTTTTCATCGACGGGCAGGTTCCAGACAATGGCGTGGACGAGCGGACTGGTCGCGGGAGCATCAGGATCTTCGACGATCAGGGCAACACTCGTCGTCCCTTCGGGGGCGGAACCCCACACCAGTGGTGGCGATACGCCCTCCCCGTCGGCAGTGAAGCGGATGGGCAGACGCGCGCCACTGGCAAAAGCGGGGCTGGAGATGTCGAGGCGAACGCCGGTAGTGTAGATGCCATCCTGAGCTATAACGAGTTTCGAATGACCGGCGCGCACATTCTTGAGCATTTCGCCGATCCACTGGGGGACGTGTTCGAGCATCGGGATTCTCCTGCGTCGTTAAAGCTGAGACTTAGCATCTTTGGTCGAACGGTGCGCGCGGATTGCGGTTCCCCGATCGAGTGACTTCAGGCGGCCGGATTAGCTTGCCCCTATTTCAGTTCAGGAAATAGCAGAGGCCAGGGTCAGTAACCGATCCCCGAAATCCGGCTGCATCCGCGCGGCAAAATCCGGCGCTGCCTTTCTGACACGTAATGCGAGGGCTTCGTTGTCATAGGCCGTATTGATTGCGGCAGCGCAGGCATCGGCATCGATATAATGAAGTTGAACGCCTGTCCCGAGACCCGATGCCGAAAGCGCGCCAGCGTGAAGCTGTTTTTCCAGATCATAATAAGTGACCAGATGGGGTAGCCCGGCGAGCAGGGCGGAACAGAGAAAGCCGTGGCCGCCGTGTGAAACCACCAGTCGCGAACGGCGGGCAATTTCCCGCCACGTCACGGCGCTGGTTTCCACGATGAACCCTGCGCGGCGCAATTTTCCGACAAAGGTCGAGTCAGCATCGGGGATATAGATGCGCACGCGTTTACCGCTTTTGCGCAAAGCGTCCCACAACACGCTTTGGCCCATAGTTGCCGAAAAGGCATAGACGAATATCTCATCGCCGCTGCCGCTTCCATCGAACGACGCCGGGGCAATTCCGGGCGCGCACCACGGAGTCTGCCGAAACGCGCGATAGGGGTCGATCTCTTGGAAAGTTTCGACAAAATAGTGATCGGCAGAAAACAGAGCGGGCAGCGTCCGCAACGGGTCGCGACCGATCGAGCGCAGGTCCGCATCGATGATATCCAGCGCCATCGCTTCGTCAAAACCCGGTGCCCCTGCCAGCCGCGGCATCTCATCGAGATAGGCGGGAGGCTGAACGAAGCCGGTGCCCGATGAAACCGTGATTGCGCGACCGTGTGCCGCACAGAGCAACGCCGGTGCGAAATCGCCCACGACGATGTCAGGCTTCCAGGCCGATAATATGGCATCCCATCCCGACATAATCGCCGAAAGCGTGCCCGGCTTTTCGAGACCCAGCCGACAAAGTATGTCGATCATCGTCGAGGCGTGTCCCCAAACGGGAACGGCGGCACTGGCAAGCAGGCGCGGCCAGACCGGTGACTGAAAGATCGGGATGGTTACGTCACGCGATAGTCCCAGAGAATCGACCTGCTGGAGACCAAGGGCCACGTCATGACCAAGCGCGCGCAATTTGGCCGCAGCCGGTGCGGTCCTGACGACATGCCCGCGATTGGCACCCAGTTCCCAACCGATCAGGATACGCGCCATAGGCGACGCTAAATCCCGCCATCCACTGTAGGATGACCGATCGCGGCAAGTTGCGTGACCAGATCATGCGCGCAGGCGTCGATCGCGGCAGTCTCGGTCGACCGGATCACGAAGTTCGCGCCGGTCTTGCCATCGCGGAAGAATGGATAACTGCCGATCTGGCACTCTTCATGCGCTTTTTCAGTGGCGCGGAGGAGTTCGGCAACTTCGCTTTCGGCGATCCAGCAACCGACGGTGTGCGACAGCAGCGGCTTTCCGCCTTCGAGTTTACCCGACAACGCATCAAGCATCATCGCGGTGATGTGCGGCACACCCGCCATGATGAAGACATTACCGTGGCAGATACCCGGCGCTCCCGACATCCGGTTTTCGATCAGCGACGCGCCCTCTGGAACGCGCGCCATACGCAGACGCATCGGGGTCGCACCACCACGCGTCTCGTAATAGCCCTCGAGCACGGCGACCGCCTTTGGGTGGAAAACCACGGGTACGCCGAGCGCCTTTGCAATGGCATCGACAGTGATGTCATCGTGCGTCGGACCAATCCCACCCGTCGTAAACAGATAGTCGTTGCGGGCGCGAAGCTGATTTACCGCTTCGACAATGGCGTCCTCGACATCAGGAACAACGCGAACTTCGCCCAGCCTGATCCCCTGAAGGTTCAGCCACAGCGCGATTTGCGAGATATTCTTGTCCTGCGTGCGGCCTGAAAGGATTTCGTCGCCGATCACCACAAGCGCGGCGGTCCAGATGCGGTCGGCCAATTTGCCGGTCATTTGTGCGGTCGTCATATCCGATGCGTTAGCCCGAAGCGCCGCTCTCGCAAAGTCCGCAGCGAACGATTATGTGAGGGGAATGACCGAATATGTAAACATAGCCTCCGACGTCCGCAGCGCCCGTACAGGAGCCATCAAACTGCATGACGAAGCCGGATTTGCTGGAATGCGCGCTGCCGGACGGCTCGGTGCCGATGCGCTCGATGCGCTGGTTCCGCACGTCGTTCCCGGCGTTACCACAGGCGAGCTGGACGATATTGTGCGGGAAATCACGCTTCGCGGCGGCGGTGTGCCCGCAACGCTGGGTTATCGCGGTTTTACGCATAGCTGCTGCACGTCGATCAACCATGTCGTCTGTCACGGCATTCCGGGAAGCAAAGTTCTGCGAGACGGCGATATCGTCAACATCGACGTGACGCCGCTGCTCGATCGATGGCACGGCGATACCAGCCGGATGTTTCTGGTCGGTGACGTCCCGATCAAGGCGCGGCGGCTTGTCGACGTGACCTATGAATGCCTCATGCTGGGGATAGAGCAGGCCAAACCCGGCAATACGATGGGCGATGTCGCCCATGCGATCCAAACGTTCGCCGAAAAGCATCGCTACGGTATCGTCCGCGATTTCTGCGGTCACGGAGTCGGACGCCTGTTTCACGATGCCCCCGAAGTCGTCCACGCCGGACGACCCGGCACCGGCCCCGAACTACGGCCCGGAATGTTCTTCACGATCGAACCGATGATCAATATCGGCCGCCATGATGTAAAGATGCTTGATGATGGCTGGACGGCCGTGACTCGGGACAAGACACTGTCGGCGCAATTCGAACATTCGGTGGGAATCACCGAGTCGGGCTGCGAAATCTTCACGAAGAGTCCCAAGGGCCTCGATCGACCACCCTATTAAGTCGAAAAATCTGCCTTTAATTTGGGCAGCACGCTCGACTCTGCACAACGACAATGCAACTCAGGGATCGCTTGCAAAAGCTGCACGGGTAAATGTTGCGTTGCGGCGATTGGCACGTTTATTGTTTGTCCAGCGCTGGGGAAGACCATGAAAAAAATCGAAGCGATCATCAAACCGTTCAAACTCGATGAAGTGAAGGAAGCCCTTCACGACGTTGGCGTTAGCGGCATTACCGTCACCGAGGCCAAAGGCTTTGGACGGCAAAAAGGCCATACGGAGCTGTATCGCGGCGCTGAATACGTCGTGGACTTCCTGCCGAAGGTTAAGCTGGAAGTGGTCGTGGACGACGACATGGCAGCGCGCGTGGTCGAGGCGATTGCCGCGGCCGCACAAACGGGCCGTATTGGCGATGGCAAGATTTTCGTGATGCCCGTCGAAAGCGTCCTTCGCATCCGCACCGGCGAAACCGACAGCGACGCAATTTAATTCAACCGTTTACCGAGCAAAGGGCAATCTAAATGGCGAATACTCCGCAGACCATCCTCGACATGATTAAGGAGCAGGAAATCGAATGGGTCGATGTCCGCTTCACCGATACAAAGGGGGCCTGGCACCATCTGACGATGGTTTCGTCGGTGATCGGCGAGAATGAGCTGACTGACGGCCTGATGTTCGACGGTTCGTCGATCGAAGGCTGGAAGGAAATCAACGAGTCCGACATGATCCTGAAGCCGGATCTGGACGCGGTTTATATCGATCCATTCTCAGCGACACCGATGCTGATTCTGGTCTGCGACATTGTCGAGCCAGAGGACGGTTCGCTCTATGCCCGCGATCCACGTTCGACGGCCAAGCGCGCCGAAACTTTCCTCGCTTCGACCGGCCTTGGCGACACGGTTTATATCGGACCTGAGCCTGAATTCTTCATGTTCGACAGCGTCGAATTCGATAACACCTATGCATCGAGCTATTACAAGCTCGACGATGTCGAACTGCCAACCAACACCGGCACAACGTATGAAGGCGGCAACATGGGCCATCGCCCCCGTGCCAAGGGTGGGTATTTCCCCGTTGGTCCGGTCGATGTGACGACCGACATCCGTGCGGAAATGACGTCGACGATGATCGAAATGGGCCTGCCCATGGACAAGCATCACCACGAAGTCGCGGGCAGCCAGCATGAGCTTGGTCTGACCTTCGGCAAGCTGGTCGAAACCTGCGATCGCATCCAGATTTACAAATACGTCGTGAAGATGGTCGCCCAGGCGTATGGCAAGACGGCCACATTCATGCCGAAGCCGATCAAGGCCGATAACGGTTCGGGAATGCACACGCACATCTCGATCTGGAACAAGGGCAAGAACACGTTTGCGGGCAATGGCTATGCCGGTCTGTCCGACACTTGCCTGTATTTCATCGGTGGTGTGGTCAAGCACGCCAAGGCGCTGAACGCATTCACCAACCCGACCACCAACAGCTACAAGCGTCTGGTGCCGGGTTATGAAGCACCTGTGTTGCTCGCTTATTCGGCGCGTAACCGTTCGGCCGCATGCCGCATCCCTTATGGTGCGGGCGAAAAGGCCAAGCGCGTTGAGTTCCGTTTCCCCGACCCACTCGCCAACCCTTATCTCGCCACCGCGGCGTTGCTGATGGCGGGCATCGACGGCATCCAGAACAAGATCCATCCGGGCGAGCCGATGGACAAGAACCTGTACGACCTGCCGCCCGTCGAATTGGCAGCAGTGCCAACCGTCTGCGGTTCGTTGCGTGAAGCACTGGACAGCCTGATCGCCGATCACGACTTCCTGTTGAAGGGCGGCGTGTTCACCAAGGATCAGATCGATGCCTATATCGAACTGAAATGGCCCGAAGTTGCGCGCTGGGAAATGTCCCCTTCGCCGGTCGAGTTCGACATGTACTATTCGGCCTGATCCGAAACCTTTTCGTTCAGGCGCGGCCCGGAGAGCAATCTCCGGGCCTTTCTTTTTGAGCCGCGCAGCCCCAACTAAGGCTTGGCAAATTGCAATCGGCCCGCTTCGAGCCGGACATTAGGAGAGCGAACGCGTGGAAAGCTATCTCAAGCATTTTATCGACGGCAAATGGGTCGAGAGCATTGGCGGCACCCGGCACGAGGTAATCAGCCCATCGACCGAAGAGCCTTGCACTGAAATCATGATCGGATCGCAAGCCGATGTTGACGCAGCCGTGGCAGCGGCGCGCAAGGCGTTCGTGACATTCTCGCAAACCTCGGTTCAGGAGCGGCTGGCGTTGCTGGGCCGTATTTCTGCCGAATTCAAAAAACGCGTCGCCGACCTTGGCAAATCGATGGCAACCGAGATGGGCGCACCGCTATCGTTTGCGAGTACCGCGCAGGCTTATTCGGGCATCGCACATTTCGGTCACACGGCAAAGGCGCTGGCGGAGTTCCAGTTTTCAGAGACAGTCGGCACGACTCATGTGGTTCACGAACCGATCGGTGTGGTCGGCATGATCACGCCATGGAACTGGCCACTGAATCAGATTGCATTGAAAGTCGCCCCGGCGATCGCGGCAGGCAACACGATGGTCTTGAAACCGTCGGAGGAATGCCCCGGCAATGCGGCAATCTTTGCCGAGATCCTCGAGGCTGCGGGTGTACCGGCGGGCGTATTTAATCTGGTGCAGGGCAATGGACCGATCACAGGAGCGGCGATCTCCGCTCACCCCGATATCGACATGGTCAGTTTCACAGGGTCGACCCGCGCCGGAATCCTGATTGCCAAATCCGCCGCCGATACGGTAAAACGCGTCCATACCGAACTGGGTGGCAAGGCTGCCAATCTCGTGTTGCAAGGGGCCGATCTTGCAACGGTGCTGCCGCCAACTGTTGCGGGTGTCGTCGCCAATTCGGGTCAAAGCTGCATCGCACCGACGCGTATTCTTGTGCACAAGAATCAGGAAAGCGAAGCTGTCGGGTTCATCAAGGGCATCCTTGAGGGAACGGCGGTCGGTGACCCGCTGCAAGAGGGTGCACATATCGGGCCGGTCGTAAACAAGGCGCAATATGATAAAATCCAGGGGCTGATCCAGTCTGCCATCGACGAAGGGGCTAAGCTGGAAACCGGCGGAACCGGTCTGCCCCCGGAACTCAATCGCGGTTATTATGTCCGCCCAACTTTGTTCAGCGGCGTCACCGCCGACATGCGGATTGCCAATGAAGAGATTTTCGGGCCTGTCGCAACAGTGATGACTTACTCTACCGACGCCGAAGCCATCGAGATCGTCAATGCGACACCATACGGGCTTTCGGCAACAATCTCTGGCGACCCGGCGGCAGCGGCGAAAGTCGCCCCGAAATTGCGCGCGGGTATCGTTACGATCAACAGTTGGGCACCCGATGGGCAAACCCCATTTGGTGGTTACAAACAATCAGGCAACGGGCGCGAGGGCGGTGTTTATGGCCTGCGCGAGTTCATGGAAATTAAGTCGATCATCGGCGCGCCTGCATAAATCGGCCGGAACATAATGCTTTACGCTTCGTCCTTTGGGATCATATCCAAAGGACGAAGCCATGGCTCTCTCTGCAATCGCTCTCAACTGCTCCCTCAAAGCAAAAGGAGACAGTTCGACCGATGCGATGATCAGGGTGCTGGCCGAAGCGTTCGGAAAGCACGATGCCAAACTTACCGAAACTATCCGTATATCCGCCGAGAACGTCAAAACCGGTGTTTCATCCGATGAAGGCGACGGCGATGCGTGGCCCGCGATCCGACAGAAAATCCTTGCCGCCGATATCCTGATTTTCGGGACGCCGATCTGGATGGGCCAGATGGGCAGCGTTGCGAAACGCGTACTCGAACGAATGGACGCTTTTCTAAGCGAAACCGATGAGGCCGGCCGTCAACCAAGTTTCGGAAAAGTTGCAGTCGCGGCAATCGTCGGGAACGAGGATGGCGCCCATATCTCGAGCGCACAGATATTCCAGTCGCTGAACGATACCGGCTGGACGATCCCCGCCGCTGCTGTGTGCTATTGGGTGGGCGAAGCGATGGGCGATATCGACTTCAAGGATTTGTCCAAGACGCCTGACAAGGTGTTGGAGACCGCCGCGATGACGGCCGCGAATGCCGCGCACCTTGCAAAGTTATTAAAGGGGAAAACATATCCGGGCATGCCGGACAACTAATCAATAATCCTTCGACACGCGGACGGCGGCACTGGTTCGACCGATCGTCGAGATCGACGACAACAGCGACAGCCAGCGCGTAATCTGAAATTCGACGCGGCTCGCGGAATAGCCCTGCCCGTCGCTAATCACTTCGACATAAGTGCGGCGGGTAATGTATTTGCCCGCCGCCAGCGCGGTTTTTGAACCCGTCGTCGCATCGGCAGGCAGGATGCGCAGGCGGTCTAGCCCGATTGCCTGACGCAGCGCGTTAATCGGGTTCAGCCCGCCCCCCGAATTGCGCAACGACGCGACGGCCGCTGCCAGTTGCAATGCTTCGGGCGCGGAGAGGTTGGTTATCGAAGTCCCGAACAACAACCGCGATAACAGTTCATCCTGTGGCAAGGCAGGGATACTGGTAAATGTAATGTCGGGTTTTTGCCCCGTCCCGGTGACGCGCACCGTTGCGTTCAGCGACTGGGCGTTCGATGTTGCCTCTATGTCGATAACCGGATCGATTGGCGTGGTTCCAGTAAATCTGATCGTCCCCTTGTCGAGGTCGAAACGCTTGCCCGCAAACTCATAGCCACCGCGGAGAAGGTCGGCACGACCCAATATGCGCGGCTCATCCAGCGTGCCACCTATATCCAGATTTGCGCGCCATTCGCTGTCGAGACCCAGTCCCGTAACGGAAAGCCGGTTTGCAGCCTTCGCCTTGACCGCCAGCGACCACGAAATGGGTGGACTTTGAACAGCCAGATCGCTCGCGGGGCGATTCAGTTCCCTAACATTCAGCCGCGGAATGGTAGCGGCAGCACTGGCCTGGCCTAGTCGAAAGGAGCTGTGGTTCAGTTCCAGCGTTCCGGCAATGCTACCCGAACCACCATCGGACTTAATCGAGAGCGGACCGGTGACCGTCGCTGAAATATCATCGCGCCTGATGATGTCGGCCTGTTGCGCATTCCCAACGATATCGATGCCAAAGCCGTTAGCCGCCGACAGGTCGAAGGTCGCGCGCCCGGTCAACGTTCCCTTTCCTGCGGTCGCCGAAAAGCTCTGGATAACGAGTTTCGATCCGCCGAACACGCCGCTGGCTTTCATGCCCGTCAACACGGTCCCGCTCAGTGGGCTTTCAAGGCGCAGATTTTCGGTTTTGATCGATCCCCTGATCTGCGGATCGCCCAATCGCCCGCCGATATCGGCACCGACAGCGATCGGGCCAGAGATATCGAAGCTCTCGATCCCGGTCAGACGCCACAACGTGTCGGCTGGTCCATTGTAGCGGAGTTGCGCGAACAGAGGAGCGTTGGTCAGGCGCTCGATCAGCGTACCAGAAGTGGGGAGCGGCGCGATCCGGGCCTGCGCCTGCCCGATGGTCGTACCGCCGCTGGCCGCGACCGCGCGCATGACTGCTCCACGCGCATCCAGCGCAGCGATGACACCGACGTCGATCGGCCGGGAGGACAGCACCAGCCCCGAACGGGTTAGTCCACGGATGCGCAAATCGGCGCGGCCTGTCGGTGCAGCCCCAGTTGCAGTTTGAGCAAAATTGACATGACCACTGGCAATGCCGCCGAGAGCCAGTCGCGGATACAATATATCGAGGACCGTCAGCGGCATTCGCACCACATCGGCATCGACGGCGATCCCACTGTCGCCGAACCGTCCGCCGACCTTTGCCGACCCGCCGGCAAAGCTCAGCGCGGTCGGAGCGAGCGCCCATCCGCTGCCGTCGCGCATGACGATGCCAGGTGCATCCAGCTTGATCGGCTTACCGTCGATCGTTCCCTGCAGCGCGACGGCGAGCCGGTTCGGCGCGACTTGCGTGACCGTCTGAATATCGAATGCACGCCCGCGCGATCCGGCGAGCGAGGCTTTCACCTCACCCACACCATCCAGCAGGTGAACATTGGCGGCAAGGCGCGCGAGGCCGATGCCGCCATAACGAAGCCCCTGCCCCTGTATCGTCGCATCGACATCCGTACCTTTTGGATCGAGCAGCAGGACAGCATCTACCTGTCCACGACGGGCGGCGATCAAGGGTGGACCATTCAGCGTTGCATCGCGAGCCGTGAGGTGCGCTTCGATACGCTGAACACCGCCTTGAGGAGCAAACGCGAGCCTTCCCGAAATACCGCTGCCCGATAAGGCAAGTTGTCCATCGAGGCTGCCCGACACAGGCCGAAGCTGACCTTTGGCGACGAGCCCCGACGCCACGATCTGGCCGAACTGAATAACCGCCTGCCCGCCAGAAGGCAGCAAAATCGCGCCATTACCAGCGAACGGACCGATTAATGAACCACCGGCGGCCTGCCACTGGAACCCCTCAGCCGTTGGGTCTAGGTGCGCACGAACATCGCGCAGACCGAGTGAATCCATCGGTCGGGCAAGCTGCAGGTCGAGCGTCGGCCGGTCGATCCGGCCGTCGAGGATCATTTTCAACGGGCCATATTGCCGCTGCACGCCACTCCCTTCAAAATGGAAAGAGCCGTCCTTGCGACGATAACCATTGCCGGTCAGTCGCAACGCGGGTGCAGTCAGTTTCAGGTTGATGAAGTGAACCAGACCATCGACGTCGCGCTCCAGCCCCGTATCAATATAGGGCAGCCCGCCAGCCAGCCCGGCAAGAAAATTGTTATCGAAACGCCGCACCCACGCCTGCCCGCGACCGATGACTCGCGTCCCGCGACCATTCGCGCCGGGCACGATCTTCAACTCGCTTTTGACATCCACGATGCCGAGGCCGGGGATCAGGTAGCGACCGAGCTGCCCGGCAAGTCCGATGTCATACTTGCCCGTCGCCAGATCGACGAGCAGCGAAACCTTGCCATTGAGCTTGTCAGATTTCAGGATGAGACCATCGCCGCTGATTATCTTCGACGTCACTCGTAACAAACCCTGCACGCTGATATTGCCGAGGATACCACCCGCCACATCGCCGACGCCGGTCACGCGCCGTGCGGTCAATTTCAGAGGAACGATAACCGGTGTTGGCGACAATCGCCCCCGACCGGTCGCGCGCACCGTCTCGAACCCCGTCGTGTCGAATGCCGCCCGATCAGCAGTCAGCAAATAGTCAAACGTCGCAGTTGCAAAGGTGCCATCGAGCAGCATTTTCAGCTTTACGTTCTGGCCGGTCATGTTCGGAAACAGCGCCGCCGGCCGCAGCAGGCGCATGTCGATCCGCATCCCGTCGAACGCGCTGTTGGCAAGGTCAACGATGCCGTTCGCGCTCAGCGCGAGCGAGGGTGAGCCCAGCGCCAGATGCGTATCGAGCCGACGATTGACGAGCATGGCATTACCCTTCACGCGCACTGATGGCGCGCTGAGCGACATCAGCTTACCGTGCGCAACCAGCGAGGGCACAATCCGTCCATCGAGGTCATAACGGCCCTTGCCCGCGGTGAGGTCGAGCGAAGCGATGCGCGCACCCGAGGCGTCTCCCGTCAGGCTACCGTGCCAGTCGGTCCAGCTTCCATCTCCGCCCAGACGAATCTTCACGGGACGCTGCGTGCCGATAATTGCGCCGAATACGCCGCCCGAAGGCGCGTTCAGTGCTGCACCGATATCGAACTTGTTGCGATCGGGTTCGGCATCGAGGCGAAACGCCAGCCTGTCTCCCGCTGCACGCGCATCCAAAGCGATCATGGCGCGCCCGTCACGAATATCGGCCCGCCCCGTCACTGACCCGGTCCGCGGCGTGCCCGAAACTTTATCGCCAATCGTCAAACGTGTGATTTCGAGTTTGCCGATCCGAATATCGAAACTGGGCAGGATTAGCCCTTTTTTGCCTGTGGGCTTCAAATTCGGCAAACGGTGCAGCGTTGCCGCTGGCGCAATCAGGCTGGCGATATCCAATCGGTTGGATGCATAAGCAAAGGGCGACCAGTCGAGCGCAACGTCACCGCTTTCGAAAAAGACGCCTCCGCTGTCCGACACACGCAGATCACGGATATGAACCTGACCATAGATCGACCCGTCGATACGACCGACCTTGAAGCGCAACCCCGAAGCCGGCGCTATTTCCGCAATACGATCTGCGATAAAACGGTGCCCGATGCTGGTGTCGGCAAGCCAGAACGCTGCGGCAATCAGCAGCAGAAAACCCAGCAGCGCGCCGCCTATCCATTTCAGCAGCTTCAAAACGCCTGCCCCAGCGAGACGTAAACGGCGACCGGCGTTTCCCCGGGGCGACGCGCGAGCGGTGTGCCAACGTCGATGCGGATCGGACCAAAGCTGGAATAATAGCGCAACCCAAGACCCGCACCGAGGCGCAGTCCGGTGAATTTGGGATAGGCTGTCGAATAAATATTACCGCCATCGAGGAACGGCACGATCCCGAAGTTGCCGCCGAATGCCTTTGGTCGGACACGCGCTTCGATCGAAAACTCCGCCAGACTGCGCCCCCCGATCGGCTGGTCGAGCACATTGCGGGGGCCGATTTCCTGATAGCCGAAACCGCGTACCGAACCGCCGCCGCCCGAATAGAACAGCCGCGACGGGGCAATGTCCTCACGCGACGCGCCCGCGATCCCACCGACACGCACCCTGCCCGCGATGACAAGCCGTTTTCCGAACGGCTGATAGTAACTGCTGTCGATCTGCGCTCGCGCGTAAGCAAAGGTTCCACCCTGAAATGACACTTCCGGCGACAGTCGCGCCGACAGTCGGAAACCCCGCGTCGGGTTCAGCAAATCGTCCGAGCCATCATAGGCGAGCGTGCCGGGCAGCGCGCCGATAAAGAACGTACGGCGCTGGGCAATACCAACCGTCGCGACAAAATCGCGTTCACTCGAAGCGATCAGTTCAGCCCCGAAACTATAAGTCCATTTCTTTTGCCAGATGATGTTCGTCTGACGCTCGAGATTGGCGCCCAGTTCGACAGTGTTCGCATCATATGCGGCGAGGTTCGTATGGCTAATCAAAAAGCGGCTATTCATAACAACGTCGCGCTCGGTGAAATTACCCATTCGCAACGTCGTGCCGAGGGATTGTTCTTTCGTGCCCGCTACACCACGAAACGTCACAGCACCTTCGGGATGGATCAAATCGCGATTTTGCCAACTGGTCTCGACGCGGAACCCTTCGCCGGTGCCATAGCCAACTTCGCCCGCGATCGTGCGCTTCGGTGCCGGTTCCATCGTTGCCTTAATATCAACGGCGTCGACACCGACCGCAACAGGTTCGAGCGTGACCGAAGAAACCAGCCCGGTCGCGATCAGTCCGCGGCGAAGATCGTCGACCATCGCCTGGTCATAAGTTTCACCGGGCCGGAACCGCGCGATCGTCTGAACATGTTTTGCCCCGAACGGTGACTTTTTACCTGCAACCCTGATGCCGCCGAATTTGCGCAAACTGCCCGGATCAACCACGAGGGCGAGCGTGGCGGCGAGGGTTTCATGATCGACCACGACTTCGGAACCGGCGACCTTGGCGAAAGGAAAACCCTCTCGTCCAAGTTTCTCGCGCAGGGCAAGTTCACCGGCGACGACCGTATCGGCATCAACCGGGGTATCGACCTTTACCCCGAATGCCTTACGCAATTTGTCCGCCTTGCCAGCGGTGGGGGCCAGTCCGGTAACCTCAACATCGGTAAATCGGTAAAGCGGTCCCGGATCGACAGTCAATTTAACCGTCAGTCGTCCCCCCGCAGGAGCGACCGACGTACTAACGTCGGCGTCGTAATAACCAGCCGCACGCAACAGGCTCGATAACAGTTCGGCATCGTCGCGGGCGCGTCGGTCGATCTGGGCGACGTTGGCTGGTTTGGATGCTCCCGATTCCAGAACCGACAGCGCATCGAATCGGCTTTCGACCTCGCCGCCGATGCCCTTTAACCCCTCGACTTCGACGGCGTAACGCTGATCGTCGCCAACCTCTGTCGTCTGGGCCGCGCTAATTGGAGCGTCACCTTCGACCGGGTCGCGGGAATTCAGATCGGGCCAGGGAATGCCAATATCGGGCAGCGGTGCCATCGGCGAATTCGGGTCGAGAGCAGGTGCCTCTTGTGCAGACGCAGGGCATCCGATCGCGGCAAGGAGGGTCGTAGCCACGAAAAACGCTGAGCGCTGCGGCATCCGAACACCAAACATTCGAAGCAAACTAACGGCTTAAACGAGCCGCCGCCATCGCTTTTGTGTGTGTTAGTGAACTGTGCCCACTGCATCGGGTCCGGCAAGCACCGCGATCAACCGTTCGATCTGCCTCCAGCGACAGAATCCCACGACATTCCCGCGGTCGCGACTGGACTCCGCACGCGATGCCGCCTCGAATCCCGCATCGTCGCCAAACGCCAAAATCAGCGCGTCGGCATCGACGACGGTTTGGCGATCGGCAACATAAGGTATCGACATCTGGATTCCTGAATTTGTGTGAGCGGCAGCTATAATGGCAGGGTTCTGCCAAATCGCGCATCAGGGTGGTGAACGAAAGATTGACCAATACCCCTCTGGCGACCGGAGCATTGCCGTGCCAAGGGAGCGATATGGCCGAACGTCCCCAAAATACCCGCAGTGGCGGAATCTTCATTGCGATCGGCGCGTTCGCAGGCGTCTTCATCGGGCGTTCCTATGGGCAGCCAACGATCGGGTTCATTAGCGGGCTGACAATCGGTGGCGTGCTGGCGCTGCTGCTCTGGCTGAAAGACCGGCGTTGATTATCTGAGTTTGCGACCGACCCAGACCACGCGGCCGATGAGTTCGATCTTGCTCAGGTCGCAGTCCGGCCAGCTTGGATAGGCAGCATTGTCGCTCTTGATCGTCACGCTGCGCGAAACCGGGTTGATCGCGAGCCGCTTCACATTCAGCGCATCGTCGATCCGCAGGACATAGATACCATCGCGCAAACGGTCTGGGCCATCGGACCGGTCGACCAGAATGTCATCGCCATCGGCCAGCGTCGGCACCATCGAATCGCCCTCGACCTGAATGACCGAAACCGATGCGGGATTGGCGGTGACCGACCGAAGCCACTTCGCATCGAAACCGATCTGGCCCGACACGCTATCCGAATCATGGAGCGACCCCGGACCAGCCGAGGCGTGCGCCGCGATTTTCGGGATGGCGATTAACCCGGACACTCCCCGTTTTATTGCGGTTGCCGCCGTAACCTCTGGTACCGAAGGGCCGCCGAGTGCTGACTCGGGTACGCCGAAATAACGCGAGAGTGTACGGCGGTCGTTTTCGTCGAGCTTTTTCGGAACGCCCCTGCGGATGTATTGCTGAATATAGGCGGCGTTGCGACCGATCAGCCGCGACAGTGCCACATAATCCTCTCCGCGTTCACGGATCAGCCGTTCAAGTGTTTCGCGCGCATCAACCATCAAATCGACATAGCGATAGGAAAACTCCTAGACAAGTAGGAAATTGCCGATGAAATAGGAAATTACCTATTCACGGAGTCGGGGAACGATGATGTATTTGCTACGCAGGATTGAGGTTCATTTGCGCCAGACGGGAATGGCCCCCACGCGCTTTGGACGCGAGGCGGTTCGCGACCCTCGACTGATCCATGACATGAAGCGTGGCCGCGAGCCGGGCAACGCCATCACCGCACGCATTCTCGCCTTTATCGAGTCGCGCAAATGAGCCGTGACGTCAGCAATCGCCTCATTCGCGCCTTGTCGGTCTATTTCGGGCCGCTTTCTGCTGTCGATCACCGCACGTCGAAATGGTCGAGCGCAACCTTTACAGGCACGCGCCACATGATCTGGTTCGATATTGGCCCGTGCGACAAGCTAGGCACGCTGATCCAGAATTTGCCCGAAGCCGACCTCCCGATGCCCGGCCATTTTGTCGCGGATATCGAACTGGCTGAACGCAATGATCTGCCTGAGAGTGTGCGGTTGGGACTACGCGCACTGACGATCGCGGAGGCTTAAAGTGAAGCGAATTTCTTCAACGCACCGAGCGCCTGGCGGAAGCCGTCATGGTCAGCCCCGGACTGGGGCTGGTCATTGTCGGAAACGATCCAGTCTTTCGAAAGCGCCAGAGGGGACGGCGCGGACGCTGGAGAATCCGGGCCAGGGTCGTTCGCGGCGCGACGGGCAAGGCCGGCTTCGAGGCGGCGGATCAGCGACTGGATCGAGTCGTCATTGTCCGGCGTATCCGAAGGGGGCAGGTCGAATTCAACGGCGCTCAACGGTTTTTCGAGTTCCGGTTCGGGAGTCAGTGTGCTGTGATCGACCGCTGAAAGCGGCTCGGGCAAAGGCTCCGGCTCGGTCCGAAGAATCGGTGCCACTTCCGGTTCGATTGACTGCAGCGCCGGAGCGATTGCTTCGTCCGACATCAACGGCGCACCCAGTTCGGTTGGCGCAAAAATCGGCCGGCGCCGTCCTTCGACCTTCACGGGCTCATCCTCTTCCGAATAGCCCTCATCGTGCCACGACGGTGCCGGCTTGCTAGAAGAAGGCTTCAGCGCCTTTTCGATGAGCTCGAGGACAAGCCACAACCCACCGCCGACGACAATGAAACCAAGCGCCATCGCCAGCACACGCGCGGTCAGCCCCAGCGGCGGCGCAGCGAACGACAGAATGGATGGCAGACCGCTTTCCACAACGGCTTTGTCGAACATCCACGCGGGCATGGCCGCGACGAGGATTGCCGCAACCGCGCCGAACATGACCCCGACCACTGGGGCCAGAGGGGTGCGGCTTACGCGTCGTGCTAGTGTCACCATGATCAACGATCCTGTTGCGGCCGGCGAGCAGCCAGCTTTTGATAAACAGGTTCGTAACGAGAAATGTTTGACGACCAGTTACGTTCGCGTTCAACAAACTTGCGCGCCGTTGCCCGACGTTCCTTCCAATGGCCCCGATCTTCGAAAATTGCGGCCAGCGCACGCGCTATCGCGGCCGGATCGTCGGGCGCGAACAGGGTTCCGGTAACGCCATCCTCGATCAGTTCGCGGTGGCCGCCAACATTCGAGGCCGCAACAAGCTTACCCTGCGCCATCGCCTCAAGAGGCTTTAATGGCGTAACAAGGTCTGTCAGCCGCATTTTCTTACGCGGATAGGCCAGCACGTCGATCAGGCTGTAATAACGCTCAACCTCCTCGTGCGGCACGCGTCCGACGAAATGGATGCGTTCGGAGACGGGTGAAGCCGCCGCCTGAGCGTGCAGGGAAGTCTCCATCGGACCGCCACCGACCAACAGTAAATGTGCCTTTGGACGCGCACCAACCAGCGCAGGCATCGCGGCGATCAGGTCGTCCAGCCCCTCATAATCATAATAGCTGCCAATGAATCCGACCACATCGGCACCGTCCAGCCCGAGTCGCCGGATCAATGCCGGGTCGGGTTTCACCGGTTTTCCGAACATCCCGAGATCGACGCCATTGGGCGACACCATGATCTTTTCGGGAGTAATACCGCGCGAAACCAGATCATCGCGCAGCCCCTCGCAGATAACCGCAACCGCGTCGGCACGCCGGACGGCCAGCGTTTCGAGCGCCTTGATCGCGCGATAGCGGAGCGACCCTTCCCGCCCCGTTCCGTTACCGACGGCGGCATCCTCCCAAAAGGCGCGGATTTCGTAGAGCAGCGGCAAACCACGACGTTTCGCCACACGAAGCGCCGCCAGCGCATCGAGAACGGGGGAATGTGCGTGCAGAATGTCGGGGCGAAATGCCTCTACTACGCTGTCGATGCGAGTCGCGAACGCCGATATCTCGGCAATTTCACGAAGCCCCTTTTTTGTATTGGTCAGCGGCGACGTGCGGTCGAATGTTAATCCATCGAATACACCGGCGGGCGCATCGTCCTCTTGCCGCAGCCCCGTAACGCCGCGCACGTCCCACCCCTGCGCGATCTGCGCTTTCATGATCGCACGCGTGCGGAAAGTGTAGCCGCTGTGCAGCGGCAAGCTATGGTCGAGAATGTGAAGGATACGCATATTCACCCGTCCTGCCACATCGGGCTTAATGCCGCGTCAACTGCATTGTTCTAGGGGCAGTTTGCAATGATCGACAATTTCTCCCTTGGTTTGACCCATCTGCTGCTATTATACGCAGCGTGGAAGCTGATGGCGCGACCCGATCTGGACCGCGAAGTGCGGGCGGAAATCAAGGATCAGCCCGCACCCGAATCTAAATTGCGCGGCTGGGGCAAACGATAGATGCGCGATCTCGCTTTTGTGGGGTTTCTGCTGGCGCTGATCGGCATGGGGTTCAGGCGGCCGTTCCTGTTCGTGCTCGCCTATGTCTATGTCGATATCGTTTCACCACAACGTCTGACCTATATTCTGTTGAACAGCGTTCCGATTTCGCTGATCCTCGTCTCCCTTGCGGTCGGGTCTTGGGCGCTGTTCGACGACAAGCGCGACACACGCGTTACGCCGCGACAAGTGATGTTGCTGATGCTGCTGGTTTATTGTGGGATCACGACGACTCAGGCCGATTTTCCGCTGGAGGCAGCAGACAAGTGGAGCTGGGTTTGGAAGGCACTGGCCTTTGCGATCTTCCTGCCGCTCACGCTGCGCACAAGGCTGCGCATCGAATCGCTGGTGCTGTTCATGGTACTGTCCGCAGCGTCGATCATCATTGTCGGCGGTATCAAAACAGCGGCGGGCGGCGGCGGCTATGGCTCGCTGAACCTGATGATGGACAGCAACAGCGGCCTTTATGAAGGCAGCATCCTGTCCACCGTCGCGATTGCGATCATCCCGCTGATCGCGTGGCTGGCGCGATACGGCACGATTTATGTGCCCGACTGGCGCGTCAGACTGTTTGCCGCGGCGTTGATCTTTGCCTGCCTGCTGATCCCTGTCGGAACACAGGCGCGGACGGGGTTGATTTGTATCGGCGTGTTGGGCGTGACGTTCCTGCGCCAGACCAAACGTCGGGTGCTTTATCTGGGTGGATTGGCTGCGGTGGCGCTGGTCGCGATCCCCATGTTGCCCGCCAGTTTCACGACGCGGATGAATACGATTCAGGGATATCAGGCCGATTCTTCCGCTTCGACGCGGATCGCGGTTTGGCAGTGGACGCTGGGTTATGTGAAGGACCACCCATATGGCGGCGGGTTCGAAGCCTATCGCCAGAACAAATTGCGCATCGTCAAACATGCGACGGTGACGACGGGTGAGCAGCAGGACGTGTCGAGCATCGTCGAATATGATCAGGCGCGCGCCTATCACTCGGCCTATTTTGAAATGCTGGGCGAACAGGGGTATCCGGGTCTGGTGCTGTGGCTGGTCATTCACCTGAGCGGACTGTTCCGGATGGAAGTTCTGCGCACACGTTATCGCAAGAGTCAGGAGGATGGCTGGATCGCAAGTCTGGCGATCGCACTGCAACAGGGGCATTTGATCTACCTGATCGGATCGCTGTTCGTCGGCATTGCGTTTCAGCCGTTCGTTTACATGCTCGTCGGGTTGCAAATCGGACTCGACACTTATGCGGCGCGGCGCGCGAAGGAGGCCCAATCCCAACCCGGCTTTGGCTCGGTTAGAAAGGCTGTGCCTCAGCCATCGTGATTGCCCCAAAGGGAACGAAGTAAGGCGGGCGCTGGTTTTGCAATCGTGAACAGCGACCAAGGCCCAGCGATGATTTGTTATGTCGATCCAGAACTGCCCGGCATCACCCGTAAGAAAATGCGGCACGGCTGGGGATATTGGGATGCGAAGGGCGTGCGGATCACCGACCGCGATGAGATCGACCGGCTGAACAAGGTCGCGCTGCCGCCCGCCTATCGCGACGCATGGTTTTGCCCATCGCCGGAGGGGCATATTCAAGCGATCGGTTATGACGCGCGGGGTCGCAAACAATATCGCTATCACACCGGGTTTCGCGCGGCGCAGGATGCCGCGAAATACGACAAATGTTCGGCATTCGGACGGGCGCTGCCGCTGCTGCGTGCTCGCGTAGAGCGCGATCTGGCGGGCAAGGCGACCGACCGTGACACCGTGATTGCCGCCGTGGTCCGGTTGCTCGACATCGGCCATCTGCGCGTCGGTAACGAAGCCTATGCGCAATCGAACAAGAGCTTTGGCGCGACGACGCTGCGCAATCGGCACGTCAAGGTCGCCGGGCAAAGGCTGAACCTGCAATATCGTGCGAAGTCGGGCGTTATGCGCAAACTGACAATCACCGACCGGGGGCTGAGCCGCGTGGTGCGCCGCGTGCAGGATCTGCCGGGCCAGCAACTGTTCCAGTATCGCGATGACGCCGGCGAAATTCACAGCGTCGGTTCGGCGGAGGTCAACGCCTATATCCGCGACGCAATGGGTGACGATTTCACCGCCAAACATTTCCGGACTTGGAGTGCCAGCGTAATCGCACTCGAACACGTAGAGATCGCCGCGTCGTCGGGGATAAAGATCAAACTGGCCGAGCTTTTGGAACCGGTTGCGGCGGCGCTGGGGAATACGCCAACCATTGCGCGCAAATCCTATGTGCATCCTTATGTTTTAGAACGTGCGTCGACATCATCCGAGGCGCTGGTGCTGCCTCGAAAGACCCGCTGGCTCTCGCCGGCCGAGCGCGCGCTCATCGAGTTGCTTGACGCCGGGGCGAAGGCGGTATCCAAGGCGGCCTGATGAATAACAGCATGGAAACGACACCACCGCTCGACGAGCGGGTTACCCATCTTTGGGACGACAGCTTTGCCTGGATTACCGGGCACAGCGTTCAGATCGGGCTTGCCGCCATTTTTGGAGCGGTCATCGTTGCGCTGCTTTATGGCGCAAAAATTCTGGGTGAGCGACTGTGTCGCAGCGACCCCACCCATAGCCGCTGGCAATCGGTTATCGGCAAGGCACTGGCGACGACGCGGGTCTGGTTCATGGTCGCGGTCGCAGCGCAAATCGTTGCGACCTATGCCCATGCACCCTCCGATCTGGCGCACACGATCTATTTCCTGTTCGTGATTGCAGCGACCCTGCAAGCCGCAATCTTTGCCCGCGAACTGATCCTTGGCAGTATTGAACACCGTGCCAGCGGACACGAAACACTGGGCAGCGCGATCACGATTATCCGGGTGCTGGTTACGGCGGCGGTGTTTTCCATTGCGATTGTCCTCATTCTCTCCAATCTGGGCGTCAACGTTACCGGGCTTGTCGCGGGACTTGGCGTTGGTGGTATCGCCATCGGTCTGGCGGCACAGGGTATATTCAAGGATTTGTTTGCCGCGCTGGCGATCCTGTTCGACCGTCCGTTCCGCGTCGGTGAAACGATCCGGTTCGGCGATGCGACGGGTTCGGTCGAGGCGATCGGCCTGAAAACCACGCGCGTGCGATCGGTCGATGGCGAACAGATCATCATGTCGAACAACAAGCTGCTCGATATGCAGATCCGCAATATGCATGGCATTCCCGAACGCCGTGTCGTGCTGTCGCTGCCCATTCACTATGCCACTCCGGCAGCACAACTGGGGGCGCTTCCCGATATGCTGAAGGCTGCTGTCGAAGCTGTGCTGAACTGTCGTTTCGACCACGCGTGGCTCAACAGTTTCGCCGATAATGCGATTAAGGTCGAACTTATATTCCATGTGACAAAGGGTGCCGCCGAAGCCCGCGACGTCGCGCGCCATGCCGTGATGACAGGCGCCGTCGAGGCGCTGCAAAAGGCGAATATTGCGTTCAGTTATCAGGCAACAATTGCCGATCCGAACGCCGTTGCCGAAGAGCAAAATACCCCAATTTGATTCGTTCGAACGGTTTCGGGAAAATGCGACGTTGCGGAAACCGTGGGTTTTGACTCGAGCAATCGAGCGGTCTTAATGCCTCCTTTTGAGGACCATGAATGGCAATCGTCACCGCCGAAGAAATGGGGGCCCTGACTGGTCAAATAATCGGCGTGTCCGACTGGCTGACCATCGATCAGGCAATGATCGACCGCTTTGCCGATGCGACGGGCGATCACCAGTTTATCCATGTCGATCCGGGGCGCGCCGCACAGACGGAATTTGGCGGCACGATCGCTCATGGATTCCTGATGCTGTCGCTCCTCCCGTTACTGTCGACGACGGCCGATCTGCCTGAGCTTGCAGGCGTCAAGCACGGGCTGAATTATGGTGGCAACAGATGTCGGTTCCTTGCCCCGGTCAGATCGGGAAAGCGCGTGCGGGGACATATCAAACTGATCGAGTTCGTCGAAAAGCACCCCGGCCAATTCCAGCAGACGATCGAATTTTCGTTAGAGATTGAGGACGGGGATAAACCGGCACTCATCGCGGAATGGATCACCCAAGTCATAGTCTGACCCGAGACACAGATCGCAATATACTTCGAAGGAGCCTGAAAATGCGCGAAGCCCTCATCATATCCACTGCCAGAACTGCCATCGGCCGCGCCTATCGCGGCGGGTTCAATGCCACGCCGTCGCCAACGCTGGGGGCATATTCGATCAAGGCCGCAGTCGAACGCGCCGGAATCGACCCTGCGGAAGTCGATGATGTTGTTTTCGGCTGCGCGCTTCAGCAGGGCCATCAGGCCGGCAATATCGCGCGCACATCGCTCCTCCGTGCAGGCTTGCCAGTCACCGTATCAGGCATGTCGCTCGATCGCCAATGCTCGTCGGGCCTGATGGCAATCGCGACGGCCGCCAAGCAGATCATCACCGACAATATGGACATCACGATCGGAGGCGGTGTCGAATCCATCTCGCTGGTCCAGACACCGCAGATGCGCGTTGCTCCCGATCCAGAGCTGCTAAAAATGCACAAGGACGTCTATATGCCGATGCTGCAGACGGCGGAGGTTGTCGCCAAACGCTATGGCATCAGCCGCGACGCGATGGACGAATATGCGCTCCAGTCGCAGCAGCGCACGGCGGCGGCTCAGGCGGCGGGCTATTTCGACAAGGAAATTGTATCGGTCACCGCGAACATGGCCATCGTTAACAAGGAGACCAAGGAGGTCACCTATAAGGAGGTGACGATCGCCAGGGACGAGGGCAATCGACCGGAAACAACACTTGAGGGGCTGAAGGCGCTGCCGCCGGTCCTCGGCCCCGACATGACGATCACTGCGGGCAATGCCAGCCAGTTGTCCGACGGTTCGTCTTCGTCGGTGTTGATGGAAGCAAAGCTGGTCGAACAGCGCGGACTGACGCCACTTGGTCGCTATGTCGGCATGGCGGTCGGCGGCACCGAACCCGATGAAATGGGCATCGGTCCGGTAGTGGCAATTCCGAAACTACTCAAGCGTTTCAACCTGACGATGGACGACATCGGTCTGTGGGAATTGAACGAGGCATTTGCCGTTCAGGTGCTTTATTGCCGCGATAAACTCGGCATCCCGAACGACCTGCTGAACGTCAGCGGGGGCGCGATTTCGATCGGACATCCTTACGGTATGACCGGCGCGCGTGCGACCGGCCATGCGCTGATCGAGGGCAAGCGGCGCGGCGCGAAATACGTCGTCGTCACCATGTGCGTCGGCGGCGGCATGGGAGCCGCTGGGCTGTTTGAAGTTCTGTAAAACGCGCAACAGTTTTCCCCGCTCCACAACGTGGGCGGGGGAACAGCTTTCCGTCCCATCGGTTTTGTTTTCGTAGTCAACGGAGACGATGTGATGGCAGACGATGCAGCTACCCATGATGCGAAAATCAAAGCCAAGTTCTGGAAAGCTTTGAAGTCGGACCGGACGATGTTCCTGGGGCTGGCAGAAGGTGAAGACGGCCATGCGCGCCCGATGACGGCGCAAACTGAGCACGACGACGGTGGGCCAATCTGGTTTTTCGCCTCCACCGACGACCACCTTTATACCTCAGTCGGACAAAGTGCGCGGGCGATGGCGCATTTCGTGTCGAAGGGGCACGATGTGTGGGCAACTGTTCACGGCAAACTGACGACATCGATCGACCGTGCGACCATCGACCGGTTGTGGAATCCGTATGTGGCCGCATGGTACGAAGGAAAGGATGATCCGAAGATCGCGCTGATCCGCCTCGATCCCGAACGGGCCGAAATCTGGATCGACGCATCCAGCATCGTTGCCGGCATCAAGATGATGGTCGGAATCGACCCCAAGAAAGATTACAAGGACAAGATGGCTGAGGTTATCCTGTAAAATTGGCTAACGTTCTGCCTTGCTCGGTCGGGCGGGCAGAACGACCTTCTTGCCAGTTGAGACGATCCCTCAACGCTGCTAGGCGCAGCGCATGGCAGAACTCCCCAAAGCGACGAACAGCCGCAATCTCGGTAACCTCAGCGTCGTTTGGCATTTTGCCCTTCAATACCCATGGCGAATAGCCGGAGCCTGCCTTGCGCTTTTGGTAGCGGCGGCGGCAACGCTGGCGATCCCCGCGGGCTTTCAGCAAGTCATCGATCAGGGATTTGGCGGCCACACCGGTCCCACGCCTTTACGCTCACCAATGCTCATCGTGCTGCAAAGTTCGCTCGGCAGATACCTTGATGGCGGGATCAATTTCTGGTTCGAGCTGCTGCTGTTGACCGTCATTGTGCTGGCGCTGGCAACGGCGACGCGCTTTTATTTCGTATCGTGGCTTGGTGAACGCGTTATCGCCGATCTCCGCGCGGCTGTGCTTCGCAATCTGGTCACTCTGTCGCCCAGTTTCTTCGAGGAGAACCGTCCGTCCGAAATCGCATCGAGGCTGACTGCGGATACTTCGATCATCGAACAGATCGTGGGAACCACGGTATCGGTGGCGTTACGCAATCTCGTGATCGGCATTGGCGGAATCGGCTATCTGTTCACCGTGGCACCACGATTGACGGGAATGCTGCTGATCGGAATTCCGGTCATTATTCTGCCCATCGTCATTCTCGGTCGCCGTCTTCAGGCAATATCGCGGCAGAGCCAGGATCGCATTGCCGACGTCGGGTCGGTTGCCTCCGAAACACTTGGCGCGATGAAAGTCGTTCAGGCATTCGGTCAGGAACAGCGCGAGATCGAGCGGTTCAGCAATGCCGTTGAAAACACATTTTCGACCGCGCAACGACGGATTGCGCTTCGTTCGGTAATGACGGCGGTCATCATCACGCTGATCTTCGGGTCGATTACCACTGTCATGTGGCAGGGTGCGCTCGATGTGGTGGCGGGTCGGCTGACCGGTGGCAGCATAGCGGCGTTCGTATTGACTGGCGGACTGGTCGCGGGTGCTTTCGGTGCGCTGACGGAGGTTTATGGCGACCTGTTGCGAGGTTCTGCCGCCGCCGGGCGTCTGGCCGAACTGTTAAACGAACGACCCACAATTGCTGCACCGGCATTTCCACTCCCTATGCCCGAAAACGCGCAGGGCCGTGTTTCTTTCGAACATGTGACCTTTCGTTATCCGACCCGCCCGGAAGTCAGCGCGCTCAGCGATTTCTCGCTTGATATTGCACCGGGCGAAACCGTGGCAGTTGTGGGCCCCTCGGGCGCAGGCAAGACGACATTGTTCCAGCTTATCCAGCGGTTTTACGATCCGGCGTCGGGCAAGGTTTGCGTCGATGGCGTTGCCCTGCAACTGACCGACCCTGCGCAAGTGCGCGCGCGCATTGCTATGGTCCCACAAGAGACTGTCATCTTCGCTGCCAGCGCGCGCGACAATTTGCGTTATGGACGCTGGGATTCGAGCGACGACGCACTGTGGGATGCCGCCGAAGCTGCCAACGCCGCCGAATTCCTGCGCAAACTGCCCGATGGCCTCGACACGTTCATGGGCGAAGGCGGAGCCCGCCTTTCCGGCGGCCAGCGCCAGCGTCTGGCGATTGCACGCGCCATCTTGCGGAATGCCCCCATCCTGTTGCTCGACGAAGCTACATCCGCGCTGGATGCGGAAAGCGAGCGGCTGGTGCAGGACGCGCTCGACCGGCTGATGACCAACCGGACGACCATCGTAATCGCGCACCGTCTGGCGACCGTCCGCGCGGCGGATCGGATTATCGTGATGAGCGATGGCAAGATCGTCGAAGAGGGCAATCACGAATCGCTGAGCCGTTCGGACGGTCTTTATGCGCGGCTGGCGCGGCTGCAGTTTGAGGGCATGGCGGCCTAATACCTCACGCTGCGAATAGTGGTTTTGTAACTCTACAACATGGAGCGGAGGACTCTCGGAGCATGGTTGCCCGTGCGAGGTCCGAGGCGCAGCGAAGCCACGTTATTAAGTATCATCCTCTCATCGTCACCCTGAACTTGGTTCAGGGTCCATCGGTCTACCAGCAAGTTCGGTTCCGCTAGAGATATGGACCCTACCGACGAAATTGACGGGGCGGCTCCGCTCCGCGTACCTGGGTTCTGCATCCCGGAAGCACAAACCCTGAGGGCACAAAAAAAGGCGCGCCGTTTCCGACGCGCCTTCAATCTGGATCGGTGAGTTACTTGGCGAACTGAGCGTATTGCTCGTTACCAACGAAGCCCATCTTGGTGATCTTCGAACGCTTGATCTCCGCGAACACGCGATCGGCGACGTCGTAGCGCGACTGCGGGTCAGGCTGGACGTGAAGCTCTGGTTCGGGAACCATATCCTTCGTGCGACCGAGATAATCGCGCAGGGTCGCCATATCGATTGCCGTCGCATTCCACAGGATCGTTCCAGCAGGATCGATCGACAGCTTATTGACCACGGGGTCGATCGGCGGCTTCGGCTGGTTCGGATTATTCGCCGGAAGATCGATCTTCACGGCGTGCGTCTGGATCGGGATCGTGATGATAAGCATGACGAGGAGAACGAGCATGACGTCGATCAACGGCGTCGTGTTCATTTCCATCATCGGCTCGTCGTCGTTACCGCCGGTACTCATTGCCATCGGGCAAACTCCTCAAAATCGAATATCGGACCCGCGATCAGGCGCCGTTCGGTGGCGGCTCGGAAATGAAGCCGACCTTGGTGAAACCGGCCATCTGGAAGTTATAGATCGGTCCGGCGATGCAGCGCCATGGCGTGTTGATATCGCCACGGATGTGCGCCTCTGGCAGTTCGAGGCCGGGAGCGTTTACGCCGCCCTGACGTTCGATCTCGTCCTTCAACTTCTTGACGGCACGATCCAGCAACTCGCTCGAATCCACTCGGGTTTGACCCCAGTAAACCTCACAAGCTCCTGTAGAGCTTGCCTTGATCGACAGCGAAACATTCTCAGGCTTCGTCGTCGTAGGGTCGAACCTGACCTTTGGCAGTTCCAGTGGAACCTTCTGAACGATTGCCGGAATCGTGATCAAAAAGATGATCAGCATGACCAACATGACATCGACCAGCGGTGTCGTGTTGATGTCCGACATCGGTTGGTCTTCGGTGTCGCCCTCACCTACACTCATTGACATAAATCAGTCCTGTCCCATTTCGGGTATCAGGGGGGCAATCCGGCCCCCGTCACATTAGTACAGCATTCCGACGGCCCTTAATTGGGCCGAGCGGTCTTAGGCCTTGATTGGCGCAGATGCTGGCTTGGCAGGAGCGATTGGCTTGGCTGCAATCCGTGCTGTCGTAGCAGGCTTAACCGCGCCGCCCGAAGCCATCCAGCCATGAACGTCGTTGGTGAACGTGCCGAGAGCTTCCGAGATCGACTTGTTGCGGCTCTGCAACCAGTTGTACGCAAGCACGGCAGGAACGGCGACGGCAAGACCGATAGCGGTCATGATCAGTGCTTCACCCACTGGGCCGGCAACGGTGTCGATCGACGCCTGACCGGCAGTACCGATGTTCAGCAGAGCGCCGAGAATACCGATAACCGTACCGAACAGACCGATAAACGGAGCAGTCGAACCCGTCGTGGCGAGAAACGCCAGACCGGACTTCAGCTTCGAATCGATGGCAGCACGTGTGCGGGCCAGCGACATCTGGGTCCAGTCATGGGAATCAACCGGATCGGTCAGCAACGTGTGCTGTTCCTGAGCGCGGATACCGTCGTCGACGATCTGGCGATAAGCACTATCCTTATCGAGCTTCGAAGCGGCTTCCTTGAGGCTGGTCGAATTCCAGAATGCGGCGCGAACCTTTTTGCCCTCGTTGATGATCTTCTGCTGCTCCCAAAGCTTGGCGAACAGGATGTACAGCGACACCATGAACATGAACACGAGAATGAGGAAAACGCCCCATGTCAGCGCGCCACCCTGCCTAAGAGCGGCTACCAGGCCGAATTTCGATTCGTGGGAGCCGGCGGCTTCGCCTGCAGCGACCTGACCGGCTGCGATGATCTGGATCAACATGTTTCGTTTATTCCCTTGATAGATTGTTCGTTTGAAATCGGTTGGGCACGATGCCCATGCGCTAAGTTATTTCGGAATGACCCACTTGAAGCGGCCAGGATAAACGCCGCCGGTCGCATTGCCGGCAGAATCCTTTCCGGGATTGAAGCGCGCACGACGCGTCAAAAGCCTGCAGGTGGTGTCGTCCAGTTGTGACGATCCGCTCGATTGCGTGACCGAACAGCCAGTGACACGACCGTCCGGGCCGATTTCAAGCCGATATCCGGTCGTTCCCTCTGCGCCTTCACGAAGGGCAGACGGTGGATAGTCGTCGGTCGACATCAGACTTTGAAAGTTACCGCGCGGCGTAAGCTTTACCGCTGCCGGGGTGGCGGCGGGGGCGGTGCCGGACGTGGTGGCTCAGGCGTCGGAATAAAGACCGGTGGTGGGGTTGCCACGGTCGTAATCAGCGGCGGAGCCGTATTCGTCCGAACAATCGGCGGAGGCGAAACCACTGGCGGAGGCGGCAGCACCGTTTTTGGGGGCGGTGGCGGCAGCTTTTCCGGTGGCGGAGGCGGCTCCTCGATATCGATAACTTTCAGCTCTTCCGCTGTCTTCTTTATGCGCTCATAATTCACAGCAACGAGCAGATAGAGGATCAGCGCAGTGACCAAGCCAACGATCACCATTGATCCCAGCTTGCTCGAATCCATTCCATGTTTGTCGGTATATGCCATCCGGCTCGAACACTCCTCAAACAGGCCATAAGAGTTGCTGCCGCCGGTCTGCCGACCGGAAAATCCAACAACCCATCCTGCCTTCACATTGTTTCTTAATCTGGCAGACGGGGAAACACTATCGCCACGACCTGTGTCGCGCAATCCGCTTTTGCCAGCAATCCGACGTTAAGGAAGGACAGTTGCGGGACAAAAGTGTTACAAAACACATAATTTAAAGGAACGAGTGCATGTTTGGTTCCCCGAAAGATGTTTGTAAGGCGGCCGCGCAGGCCATTGCGATTATCGCGATCAACCCCATGGAAATATCTTTTTCCCAGCCAGTTCAAACGGTTATGACAAACTCGTCGGGAGAGTTGCATTACGCGGATGTGGTCGACCTTTACGGCGCAGCTCCTGTTGCGCTGCGTGCACGCATTAAAAGCGCAACGCGGATCAAAGATGCGGTCTTACCTGCGGGAATCAACAGATTTTACATCGAAGCTGACGTTATTGCACTTATTCGAGGGCCGGGTGTTCCGCCGCACTTGACTTACATAGTCGATCTTCCGCTCGATTCGCGTGGCCGCGTCCCGAAATTAAAGGGTGCCGACGTGCTGGTCGCGGCGCTTCCTGTACGAGATCGGCCCGGCGAGCTTCAGCTTACAGCCCGCGACGCACAGATGATGTGGACCGCTTCACTGGATGCGCAAGTGCGATCGGTCATCACCGCCGTCCTTGCTCCCGATGCTGCACCGGTCGTTACCGGCGTCGGCAGCGCATTCCATGTGGCCGGCTCGATCCCGGGCGAAGGCGAAACTCAGATATTCCTCACGACTGCGAACGGTGCGCCGGTTTCGCTCAGCATCCTGCGTCGGCCGGGGCAGGAACCACGCTGGGCGCTTGCATTGGGCGAAATCGTCGATGAGGCTGCCGGACCGCCCGCGAAAGACACGTTGCCCTGGTATCGGCTGGCCTGTTTCCTGCCACACACGCTGCCCGATGCGGCGGTAACTGAACTGGCTGCCGCCGATGCCAACGCTGCGCGGGAGGATTATGCCTTTGTCATCGCACGGTTGGGCGTCTGCGAACGAACGCGGCGTTAGAGAAAAACGAAATCGCGATCGAAACTTTTCAGGCTCGCACCGCCATCGACGAATATCGTCTGTCCGGTGACCGACAATGCACCCGACAGATAGGCCACCGCCGCGGCAATTTCGTCGGGCTGCGACAGACGCTTTAACGGCATGGCATCGGTCAGACGGGCCATTTTCGCGTCGTCATAGTCAGCGGTCGGCAACGTTAGGCCCGGAGCAACGGCATTGATCCGCCAGCGCGGAGCCAGCGCCGCGGCCAGCGTTCGCGTTGCTCCTGCGAGAGCGGTCTTTGACAGCGTATAGGCAAGCTGATCGCCATTTGGGTTTTGAATACGCTGATCAAGTATGTTGATTACGCTGCCGGTAGCATGGGTCCGCGACAAAGCCAGCGCCAGAAGCACCGGAGCCGCAGCATTTACAGCATGATGTCCTGCAAGTGATGCGGGAGTCATACTGGCAACATCGTCCCATTCGAATCGCGACGCATTGTTGACGAGCAGCGTTGGCGGCGTTCCGAAATGCGATGAAACGGCATCGATAAGCAGATCGGCGGCATCTGGATCGGCTAAATCAGCAACAAAGCCATGCGCGCCGGGATATACGGCTTCGTCAGCAATCTCGTGATGGCTGTGCAGGGCCAGAGTCCAGCCGTCGGCAGCAAGGCGCTTGGCGATTGCGGCACCGACACGCCGTTTGCCGCCAGTAACGAGTGCCAGTTTCATCGTGCTGTCCTCCCTACTTGCGGTATCGCACGCGACGTATTCCGATTGATTCACTTTCCTCGGCAATAGCCAGCTTAACGATCCGCACTTCGACTCGCGCGATACGGGGGTCGGGGATCATCAAAGTGTCGATGATATGATCGGCAACAGCCTCGACCAGAACGAAATGGATGTCCGATGGCAGAGCGGTGGTGGCCGCGCGTTTCAGGTCCATATAATTTTTTGATGCCGACAATGGCGTGTCCGGTGCGAAACAATCCATCACATCAAGATCGACGATGACAGATATGCGCAACGGCTGAGGCAGGTGCGTCTCTTCCGAATAAATCCCGGTCAGAACCGGAACTTCGAGATCGAGGACTTCGAGCTGGAGCAAATCGTTCATCAGCGCCGCCTAGACACCGTGCGCCCGGATGAAAAGGCCGTGCGAGCAAACGACACTTCCAATCGCAGAAAACGCCGCTAAGTGCCCGCGACCCATGACGTTAAATATCACCCCCTGTCGCTGGCCGACTCTGCCGCTGTTGAATCCCTGCTGGACGACGCGTTCGGTCTCGATCGTCATAGTCGCACCGCGTACCGAATCCGTGAAGGAATGTCGGTGATTCCGGCGCTGAGTTTCGCCGCATTCGATGGCAAGACACTCATTGGTACGTTGCAAAGCTGGCCGGCGGCTCTCGACACCCTGCCAATGGTGCTGGTCGGCCCCGTCGCGGTCGTGCCCGGTCTGCAACGCGGCGGCATTGGACGCGCGATGATGACAGCTCTGGTGGAAACAAAAGCGCGCGACCCCTTGGTAATGATCGGCGACCCCGAATATTATGGGCGATTCTTTGGCTTCAGTGCCGACGCGACTCAGGGCTGGACGGTGCCGGGGCCGGTCGAACAACGACGGCTGCTGTGCCGGTACGATGGCGTGCTGCCAGCCACCGGTCTCCTTGGACCCCGCGTCGCTGCACTCGCGCCTTTGTAATAATTGGGGTCAACGCCTAGATCGATGCAATGCCGATGGACCCCCTGCCCGACCTCTCCACAATGAGCCTGACCGATATTGCAAAAGCGCTAAGCGAAAAGCGCCTGCCGCCGGTGGATCAGTGGCACCCGACACATTGTGGCGACAGCGACATGAGGATCGCGCGGGACGGCACCTGGTATCATCAGGGATCACCGATCGGGCGAGAAGCAATGGTGCGGCTGTTCTCGACAATCCTGCGACGTGAGGCGGATGGCAGTTACGTGCTTGTGACGCCGGGCGAAAAGCTCGACATTCTGGTCGAGGATGCCCCATTCGTCGCGGTCGAGGTCAAGAGCGAAGGTTCGGGAAAGCATCGCAAGCTGGCGTTTCGGCTCAATACCGGCGACTTTGTCGTTGCAGGTGCCGAAAACGCGCTGCGGTTTGAAACGAAGGCCGACGGCCCGCACCCTTATCTGCAAGTACGCGGTGGCATGGAGGCTCTGATAGCACGATCGGTCTATTACGAACTGGCCAATCTGGCGCTGGACGAGACCGAGGACAAAGAACCGGTTGGCCTGTGGAGTAACGGTTTTTATTTTGCGATGTCCGAAGCGTGAATCTGGCGGCGAGACTAAGGCTGAAGCTGGAAGCGACCGCGGGAATTTCTGCGCCTTTCGCTAATGATATGCGGGGAAAAAGCGCGGGAACCGGCATGGCGGCGGCAGTGTTGATTGCGGTGACCGATCGCCCTGAGCCGGGACTGATCCTGACGCTACGCCCCGAAACGATGCGACGGCACGCGGGGCAAATCGCGTTTCCGGGGGGACGTGTCGATCCCGAAGATGCTGACGAAATCGCGGCCGCCCTGCGCGAAGCCCAGGAAGAGGTTGCATTGCCACCCTCTGCGGTCGAGATCGTCGGGACGATGGGACTATATCAAACGGGAACGGGTTTCGACATCGTACCGGTGCTGGGTGTGATTGCGCCCGATCTGGTACTGGTTCCGCATGATGCCGAGGTTGCAGCGGTGTTCGAAGTGCCGCTCAATTTCGTTCTGGACCCGGCAAATCTTGTCGAACAGCACGCAACGATCGACGGGATAGAGCGTCGCTATCTACAGATCACATGGGGCGAACGCCGGATTTGGGGCGCTACTGCGGCAATGCTCGCAAATCTTGCGGCGCGGCTGCGATGAGGGGCGCGCTTCCCGACGCCGAATGGCGACACCGTGCCGGACTGGACGACCTCATCGCAACGCTTGGCGATACGGCACGCTATGTTGGCGGGGCCGTACGCGACGGGCTGCTCGGGGTGCCGGTCAGTGACATCGACATGGCGACAACGTTGCGGCCCGAACAAGTCATCGAGCGGCTGAATGCAGCCGGTATAAAGGCCGTTCCAACGGGGATTGCACATGGAACGATTACGGCGGTCACCGCTGGCGGGCCAGTCGAGATCACGACGTTGCGGCGTGATGTCTCAACCAATGGGCGCCACGCGACGGTGGCCTATACCGGTGACTGGCAGCAGGACGCGGCGCGACGCGATTTCACGATCAATGCCCTGTCGGCGGATTTACTGACCGGGCAAGTGTACGACTGGTTCGACGGGTGTGCAGACCTCGAACTCGGAGTGGTCCGTTTCATCGGAGAGCCGCTCGCCCGCATTGCTGAGGATCATCTTCGGATATTACGCTTCTTTCGTTTTCACGCGCGGTTCGGACAAGGTGAGCCCGATGCTGCGGCATATGATGCGTGCGCGCTTCGGGCGAACGACCTGATGGCACTGTCGCGTGAACGGATCGCGGATGAGTTGATAAAACTGCTGGCGGTGGCAAATCCGGTTCCGGCGGTCGAGCTGATGCTGACGCGTCAGATACTAAAGCCCGTGCTGCCCGAGATCGAGGACGCGGCCATGCTCGCGCGGCTGATCCTGCGGGAAGCTGAGTTCAACCTGCCCCCCAATGCAATACGTCGGCTGGCCGCGTTGATCGGAGCACGTCCACAAGCTGCCACTGAAATCGCCAAGCGATTGCGACTGTCGAACGCGAAATCGCGGCGGCTGGTCATGGCCTGTACCAGTGATAATGCCCAACCCATTGCGGCGCTGGCCTATCGGATAGGCGTGGAGAGTGCAGTCGATAGATTGCTGATCGGTCAGGGCGTAGCGGGTGACTTCGCCGCGCTTTCGCACTGGCGCAAACCCAAACTGCCCATTTCGGGCGGCGCGCTGATTTCGCGCGGCGTCGAATCGGGACCAGAGGTTTCACGAACGTTGGCACGGATCGAGGAAATGTGGATCATGGCGGGGTTTCCGACTGGAGCGGCGTTCGATGTAATCGTCGACGGCGCGTTACCTAGCTAAGCGAGTCCAGCGCGAATTTCAGGGCCGCTCCACTTTCGAGAGCGGGAGCGTAAAAGAACCCCTGCCCCGTCGTACAACCGAGCGCCGCCAGCGTCTGCGCAAGTTCGCGCGATTCTATACCCTCGGCAGTCGTCGTCATCCCCAGCGCCTGAGCGAGACTGAGGATTGCGCGCACGATCGCAACCTTGTCGGGATCACCGAGCATACCGGTGATGAAGCTGCGGTCGATCTTCAACGTGTCGATCGGCAGCTTCTGAAGACTGGCAAGATTTGAAAAGCCGGTGCCGAAATCATCCATCGCCAACATGGCATCAACTGATTTCAGCGCATCAAGCGTGCGACCGGCGCGGTCGGGATCGGCTACGATTGCGCTTTCGGTAAGTTCGACTGACAGCCGATACCCCGACAGGTGGTAATCCCGCAGCGCGCCGCCGACCAGTCCGGCGATATCGTCGCGCGCGACCTGGATCGCAGACAGGTTCACACCGACATACAGCGGCAAAACGCGGTGCGCTTCCTCATCCCAGCTTTTTAACGTCGCCAGTGCGCGGTTCAATGCCCAACGACCCAGTGGCACGATCAGGCCCGATTCCTCGGCAACGGCAATGAATTCGGCCGGCTGTATGATGCCGAGATCGGGGTGATTCCACCGCGCCAATGCCTCGAACCCTGCTATCCGGCCGGTATCGAGCGACATCAGCGGCTGAAATGCCATGTCCAGCGATTCGCATTCGATGGCGCGCCGTAATTCGGTTTCCAGCGTGAATCGTCGATTGGACGCGGCAAGCGCGGCAGGCTGATACATTTCGACCCGTTGCGTGCGCTTGGCTTCATTCAGCGCGATCTGCGCGTGCCGCACCAATTTTTCGGCATCGACGCCGCTTTCGGCAGCGAGCGCGCAACCGATCGCGCAGTCTACCTTGATTTCAAAGTCGGACAATTTGCAAGGACGCGCCAATACCTCACCGACGCGGCGGGCGACATGGAGCACGTCGCCCGGTCCATCGATCAGGCGCACGACCATCGCGAATTCATTGGCACCTGTCCGCGCCAGAAGATCATATCCACGCAGTGTCGAAAGCAGGCGGCGTGCCACTGTAATGATGAGTTCGTCGCCACCCAGGGATCCGACACATTCGTTAACGCGGCTAAATCGCGCCAGATCGACCACCATCACGGCATAGTTTTCGCTACCGTCGTCGGCCATGCGCGTTTCGAGGTGTTCGACAAATCCGGCCCGATTCATCAAGCCGGTCAAGCTGTCCGTCAGCATTTCGAGCCGCAGCGACTTTTCGGTCTGCACTTCGCTCGTGCGATCGAGCAGCGTGACCAATACCCGCGCATCTGCACGATCGCTGGCGCAAAGAGGAGCAACCGAAACTGTGAAATGCCGTCCGTCGATTATGCCGCCATCGCGCCAGTCGAACTGCTTTGCCGCAGCATCGCCGTTCATGACCTCCACGATCTCATCAGCGCAACCGACACCATCAAGAATGTGTTCCCGCCCCGAAACCCGCTGTCGGTCAAGGCGTTTCCATGCGGTGTTCGCGGCGTGGATTTCGAGATCGCCATCATGCAAAGCAAGGACTGCTGCAGCAATTGGCAATGCTTCGAGATACGTCTGTCGGATCGCGATGTAAGCCGGCGTTTCGTTGACGATATCTGCGATATTCGAGACACGGCCGACCAATATTCCCGAAACAGGGGAGCGGGTGCGCATCGCCATGCGCGCCTTGGCAGCAATATCCATATCACTGGCTTAATCGAGGATAGTTAAGGTGTGCTAAATTTTGCACAGTCCAATGGGGTTATATCCCGAATTTATTGTCCCGGGGAAACCCGGTCGGTGGCATCCGGCCAGCAGCACCGCGAGCCGCCCGCCACGGCGTTAGATCAGCCTCCGTCCGTGTGCGGCCGCTGTCGCCACCCATCGGCCAGCTCAGGCCATTGGCGAAAGTCAGCGAGATTGCATCCGCCAGACCGCCATCGCGATAACGCTGAAGCGACACACCCTGCCCGCGCGACATTTCGGGAAGTTCGCTCAATGGAAAGATCACCAGCTTGCGATTTTCGCCAATCGTCGCAACGAAATCATGGTCTGGTGCAATCGAACGAACGATCGCCAGTTTCGCGCCCGCCTTCACATTAACAACCTGCCGTCCCTTGCGCGTCTCGGCGATCAGTTCGGAAACCTGTGCAACAAAGCCGCGACCGTCACCGGCGACCAGCAACAATTTTGCATCGCGCCGCGCTGTGAACATACGGATGATGCCGGTTTCGCCAGGCAAGTCGATCATCAGGCGTACCGGTTCGCCAAAGCCACGACCGCCCGGCAATTTGTCAGCGCCGAGCGTGTAGAACCGGCCATCTGCGGCGGCGATCATGATCTTGTCGGTCGTCTGGGCGTGGATGGCGAATGCGGGCCCATCGCCTTCCTTAAACTTTGTCGTCTCTGCGCTGGAAAGGTCGGCATGACCTTTCAACGCCCGAATCCAGCCCTTTTGCGACAGGATCACGGTCACCGGCTCACGTTCGATCATCGCATCGAGCGGCACTTCCTTGGCAGGCGCGGCTTCGGAGACGGTCGTGCGGCGCTTGCCCAAAACGGTTTCCGGGCCATAGCGTTCGCGGAGTTTGCCGAGGTCGTTTTTCAGCTTGGTGCGCTGGCGAGCCGGGCTTTCGACGAGCGCAGCCAGTCCCTGACGTTCCTTGTCGAGCTTGCCGCGTTCGTTCTTGATTTCCATTTCCTCAAGCCGCCGCAACGAGCGTAGCCGCATGTTGAGAATAGCTTCGGCTTGCCGGTCGTTGAGCGAAAACTCCTCGATCATCACCGGTTTCGGCTCATCTTCGGTCCGGATGATCTCAATCACGCGATCGAGGTTCAGATAAGCGATCAGATAACCGTCGAGCAGTTCGATGCGGTCGTCGATCTTGCCGATCCGGTGATTCGCGCGACGGATCATGACTTCGAACTGGTGGAGCAACCACGCGTTCAGCACCGCCTTCAGGCTCATCACGCGCGGCGTACGATCGGCACCGAGAACGTTGAGATTAAGCGAGATCTTTACTTCGAGTTCGGTCAGCCGGAACAAGCTCTCCATCAGCACATCGGCATCGACCGAGCGGCTGCGCGGTTCGATGACGACGCGGATTGCCTCATCGCTTTCATCGCGGACGTCGGCGAGGATCGGCAGCTTCTTGTCGTTGATGATCGTGGCGATGGCCTCGATCAGCTTGCCCTTTTGTACGCCATAAGGAATTTCGGTGACGACGGCGACCCAGGTCCCGCGCCCAAGATCCTCGATATGCCAGCGCGAACGAACACGGAATGACCCCCGCCCCGTCTCGTAAGCACGCGCAATTGCCGACGGGTGATCGACGATCAGACCACCGGTTGGGAGATCGGGGCCTTGCACAAAGGCCATCAGCTTGGCGTCGTCCGCGTCGGGCTGATCAATCAGCAACGCCGCGGCATCGAGGATTTCGGCGACATTGTGCGGCGGAATGCTGGTCGCCATGCCAACGGCAATACCGCTCGAACCATTTGCAAGCAGGTTCGGGAACAGGCCCGGCATGAGTTCGGGTTCTTCGTCTTCCCCGTTATAGGTAGCGCGAAAATCTACGGTGCCGTCGTCAAGGCCGGCCATCACATCCATTGCGACCGTGGTCAGCCGAGCCTCGGTGTACCGATAAGCAGCAGCGCCATCGCCATCGATGTTGCCAAAGTTCCCCTGCCCATCGACCAATGGATAACGCAGCGAAAACGTCTGCGCGAGGCGGACCATTGCATCATAAACCGACTGGTCGCCGTGCGGGTGATATTTGCCGATAACATCGCCGACGACGCGCGCACATTTCTTATACCCGCTGGCCGGATCGAGCTTCAGCAACCGCATCGCCCACAACAGTCGCCGATGAACGGGCTTTAACCCATCACGCAAGTCGGGCAGCGATCGCGCTGTGATCGTGGACATCGCATAGACGAGATACCGATCCGACAACGCAGTATCGAACGGCGAATCGACAATCAGGTCAAAGGGGTCGGAGGAGGAGCCGGTGCGCGCGATCATTCCGCTCCCATCTATCAAAGCAAACCCGGTATGGCGAGGTTGTTTGAAGCCCGCGGGTTCTTATCTCTCAGCCTCCCCAAATCCCGCGGAGAATTCCGAATGCGCTACAATCAAATGGGCAATACCGGCCTGAAAGTTTCCGAACTTTGTCTCGGCACGATGACTTTTGGCGAAACCGGTGACGGCAATCCGATGTGGGGCACAATCGCGGGGTTGGACCAGCCGGGCGTCGATGCGATCGTCAAACGCGCCATCAACGCCGGGATCAATTTTTTCGACACGGCCAATGTCTATTCGAACGGCGTTTCAGAGGAGATGCTCGGGCGCGCCTTCAAGAACCTTGGCACCAAGCGCACCGATGCCGTGATTGCCACCAAGTTTTTTGGCTCGATGGGTGAAGGACCAAACGACCGCAGTGGATCGCGCGGGCATATCATGGACGCGGTGGATGCAAGCCTGAAGCGCCTCGATACCGATCATATTGATTTATATCAGATGCACGGCACCGACATAGTCACACCAATCGACGAAACATTGCGCGCGCTCGACGATCTCGTGAGCAGCGGCAAGGTACGGTATATCGGTGTGTCTAACTGGATGGCCTGGAAAATCGCGAAGGCTCTCGGCCGTTCGGAAGCCAAAGGCTATGCGCGATTCGAAACGCTACAAGCCTATTACACCATCGCCAGCCGGGATCTGGAACGCGACATCATCCCACTGCTGGAAAGCGAAAAGGTCGGGCTGATGGTGTGGTCGCCGCTCGCTGGCGGCCTCTTGTCGGGGAAATACAATCGCAATGGTGAAGGAGATCAGGGCCGCCGCGCCGCGTTCGATTTCCCACCGGTAAACAAGGACCGCGCGTTCAACTGCATCGACGCGATGCGTCCGATCGCGGAAGCACACGGCAGCACGGTGGCTCAGGTTGCGCTGGCCTATATTCTCGCCAAACCGTTCGTGACGAGTGTGATTATCGGGGCGAAGCGGATCGAACAGCTCGAGGATAATTTGAAAGCAGTGGATGTGAAACTGACCGCGGAGGATATGAAGACGCTGGATACGGTCAGCGCACTGCCTCCCGAATATCCAGGCTGGATGATCGATTTCCAGAACGGCGCCGCTCGACCCCAGTCCCAGGATTAATTGGGGTAAGATTAAGGCGTAAACACCGACCAGTTCGTAGCGGCAGCGAGGCGTTCGAGCGCTTCGCTGCCAAGGTGTGAATTGCCGCGTTTATTAAGGCCGGGCGACCAGACCGCAATGCTCGCCTTGCCGGGCACGATGGCAAGGATGCCGCCCCCGACGCCCGATTTCCCCGGAATCCCGACACGAAAGGCAAACTCACCCGACCCGTCATAATGTCCGCAGGTCAGCATCAGTGCCATGATGCGCCGTGCGCGGACGGCGGACACGACGGCGCGCCCAGTGTCGGGATGGCGACCGTCGAGCATCAAAAACCGTCCGGCAAGAGCCAGTTGCGTGCAGTTCATCGCAATCGCACATTGGTGGAAATAGACGCGCAGAGCGCCTCCGACATCATGCTCCATATTGTTGAAAGAGCGCATGTAATTGGCAAGCGCCGCGTTACGGAACCCGGTCTGTTCTTCGGAACTGGCAACTTCTGAATCGATAAAGACGCTCTCGTCGCCCGAAAGGAAACGGACGAAACGCAATATATCGCCAATCGCTTCGCGCGGTTCGGAGCCGCCGAGGACGACATCCGACACGACGATCGCACCTGCGTTGATGAACGGATTGCGCGGGATGCCCTTTTCAGCCTCAAGCTGGACGACCGAGTTGAACGCGGACCCCGATGGTTCCACGCCAACCCGCCGCCACAACGTCTCGCCTATCTTGCCGAGAGCAAGGGTCAGCGCAAAGACCTTTGATACCGACTGGATCGAGAACGAAACGTCCGCATCGCCGCCCTTGTGCACTGTCCCATCGGCGGTCACGATCGCGATACCGAAATGCTTTGGATCGACGCCACCGAGGCTGGGGATATAGTCCGCGACCTTCCCGCGATCGACCGCATGCGCGGCATCAGCTGTGATCTCTTCGATCAGGCCGGCCAGGTCGATCATGCTAGCTCCGTCCCGGCCACATCCGCATCAATTCGCGATCTCTGTCGATCCACTGATGCTTCAAAGCGCCCGCGATGTGCGCAAACACCAGAATATAAAGCGCTAATGCAAGGTTTTCGTGAAAATTGGCAAAGCTGTCGTGCACCGTCTTTTTTGCAACCGGGTCCATCGCCAGCACATTGGGCAGCCGCGGCCATTCGAACAGGCCGAACCAGTACATCGGATGGGTCGCGGCATCCTTATAAGCCGAATCCATGATCCAGCCGGTCAGGGGCAGCCCAAAGATGACGAGATAAAACAGCAGGTGAACACCGTGCGCGCTGAACTTTTCCCACTTTTTGTGATGGACCGGCAGCGCGGGCGGGCGATGCGTCAATCGCCACAACAGCCGCATGATCGCGAGGCCAAGGACCGTAATACCAATGGACTTGTGCATATCGATGGCCGGACGAACTCCCGCATCTGGATAGAAATCCCACGTCAGCGCAAGGAAGACGTTGATGACAATCAACGCAGCGATCACCCAATGAAGCGCCATTGCCGTGCGGGTATAACGAGCGACTGCCATTCTTCGGCTCCGGTTTTGCTGGGGTTGGGTAATAGGAGGTTCAGGTGATTTCCCGCAACTTAACGCTGGCATGGCCGAGGTCCAGCACCTATTGCGCGCCGGTTCCAAAGGATAAATCTTGCCCCTGAAGACGCTAGAACAGACGCTTGGCACCACATCGCCACGGCTGAACCCTCCTGCTCGACCGTGGACCGGCGCGGTGATCTGGATGTCAGCGGTGGCGCTGTTCATCGCCCTGTTCGCGCAGGGGTTCGTGCGGATGGGTGTTGCGGCATGGGCAGTGGGGCTCGTGTATATTCTCTATGATACGGCGCTGCTGATCTTCGTGGCGCGTCGAACGTATCGGCTGGTCGGTAAGCCCGCCGCTGTTTCGGCAAGACCGCCTCTCGCCTCGCTCGCGGTCGTCGTGGCCGCCTATAATGAAGCCCCCGTCTTGCAAGTCACGATCGAGGCGCTGCTTGCTCAGGCCAGCCCGCCAGAATTGATCGTCATTGCCGACGACGGGTCCGATGATGACAGCGCGACCGTGCTGGCGCGCATCTATGGCCTGCGCCCGCCGTTGCTCGGTACTTTGGGTGAGGCCGGGACTGTCGCGCCAACGTTGCGCTGGTTGCGCCTGCCCCGCAGCGGCAAAGCGCGCGCGCTGAACATGGCAATCCCGTTGATCGATGCCGATATCGTACTGACCGTGGACGCCGATACTCTGCTCGAACCCGGTGCATTGGTGGCGATGCGGCGCGCCTTTGACGCCGAACCGAAACTTGTGGCGGCGACCGGCGTTCTGCGTCCGATTTGTGGTGACAGTAATTCGGGCCGTATTTTCCAGTGGTTCCAGACCTACGAATATGTCCGCAATTTCATGTCGCGCTATGCATGGATGGGGTCGAACAGCCTGTTGCTGATTTCAGGCGCGTTTGCAGGGTTCCGGCGTGAGGCGCTGGTCGCAGTGGGCGGCTTCGATCCCGAATGTCTGGTCGAGGATTATGAGGTGATGCACCGCCTCCACCGCTATTCGATCGACAATGATTTCGGCTGGACGGTACGCGTGCTGGGCGATGCTCAGGCCAGCACCGATAGTCCGGGCACGCTGATGCCATTCCTTCGCCAGCGGCGGCGGTGGTTTGCCGGGTTCCTCCAGACCCAACTCTGGAACCGCGATATGATCGGCAACCGGCGCTATGGCGCGCTTGGAACTGCGATGATGCCGGTGAAATCGCTGGACACGGTGCAGCCACTTTATGGGCTAGCCGCGTTCGCGCTGCTCATAACATTCATCGTAACCGGCAATCTGAAGGTCGCCCTGCCCGTCATCATCGCAATGGTCGCCAAGGTGGTGATCGACCTTTGCTATCTGCTGTGGTCGCTGAAACTTTACCGGCACTGGACCGGCCAGCGCCTCAGTCCGTGGGGCGCATTGGCATCGGCTGTGGTAGAGCCGCTCACGTTCCAGTTACTGCGCCATGCGGGTGCCGCATGGGGATGGTATGTGTTCCTTACCAAGAAGCAGGTTTGGGGCACCACGGCGCGGGGGGAATATTGTCGCGGATCGATGCCCCGAACGATCGTGCTGTGGATGCCGGATCGCCTGCCTGACTGACTATACGAACAGAGGCCATCTCGCTAAGGGCGTGCCATGTCGGATATCACGCCCCAGATCGTCGCCGAACACGGCTTTTCCCCCGAAGAATACGAACGCGTCCTGAACGCGATGGGCCGTGAGCCCAATATGACCGAACTCGGCATATTTTCGGTGATGTGGTCGGAACATTGCAGCTATAAATCTTCGATTATCCATTTGAAAAAGCTGCCGACTACCGGACCGCAGGTCATTTGCGGGCCGGGCGAAAACGCTGGCGTGGTCGATATCGGCGACGGTCAGGCAGTCATCTTCAAGATGGAGAGCCATAACCACCCAAGCTATATCGAACCCTATCAGGGCGCGGCGACGGGCGTTGGCGGCATCCTGCGCGATGTCTTCACGATGGGCGCGCGGCCGGTTGCGAACCTGAACGCGTTGCGATTCGGGCGGCCCGATCATCCGAAGATGAAGCACCTTATTGCCGGAGTCGTGCGCGGCATCGGTGGCTACGGCAATTGCGTCGGCGTGCCGACAGTTGGTGGTGAGGTGAACTTCCACGCCGCTTATGATGGTAACATCCTCGTCAACGCGATGACGGTTGGCGTGGCCGAACAGGACAAGATTTTTTACTCGGCGGCTTCGGGTGTCGGCAACTCTATCGTCTATGTCGGTTCGAAAACCGGTCGCGACGGCATCCACGGTGCTACGATGGCAAGCGCGGACTTCTCAGAGGATTCGGAGGAGAAGCGCCCAACGGTTCAGGTCGGCGATCCGTTCACCGAGAAACTGCTGATCGAGGCGTGCCTCGAACTGATGGCTTCCGACGCAATCGTCGCGATTCAGGATATGGGCGCGGCTGGACTGACGTCTTCGGCGGTCGAGATGGCGAGCAAGGGCCAGGTCGGCATCGAACTCGACATGGACGCCGTGCCGTGCCGCGAAACCGGCATGACGCCGTATGAAATGATGCTGAGCGAATCGCAGGAGCGGATGCTCATGGTCCTGAAGCCGGGGCGCGAAGATTTCGCGGAAGCCATCTTCAAGAAGTGGGAACTCGACTTCGCGGTTATCGGCAAAGTGACCGAGACCGGCCATATGGTGCTGACGTGGAAGGGCGATGTCGTTTGCGACATTCCGCTTGGTCCACTCGCCGACGATGCGCCGCGTTATGACCGCCCGTGGGTGCCAACGCCAAAGCGCGCAGCCCTGACCGACGTGCCGCAGTCAGCCGATATCGGTGCCGATCTGTTGAAGCTGATGGGATCGCCCGACATCGCCAGCCGTCGCTGGATCTGGGAGCAATATGACTGTCAGGTCGGAGCGGATACCGTCCAGCGGCCCGGCGGCGATGCTGCCGTCGTACGCGTCCACGGCACGCAAAAGGGGCTGGCGATCACGACCGATTGCACCCCGCGTTATTGCTATGCCGATCCGGTCGAGGGCGGGAAGCAGGCGATTGCCGAAGCGTATCGGAATTTGAGCGCTGTGGGCGCCAAGCCGCTGGCGGCCACCGACTGCATGAACTTCGGCAACCCGCAGCGCCCTGAGATCATGGGCCAGTTTGTGGGTTGTATCGAGGGGATGGGCGAAGCCTGTCGCGCCCTCGACTTCCCGATCGTGAGTGGCAACGTGTCGCTTTATAACGAAACCAAGAACGACGACGGCACCGGCAGCGCGATCTTGCCAACGCCTGCAATTGGTGGCGTCGGGTTGCTGGCCGACTGGTCGAAATCGGCCACAATCGCGTTCAAGGCCGTGGGTGAGGCGATTTACCTTCTCGGCAAAAGCAACGGCCATATCGGGCAATCGGTTTGGCTAAGGGATGTCGTTGGTCGCGAAGATGGGCCACCGCCTCCGGTCGATCTCCATGCCGAGCGTCTGAACGGCTCCCATGTTCGCGAATGGATCGCCGCAGGACTTGTTACTGCGGTCCACGATCTGTCGGATGGTGGATTGGCAGTAGCGCTTGCGGAAATGGCACTGGCTGGCAAGCTTGGCGCAATAACTGCAGCTGCCACACACGATATGACCCCGGAAGCATGGTGGTTCGGAGAGGATCAGAGCCGTTACATCGTGACGGTTGCCGACGTTGCCGCTTTTGAAAAGCACCTTGGCGCGGGCAATGACAGTTTCGATGCACAGGGCGGTCAGACTCACCGCATCGGTACAACTGGGGGTAACGAGATTCTCGGTGTCTCTGTCTCTGATCTGAGCGTCGCACACGAGGGCTTTTTCCCGAATCTGATGGGCGACGGCATTTCATAAGACACCCCCGCTTTCCTGAGCCTGTCGAAGGATTGTCCGTCTTTCTACCTCAACAAGCACACGGATCTTTCGACAGGCGCAAGGAAGCAGTTTAATCGCAACATACAAACTTCCTATTGCGAGCCATTATCATTCGCGCTAGCGAGTGGTCATGGTCGTATGTATCTGCAACGCGATTCGCGAAAATCAGGTCCGGGATGCCGCACGTGCGGGGTCGTTCGAGCCCAAATGCGCTTATCGGCGGCTTGGCTGTCAGGTGAAATGTGGTCAGTGCATTCCCTTCGCACGTGAAATCATAGCGTCCGAGCACGCGACTGCTTGACGGTCGCATTAGCAAAGAAATGGCTGAAATCCGCCATTTTCTGCCTATTATTTAACTTCATTGCGTCTATGCTACGACAGAATTTGCAGCGGAGCATTGCGCCATGAAGGGCGATCCAAAGGTCATCGAATTTCTGAATACGGCGCTCAAGAACGAGCTGACCGCGATCAACCAGTATTTCCTGCATTACCGGATGCTCGATCATTGGGGCGTGCATAAGCTCGCCAAATTCGAATATGGCGAATCCATCGATGAGATGAAGCACGCAGACACACTGTCGCAGCGAATCCTTTTTCTCGACGGCCTGCCTAACTTCCAACTGCTTGGACGCCTCCGCATCGGAGAGTCGGTCGAGGAGGTTCTAAAAGCCGATTTGGCGCTCGAGGAAGAAGCCCTTCCCCCGCTTCGCGATGGCATCGCTTATTGTGAAACGGTGCGCGATTATGTGACCCGCGACATCCTCGCGCACATTCTCGAAAGCGAAGAAGAGCATGTCGATACGCTGGAGCGTCAGTTCGACATGATCCGCCAGATGGGCATCGCCAACTATATTCAGTTGCAGTCAAAGGCTGAAGGCGAAAGCTGAACGGTCGCGTTTAAAGCTGGCCGAACCGCTGATTGGCGGCTTCGGCTTTACGTCCGAAGGCACGGCGTTCCACCAGCGGATTGGTCTCGCGTTCAAAGGCTAGCAAGGTGTCGTCAAACAGCCCACGCAGCTTGACGACATCAGGAAGCGCCTCATCGGGGCTCTGTCGCCATTCAACGCTCTGGCGGGCGACGATTTCGATCTTTTCGGCAAGGTCGGCGAGCGCATCTGCTCCAAACTGCGATGCCTCGCCTTTTAATGTGTGCGCTGGCAGCACCATTGCGGCTGCATCGGCGGAACGCATGGCATCTTCGATCGCCACGACCGACTTCGCGCCATCTTCGCGAAAATAGCCGAGAATCCGCACGAAATCGGCCCCAAGCTCGCTACGCGCGCTCGAGAATCCGGCCCAGTCGATAATCGTTTCGGCTTCTTCGGACACTCAAGGCACTCCACGGGTTCGACTTGTGTCCCACCACAAGCCTTCGCCTTAGAGCATCCAAGTAAATACAGTGTTACGCAGGCCCCGGATTAAGTCGGCGCGAACGGGTTTTTCGGCGCGCGGAAGGTCAAGCGGACAGGCACAGCACCAAAGCCAAGTTCGCGACGGATACCGTTGACCAGATAGCGGCGATAGCTTTCAGGCAACTGATCCACGCGCGTCCCGAAGATCACAAAGCTTGGCGGGCGCGATTTGATCTGCGTGATGTAGCGCAATTTGATGCGACGACCACCGGGCGCAGGCGGCGGATTGGCCTCCAGCGCGCGTTCGAACCAGCGGTTGAGCTCACCGGTAGGCACGCGCTTCGACCAGGCATCACGCGTCTCGAAGGCGACCTTCAGCAGCACATCCAGCCCTTTGCCGGTCGCTGCCGATACCGTCAGCAGCGGAACGCCCTTGACCTGTGCAAACCCCTCATCAAGCGCGAAGCGCACGCCGTTGAACAGCGCGGACTGCCCTTCGGCAACGTCCCATTTGTTCAGCGCGATAACCATCGCGCGACCTTCTTCGAAAATCTGGTCGGCAATGCGCAGATCCTGCGCTTCCAGCCCGCGCGTGGCATCGAGCAACAGCACGACAACCTCGGCGAAATCGATGGCATGGGCGGTATCGGCAGCCGAAAGCTTTTCCAGCTTGTCCTCGACCTTGGCTTTGCGCCTCAGCCCAGCCGTATCGATCAGGCGAACCGCCCTGCCTTCGAATTCCCATTCGATGGCAATCGAATCGCGCGTGATGCCAGCCTCTGGGCCGGTAATCATGCGCTCTTCACCGAGAATCTTGTTCACCAGCGTCGATTTGCCCGCATTCGGTCGTCCAACAATTGCCATCTTCAATGGCGCACTGGGCGATTCATCATCTTCCTCTACCACCGCTTCGACAGCGATCCGGTCAAGATGCGGCATCAATTCATCGAACAGATCCGCCAGTCCCTCGCCATGTTCGGCAGAGAACGGAATCGGTTCGCCAAAGCCAAGCGAGAAAGATTCGTACACACCACTATCGCCAGCACGCCCTTCGGCCTTGTTGGCAATCAGTATGACCGGCGTATTCGTACCACGCAGCCAGCGCGCAATTTCCTGATCGAGCGGAACTAGACCCGCTCGCGAATCGATGACGAACAGCGCCACATCTGCGCCTGCAACCGCCGCTTGCGTCTGCGCCCGCATCCGGCCCGGCAGAGTGGCGGCATCGTCTTCTTCGAACCCGGCGGTGTCCACCAGGCGAAAATTCATACCGCTCAGGTTCGCATCACCTTCACGACGGTCGCGGGTGACACCGGGCCGATCATCGACAAGCGCGACTTTCTTGCCGACAAGCCGGTTAAACAGCGTCGATTTGCCCACATTTGGACGACCGATAATGGCGACGACGGGCAAAGACATTGTTTGAATCTTTCCCCCCTCCCGGTTTCAGGGAGAGGGTAAGGAGGGGTGGTTGGATGAGCGTAACAAATCGCGCCCGCTCCCGCTATCTTTACGGGGAGTGCGCTATCCGTTCGCGTTCAACGAAACGCGGTGATGCGCCCCGAATTGTCGAATATGTAAAGCACCGAATTGGCGACGATCGGTTGAAGGAATACCGGCTGGCCGATCTTGGTCGTATCCTGCGTTTTCCCATCGGTCGGCGAAACGGTCACCATCTCACCCGTCGAATTGGCGAGGATCAGGCGATCGCCTGCCAGCACTGGACCAGTCCAGGTCACTGTACCGTTCTTGGCCTTGCCCTTGCGGAAGCGCTCAAGCTGTGAAACCCAGCGGATTTTACCCGTTGCGCGCGCTATGCAAAGCAGCTTTGCCTCGTCGGTCACGACGAACACCCACTCACCGGCAACCCAGGGGTCGACAGCCCGGCAACGTTCAGTTCCCACAGGCGCTGGCCGGTGACGAGTTCAAGGCTGACCATGCGGCCACCCAGTCCAATTGCGAACACGCGCCCCTGATCGATCACAGGGTTGGCATCGATATCCGTCAACGTACCAACCGATGTGTTGATGCTGGTGCGCGAAAGCGTGTCCTGCCAGACGCTGCGGCCATTCTCGTAACGATAGGCCGTCAGATCGCCCGAGGAAAAGCCGCTAACCACCGTTCCCTGGCCAATCGCAGGAGCCGCAACGCCGAACACCCCGGCCACTGATACCGCGGCAGCCTCTGTCCATTCAGTATTGCCGTCGGTTGCACGCAGAGCGAACAACTGATTGTCCTGGCTCATGACATAGATATTGCCGAGCGCAACAGAAGGAGCACCGCGCAATGGGGCGCTCAGATGCTTTTTCCAGATAACCGAACCATCGGCGATCTTCAGCGCGCCGACATCGCCCATGCCGTTGGTTGCGTACAATATCCCGTCATCGACGCTGACCCCACCACCGAACAACGCGTTGTTGTTATTCTTCTTTTTGCTCTTCTTCTTTTTCTTGCCATCATCGCTGGGGGCCGCGGCATCAGGTGCCGCAGCGGGCTCGGCCGCCACAGGGGGCGCAATGCCGTCGTCGCCGAACACAACCGACCATGTCTTTGCACCGGTGACTGCATCGAACGCCGTGATGCGTGCGTCGGTATCCATGACATAAAGCTTGCCACCAGCGACGACCGGGGTCGCGGCGAGGCGCGTCGCCTTTGACGAACTGGCGACGCGCGCCATCCATGCTTGCGACAGGGTAGTACCAAGGGCGAGATGCCCCATCGACTTGCTCGCGCTGCCGCCGGGTTGACCCCAGGCATCGTTGGGCGTGGCAGGCGGCAATGTGACCGCAACACCGGCCAGTGCAGGCTCTACTTCGACGCCGTTTTCGCTGGTCAGGATCGGAACGCGATCACCGGCCAGCATCGACTTCGGCTTACTCGCCTTGAACACACCGCAGCCGCTAAGCGCCAGTGCCAGCCCCAGAACCGGAGCCAGCGCCATTGCTCCGCGATAATACCGCGCGCCCGTTTTGGTCTTCATCATTCTAATTCTTGTCCTTACCGGTGGCGTTGCCGGTCGCGGCGGCTTTGCCTGCGCCCGCTGGTATCGCCTCGACACCAAATATACCTGCCAACTGAACGATGCGCGAACGGATCGTCGGCGGCACTTGTTCGTCGCCAATCATCGCCTTGAACGTTGCTCCGGCAAGGTCGGGCTTGTTCATTTTCATATAGGCCACGCCGACCATTTCACCCGCGCTGCCGAACCACGGATTACCGGGAATGGCGAGCGGTTTCAGGCGGGCAACGACCTGTTCCGGCTTAAGCGTGTCATACTCGCTCGCGGTCTGGCGAACGAGCGCAAGATCACGATATGGCTGGGCCAGTGACGTATCAGCGGCAACCGCACCGAATTGCGCAGCGGCACTTTTCAAATCGCCTTTTTGAACGGCGAGGTCGGCCAGGGTCAGCGCAGCAGCAGCCTTATACCCAGGGACTTTCGACGTAGCGAGCGCATCCAGCCGGGGGCCAACCCCTGTGTTTTATCTACGGCCAGATCGTCCATAGCGCCGGAAAGCTGTTCGCCTTCGACGCCAGCGGCTTCCGCTTGTCGCGACTGCCAGTATAAAAACCCGCCAAGTGCGACAAGCGCGGCGACGATCCCGATAACGATCAAGCGACCCCAGCGCTGCCAGATGCTGGCAAACTGGTCGCGCCGCAGTTCGTCATCGACTTCGCGCAGAAAGGCTTCGTTGGTCGGGGGCGTCGAGGCCAATTTCAATTCTCTCTCACGATAAACCGCCGCACCCTTAGCGTTGGTGCACGCGCACGGCTAGTCCTTGGGCGCGTAGGTCTGATCCGGCGTGGGAAAGCTGCGATCACGGACTTCGGCGGCGTATTTTTGCGCAGCATCGCCGATCAATCCCGACATGTCGGCATAGCGTTTTACAAAGCGCGCCGTGCGATCGAACAGGCCAAGCATATCTTCGGCGACCAGCACCTGTCCGTCGCAATGCACCGATGCACCTATGCCGATGGTAGGGCAGGAAACGCTGTTGGTGATCTCTACCGCTATCGGTTCGACAACGCCTTCGATCACGAAAGCAAATGCACCCGCGCTGTCGATGGCTTTTGCGTCGGCGATTATCTTGGCACGTTCAGCTTCGCTCCGGCCTCGTGCGCCATATCCGCCAAGCTGGTTTACGGCCTGCGGGGTCAGTCCGATATGCCCCATCACAGGAATTCCACGCGCCGAAAGAAAGGCTATCGTTGGCGCCATCGCCTCGCCGCCCTCCAGCTTGACCCCGGCGGCTCCCGTTTCCTTCAGGATGCGCGCCGCACTGTGGAATGCCTGCTCAGGCGATGCTTCGTAACTTCCGAACGGCATATCGATCAGGACGACGGCATGATAGCTGCCGCGCACGACCGCCGCGCCATGAGCACACATCATTTCGAGCGTGACGGGAACCGTGGACGGCAGGCCATATATCACTTGCCCCAGCGAATCACCGACGAGAAGCATGTCGCAATGCGGATCGAGCAATTGCGCCGTCCGCACAGTGTATGCGGTCAGCATCACCAGCGGCGTCTTTCCCTTCGCCTTGCGAATTGCCGGAATGGTCAGGCGCTTCATCGGAGCCGGCGTCGGGGTCGCGCGACTGGTGGAGGTATCGATTGTGTAGGTCGTGGACATGGCCCGCTTCTAACCCGGTGGCGCCGGCATTGCCACAGCCCCTTGCTCAGCTAACGACCACGCCCTTCCAGAAAGCGACGCGCCCGGCAATTTCACTCGCCTCGCGCTTTGGACATTTATAATACCACGCAGCGTCGCGGTTTTCTGCGCCACCGGCCCGGACGGAATAATAGTTCGCTGTCCCCTTCCACGGGCACGCCGACGTCGTAGCGCTATCGAAAAGCACACCGGGAGTTACCGATTCGGCAGGAAAATAATGATTGCCTTCGACAACTACAATGTCGTCGCTCTCGGCGATCGTTACGCCGTTCCAGACTGCCTTCACCATCGCATTATCCCTTGAATGCCGTAACCTCTATCTCGATCTTCATTTCGGGAGTGACGAGGCCGGTTACAAGGCAGGTTGCCGCCGGGCGTATGTCGGCGAACACCGCGCCCAGCACGGGGCCGATTGCCGACCAATAGGCCGCGTCGGCGATATAATAGGTTGCGCGGACCACATCGGCCATTGCGAAGCCCCCCTCCGCCAGCGCTTTTGCAATCGTAGCGAGCGCGTTGGCCGCCTGATCCTCGACACTGTCGGGCATCGTCATATTGGCATAATCATAGCCAGTGGTTCCGGCGACGAAGCACCAGTCCCCCTGCACGACGGCACGGCTATAGCCGACGGTGGTTTCGAATGGCGAACCGGATGAGATGAGTTGGCGTGTCATGGCGCAGCGCATTGGCAATTACACGGTGCGCTGTCCAGCTTAGCCTAAAGTCGTTGTCCATAATTCGGGTTTGAAACCGACGAGCAACACCCCCTCGCCCTCGACAATCGGACGTTTGATCATCGAAGGGTTGGCGATCATCAGCTTGATGGCCTTGTCGCGCGTCAAGTCGGCTTTATCTTCGGCAGGTAAGGCACGGAAGGTTGTACCGGCTTTGTTGAGCACGGCTTCCCACCCGAGACCATCGCACCAACGCGCCAGTGAAACCTGATCGATGCCTGCCTTTTTATAGTCGTGAAAAACGAAGGCAACGCCATGTGCATCGAGCCACGTCCGCGCTTTTTTCACCGTGTCGCAATTTGGTATACCGTAAACAGTCAACGTCATCGCGGTTCCTCTGTCGAATCTGTGTCGCCCTATCCGCGATTGCGGCGTCAGCCAACAGAAGTCATCTGTCTGCAAACGCCCAATTCCGGACATTGCGTAGTGAGGGTGGCGCGGCTCGTCAGCGAGGGGGCCGGGAACCAATCAGTCTTGCGAGGAACCAAGTGAAAACGACGAGAGCGGTGCCTTGTACTAAGCCGTCGCAATCGTTGTGAGGATCAGGTTTTCCGGCACGATCGCCAAGCCCACGAAGTTTACATAGCTCCAGAGGAGGCCTGCCCAAGCCGCGTAAACGATCGGCGGCGTTGGATGGAAGCGGCGCTGCCACCACACGATAGCGCCGATGCAAACTAAAAATACCGCAACGTCGATCAGGAGAAAAAGGAAGAGGGTGGGGGCGAGGTCGCCTGTTTTCTCCATGATGCGATCATGCCGCAGAGGACGGCTGTGTCAACGTCCGCTTCCCACCAGTTTTGCCATTCGCCGTTAACGACAAGCTGGTGATAGGCGTCGGGCAGTTCGCGCCCATTTGCAGACGTTAACGTGCCGGGTATGATCACTCCGAGGAGTCCGCGATGAGCCAACATTCATTACCCGTTGGATTGGCGTTGTTCATGGGGCTGTCATGCGGAGGGAGCGCAGCGTTCGTGCTGTGGAGGACATTCGGTGCGATCCGCTCCGGGTCGATGTGGCTTCGCGGGCAGAATGTAGCCAGATCTGACGAGCCAATTTGGTTCTGGGCGTATGTGGCGACGTACTTGGTGATGTTGGGGGCTTTGCTCTACGGTTTAGGTCAAGCGATCACTCAATAGCTACGACCGCTTCCCACCATTTCGAGACATTTCGGCTCGGCGCCGGTAGAATGGACGCTCCCGTCCAGTTGCGGACCTTAGCGATTTACGCGACAAAGATGCGATGCGGTGGAACGACCTTACAACGACCCTGATTGCATTACTGTGGTCACTTTTGTTGGTGTCGGGTGTTGAAGGTCTTATTGGTATAAGGTCGCGACACATTCCCGGCTACCCAGCAACAGCACAAATAATCCTGTATGCCGGGGTGCCAGTTCTGTTTTTGCTGTTTTTAGTTGGAGCGGCTATCCTCTCGCGAAAGGCTCGCTGGTTTTACGACCTCTACCCTTTTGCGACCGGGTTGGTCGCGTTGTTCACTTTTCCCGTTTAGATGTTTTGGGGCGGCGGCGTTTAAACAACGGTTGAGCTAGATGGCAGCTTTCCAGTCTCAGTGACCAGCGGAACGGCAGCTATCCACCATCCAGAGGCATTCCGGCTTTTTGCAAACGGCGGCAACCGCCCCTTTGCGGACGTTGCCAGCCATATTCGACGTCGCTACAAACGGCCTGTCGAAAAAGGGAAGATCGGTGCGGTTAGCCCAATCCCTGCGAAATCAGGCCCTGTCCCTCGCTGCGGCGTTGAGTCCCAAGACCTTGAACGTTGTTGTAACGGTGCAGCAGCGAATGAAAGGCTTTGGATATGCAACAGCAGATCTCCGTCATCACTCTTGGCATCAGCGATTTGGCACGCTCCCGTCGGTTCTACTTTGAGGGATTTGGATGGGCGCCTGTGTTCGAGAATGACGAAATCATCTTTTATCAGATGAATGGATTTGTGCTCGGGACCTTCGAGAAGTCCGCGCTTGAAAAAGACATGGCCCGCTCTGGGCTATCTACGCCCGGCGCATTTTCGTTCGCGCACAATGTGCCAAGCCAAGCGGACGTTGCAGGCGTGATGGAGCAGTTGGTCACTGCCGGCGGCCGTCTCATCAGACCGGCAGATGCCTCCTCGCATGGTGGGTTCCGAGGCTATGTGGCCGATCCTGATGATCACGCTTGGGAGATAGCGTGGAATCCAAACTGGCCCATTGATGAGAATGGCCACGTCACCTTCGCGCTTTGAACTCGCGGTCCGCTTTCCTGTGTTCTCGCAGGGGAGCGGACGGTCGGCAATCCACCAAGATCAGCCCTTCAGCCTGCCAGAAAAATAGCCTTTCGCGACCCAATCGGCATGCCGTATAAAATCACGGCGCGCCTAACCCTGATCGGACCGATTTTCGCCGGTAGCCATAGTTTCGGCAAGCCGCATCAATTCGTCCGGATTAAGGATCCAGGTGCGCGTCTTACGTCCGACGCGAAATACAGGTTTCGTGAGCAAGACGCGTGAATCCGCCTGAGTGGCCGCCTTGAACGCAGCGAAGTGGCGCACACAATCGTGGAGGGTTCCGATGAAGGGCGCGGTGCCGTCAAGATCGATTAACGTGGCTTGCTCATCCCACGCAATCGCGGCGGAGGTCAGCTCGATCGGCATTTTTGCTCACTCCCACTCGATCGTACCGGGCGGCTTGCTGGTGTAATCGTACACCACGCGGTTGATGCCTTGCACTTCGTTGACGATGCGGGTGGCGACACGGCTCAGGAAACTGGCATCGAACGGATAAATGTCAGCCGTCATTCCGTCGGTGCTGGTGACTGCCCGCAACGCACACACGTTTTCATACGTCCGTCCGTCGCCCATCACGCCGACGGTCTTTACAGGCAACAGCACCGCAAACGCCTGCCAGATCGCATCGTAGAGGCCTGCATTGCGGATCTCCTCAAGATAGATGGCGTCTGCCTTGCGAAGCACGTCGCAGCGTTCCTTGGTAACCTCGCCGGGGATTCTGATGGCAAGACCCGGACCGGGGAACGGGTGACGGCCGACGAACACTTCGGGTAACCCGAGTTCACGGCCAAGCACGCGGACTTCGTCCTTGAACAATTCGCGCAACGGCTCGACCAGCCCCATCTTCATCCGTTCGGGCAGGCCGCCGACATTGTGATGGCTCTTGATCGTGACGCTGGGGCCGCCGGTGAAGCTGACGCTTTCAATGACGTCGGGATACAGCGTACCCTGCGCAAGAAAGTCCGCACCGCCGATCTTTTTGGCTTCGTCGTCGAACACTTCGATAAACGTCTTGCCGATGAATTTGCGCTTTTCCTCGGGTCGGTCAGCCCCTTCAGGCCGTTCATGAACAGGGTTTCCGCGTTCACATGGACCAGCGGGATACCATAATGCTCGCGGAACAAGCCAACGACCTGCTCGCTCTCGCCAAGCCGCATCAGGCCGTGATCGACATAAACGCAGGTCAACTGATCGCCGATCGCTTCATGAATCAGGACCGCCGCAACCGCCGAATCGACGCCGCCCGACAGGCCGCAGATCACCTTCTTGCCGCCGACCTGCTTACGGATGTCGGCAATCTTTGCCGCGCGATAGCCGGCCATCGTCCAGTCGCCCTTCAATCCGCAAACGTGGCGGACAAAGTTGGCGATCAGCTTGCCGCCGTCGGGGGTGTGGACGACTTCAGGGTGGAACATCGTGCCGTAGAAGCGGCGTTTGTCATCGGCAACGACCGCATAGGGCGCGCGTTCCGACGTTGCGACCACGCGAAAGCCGGGCGGCAAAGCCTCGACCTTATCGCCGTGGCTCATCCACACCTGATGGCTTTCGCCCTGTTTCCAAAGCCCGTCGAACAACACGCAAGGCTCATCGACCTTCAGGAAGGCGCGGCCGAACTCCCGCGATTCGACACTGCCGACTTTGCCTCCCAATTGCGATGCCATCGTCTGCTGGCCGTAACAGATGCCGAGAATCGGCAGGCCCGCTTCGAAGAATCGCTGTGGCGCACGCGGGCTATCAGCGTGAGTGACCGAAGCCGGGCCACCCGACAGGATAATACCTGCCGGATCGAGCCGGTCGAACGCGGCCTCTGCGGCGTTGAACGGGGCGATCTCACAATAAACACCGGCCTCGCGGACGCGGCGGGCGATGAGTTGAGTGACCTGACTTCCAAAGTCGACGATAAGAATTGTTGCGGCTGGCATGGCCCCGCCTAACGGGGACGCGCGCCGCTGTCTATTTCGTCGTCACCGTCATGCCCGTCCACTTCGCAATAAAAGCCCATTCGTCGGCAGTTTCGGCAATCACCTTGTCGGTCGGCTTGCCCGACCCATGCCCCGCGCGAGTTTCGATTCGGATGAGGTGCGGTTTCGGCCCAAGATCGGCCGCCTGAAGTGCAGCAGCATATTTGAAGCTGTGACCAGGAACCACGCGGTCGTCGGTGTCGGCGGTCGTGACGAGGATCGCGGGATAAGCGGTGCCGCTGTGGATGTTATGATACGGCGAATAGGCACGGAGGGTCTTGAAGTCCGCCTCGATCGCCGGATCGCCATAGTCGTCGGTCCAGTAACGTCCCGCCGTGAACCTGTTAAAGCGCAGCATGTCCATAACACCGACCGCCGGAAGTGCCGCCGCGAACAAATCGGGTCGCTGGTTGACGACCGCACCGACCAACAGCCCGCCGTTCGCCCCCCCTGAATCGCAAGCTTGTCCTTCGAGGTAATGCCCTGCGCGATCAAATATTCACCGCCCGCGATGAAATCATCGAACACATTCTGCTTCTGGTGCAACCGTCCGGCGTCGTGCCACGCGTTCCCATATTCGCCGCCGCCCCGCAGATTGGCGATTGCGAGCACCCCGCCCTGTTCCAGCCACGCAAGCCGCGTTGCAGAAAAGCCCGGCGTGACCGACACGTTGAAACCGCCATATCCGTACAGCAACGTCGGCGCTGGGCCAGCGGGAAGGTTCCGTTTTCGCACGACGAACATCGGAATTTTCGTACCGTCTTTCGAAGGGTAGAAAATCTGGTCGGTGACGTAATCGGTTGGCGCGAACGCCAGTTTTGGCTGGAAGAACACACTGCTTTGATTGGTCGCCGAATCGTAACGATAAACGGTCGGAGCAATCGCGAAGCTCGAAAAACTGTAAAATGTTTCACTGGTGCCGGACTTGCCACCAAATCCCGTGGCAGTGCCGATGTCGGGCAAATGCACGGTCCCCGCCGGTTTGCCATCGAGTTCGAAAACCGCGGCTTCAGACTTTGCATCGCCAAGATAGGCCACGATCAGGCGTTGCCCGACGAGTGAAGCCCCGACCAGCGTATCGTCGGTTTGCGGCACAACGGGGTCGAGGTGCACGCTCTTCGCATCCACATCGACAGAAACAAGCCGCCCTTTCGGAGCCTCGGTGTCCGTGACGAACCAAAACCGGGAACCAAGCGAACCCGCAAGATCCCAACTGTTCTTCAACCCCGAAAACAGCGAACGAACTTTCATCTTCGGCTGATCGAGGCGCGCGACGTGAACCTCCATTCGCGGATCGGTCCCCTGCGTCGATGTGATGACCAAATATCGGCCGTCATCGGTCACCTGTGCGCCATGACCATATTTCGGGTGATCGGGCGTCGCATAAATCTTCGTGTCGTTGAGCTGTTCGGTACCGACGCGATGAAAATAGATCGTCTGGTCAGTGTTGAGCGACTGAAACGCCGCGCCATCTTTGGGAGCGGCAAACCGCGAATAGAAAAAACCGCTGCCGTCGGGCTTCCAGGCGATCCCTGAAAATTTCACCCATTTGATCTCGTCGGACAGCAACGCGCCGCTGGTCGCATCGACAATCCGCAACGTTCGCCAGTCGGTACCGCCGTCCTGCACGGCGTAGGCGAGATAGCGCCCGTCGTCCGATGGCGCCCATTCGGCCAGCGCGGTTGCCCCATCCTTTGCCCAGCCATTTGGATCGAGAAGCAGGCGAGGTTTCCCGTCGATCCCATCGCGGACCCACAGTGTCGATTGATTTTGCAGTCCGGTATTACGCGAATAGAAATATCGTTGACCCGCCCGGCGCGGCACGCCCATCCGTTCGAAATCGAACAGGGTTTTCATCCGTGCTGCAAAGATATCCCGGCCCGGCAATGCCGCAAGATAACGCTCGGAAACCGCGTTTTCTGCCGTCACCCAATCGCGAACTTTCGATTCTGTCCGAACGTCGCTCTCCAGCCAGCGGTATGGATCGGCAATCGCTTCACCGAATTGGGTTTCGACAACGGGTACGGTCGCGGTTTTCGGATATTCCAGAGGAGCCTCGGCAAAAACAGGGATAGGAGCGATCAGGGCTGCAAAAGCCAAAGCAAATTTGTTCAAAGAAAAAAGGCTCCGGGATATGATCCCGAAGCCTAAATCTCGTTTCATGGTCGCGCAAGCGAACCGATAATTTCGTCTGCTTAAGCAGCCCGATCTTCTCAGGCAGCAACGTCCAGATCGTCGTCGCCAGCAACCGGACCTGAATCCAGACCCTTGGCATTAACGTCACGATCGATGAACTCGATGATCGCCATTGGGGCAGCATCCGAAAGACGGATACCGGCCTTTACGACGCGGCAGTAACCACCGGCACGGTCGGCATAACGCGTTGCGATAACGTCAAACAGTTTCACCAACTGAGTGTCGTCCAGCAAACGGGCGTGTGCAAGACGACGGTTGGCCAGGCCACCCTTTTTCGCAAGCGTTACCAGTTTCTCGGTATAAGGACGCAGTTCCTTCGCCTTGGCGAGGGTCGTCGTGATCTGCTCATGCTTGATGAGAGCGGCCGCCATGTTGCGGAACAGTGCCGCGCGATGGGAAGAAGTACGCTGGAGCTTACGTCCGGCATTACGATGGCGCATGGTATCAGTCCTATGTTCGTCCCGGAGCCGTATCAGGCACTCCGGGCCAGGCAGTGAAACGGGGCACCGCCAAAACCCCTAATCTTCGAATAAGCCTTAGCCCATCAGCTCCGCTTCGAGCTTCTTGGCCATGTCTTCGATGTTCTCTGGCGGCCATCCGGGGATGTCCATGCCGAGACGCAGACCCATCGACGACAGCACTTCCTTGATTTCGTTCAGGGACTTGCGGCCAAAGTTCGGCGTGCGAAGCATTTCTGCTTCGGTCTTGCCGACCAGATCACCGATATAGATGATGTTGTCGTTCTTGAGGCAGTTTGCCGAACGCACCGACAGTTCCAACTCATCGACCTTCTTCAGAAGGTAACGGTTGAGCTGGTTCGCATCGCTTTCGCTGACATGCTGCGGCGTTGCCGCTGCCATGCCGATGATCGGCGACTGGGTCGCAACCATCGAGTCATCGAAGTGGACGAACAGCGAGAGCTGATCCTGAAGAATACGCGCAGCATAAGCTACGGCATCATCAGGCGTGATCGTACCATCGGTTTCGATGCTGAGCGTCAGCTTGTCGTAATCGAGTTCCTGCCCAACGCGGGTGTTCTCGACCTTGTATGCCACCTGGCGAACCGGCGAATACAGTGCATCGACGGGCACAAGGCCAATCGGCGCATCGAGCGGACGGTTTGCAGCGGCTGGGACATAGCCCTTACCGACATCAGCGGTCAGCTCCATGTTGAGCGTCGCACCTTCATCGAGATGGCAGATCAGGAGATCGGGGTTCATGACCTCGATATCGCCCGACATCGCGATCATTCCGGCAGTAACGTCAGCAGGACCGGTTGCCGAAAGCTGAAGGCGCTTTGGCCCCTCACCCTGCATACGCAGTGCGATCTGCTTCACGTTCAGGACGATGTCCGTCACGTCTTCACGAACGCCGACCAGCGACGAAAACTCATGCAGCACATTCTCGATCTTGATCGAGGTGACTGCAGCACCCTGTAGCGACGAAAGCAACACGCGACGCAGCGCGTTACCGAGCGTCAGGCCGAAACCCCGCTCGAGTGGCTCTGCAACAAAAACGCCCTTGCGCTTGCTGTCGCTGCCGCTCTTCTTTTCAAGTGAAGTCGGCTTCTTCAGTTCCTGCCAGTTCTTGCTATTGACTGCCACGGTGTTCCCCTTGGGGTTGGGCGATGCGCTCGTCAGCGCATCAGCCGGAGTATCGAGTTCTGGTGCGTCGCCGAGCAATTAAACGCGACGACGCTTGGAAGGACGCACGCCGTTATGCGGGATCGAGGTCACATCGCGGATCGACGTGATGTTGAAACCGACTGCCTGCAATGCCCGAAGCGCCGATTCACGGCCCGAACCGGGGCCCTTCACTTCGACTTCGATTGTCCGCACACCATGTTCAGCGGCCTTTTTACCGGCGTCTTCGGCTGCGACCTGCGCGGCGTAAGGCGTCGATTTACGGCTGCCCTTGAAACCCATCATGCCAGCGCTCGACCATGAAATGGCGTTGCCCTGAGCATCGGTGATGGTGATCATGGTGTTATTGAAACTGGCGTTCACATGCGCGACGCCGGAAGTGATGTTCTTGCGTTCGCGCCGCTTAATGCGCTGAGGTTCGCGTGCCATTGATATGCTGTCCTATAAAAAAGCTGCTGCCGTTAAAGGCGCTGCTTATTTCTTCTTACCGGCGATCGGCTTAGCCTTGCCCTTGCGAGTGCGCGCATTGGTATGCGTGCGCTGGCCACGGACTGGCAGGCCCTTACGATGACGAAGACCGCGATAGCAGGCCAGATCCATCAAACGCTTGATGTTCATCGACACTGTGCGACGCAGATCGCCTTCGACGGTGTAACCCGCGTCGATGGCTTCACGAATTGACAGGACTTCCTGATCGGTAAGATCCTGAACACGACGCGCAGGCTCGATGCCCAGCTTCTTCGTGATCTCAACGGCTTTGGTACGACCGATACCGTGAATATAGGTCAACGCGATTTCAACGCGCTTGTTGGTCGGGATATTAACCCCCGCAATACGTGCCATGTGTTCGTTTCTCCTCAGCTCCACGAGGTGGCTGGCAAGACACCCCATCTCTTCGCGTCAAATCCGAAACGCCGAAATGCCGACGCGCGCAAATAGCACTCGCCGGTTGCCGGAGGTTCGGAATGGGTCTCGCGTAGAAGGGCCACGCGACTCTGTCAAGCGAGTCGGAGAGCCGGGCAGGCTGTTGTTTCAGTTTCTTCAGCTTGCCTCGGCTTGTGATGATCCGACCGTGCCGCCACCAACCGGCTTTAACCAGTCAATCAGACAACGCCATAAGCCAGCATGGCGTCCGCGACCTTTTTGAAGCCTGCGATGTTTGCACCCTTCACATAGTCGCAATGGCCGGTCGCATCGGTCCCGTATTCAAGGCAGCGACTGTGAATGCCCGCCATGATATCGAGCAACAGCTTCTGAAGTTCGTCCTCTTTCCACGAGATGCGCGCAGAGTTCTGGCTCATCTCAAGCCCTGACACGGCAACACCACCCGCGTTCGCTGCCTTACCGGGAGCAAACAAAATCCGCGCCTTTTTGAAAACATGAACGCCGTCCAGATCGGTCGGCATATTCGCGCCTTCCGACACCGCAATACAGCCATTGGCGATGAGCAATTCGGCATCGATCCCCAACAGTTCGTTTTGCGTAGCGCAGGGCAGCGCAACGTCACACGGCACACCCCAGGGCGTTTTTCCCCCAGTAAAGCTCGACCCCGTAAATTCGTCGCAATATTCGGAGATGCGACCGCGACGTTTGCTCTTCAGATCCTTGACCCAGTCGATCTTCTCCTGAGTTATGCCGTCGGGATCGTGGATAAAGCCCGCGCTATCACTCAAAGTCAGCACTTTACCGCCCAACTGGGTCACTTTTTCGGCCGCATGTGTCGCCACATTGCCCGAACCGGAGATAACCGCAGTCTTGCCCTCAAGAGTCATGCCCTTGGTCGCCAGCATATTCTGCAGGAAATACACCGCGCCATACCCGGTCGCCTCGGTACGGATCAACGAACCACCGTACTCCAGCCCCTTTCCCGTCAGCACTCCTGTAAACTCACCAGTGATGCGCTTATACTGACCGAACATATATCCGATCTCGCGCGCCCCCACCCCGATATCGCCCGCCGGCACATCAATGTCGGCACCGATGTGGCGATAGAGCTCGGTCATCAGCGACTGGCAGAACCGCATGACTTCCCCGTCGGATTTTCCCTTGGGGTTAAAATTCGATCCGCCCTTGGCCCCGCCCATAGGCAGCCCCGTCAGAGCGTTCTTGAAGGTTTGTTCGAACGCCAAAAACTTCAGGACACTTTCGGTCACACTTGGGTGAAAGCGGATGCCGCCTTTATACGGCCCGATCGAATTATTATTCTGAATCCGCCAACCCCGCTGAACGCGGATATTGCCTTTGTCGTCCTGCCAACAGACACGAAACGAAATCACACGGTCAGGCTCGGCAATACGGCGCAGAATTTGCGCGCTGTGATATTGCTCCTTGTCGGCCATGAAATCGAAAATGTCCTCGGCAACCTCAGTCACCGCCTGAACGAACTCGGGTTGGCCGGGATTGCGTTTCTTCACGCCCCCAACAAAAGTTTCAAGATCAACGTGATCGACAACGGCCATTTCATTCCCCCTGCGCTGGTCCTTATAAATAGACCGGTGATCGCCGCCGTCGTTTGACTCGTGGCAGCGTTGGCGCGGACGTTAGCAGGAAACGAGTGATCGTGAAGAGGCGTCAATTTTTAGCGGGAATTGGTCCCAGGATAGCCTCAATTGCGGCGCTCACGATGCCAATATCGGCCATGCCATCAATCTTACGCAACAGCCCACGCGCTTCATAGATCGGCAGGATTGGAGCGGTCTTGGCCCGATACTCTGCCATGCGGGTACGCACCGTTTCGGCATTATCATCTGGACGGCGGCTGAATTCTGTTGAGCCACACACGTCGCAAACATCCGAAACTTTCGGCAGTTTGTAACGGTCGTGATAACCGGCGCCGCACTTGGCACAGGTGTAACGGCCTGTGATCCGATCGACGAGTGCATCTTCATCGACCGCAAGTTCAATCACCGCATCAAGTTTGCGAGCGCGCGCCGCGAGCAAGTCATCCAGTGAAACAGCTTGAGCCGCGGTCCGCGGATACCCGTCGAAAATCGCACCCTGAGCAACCGGCATCGAATCGAGTTTATCTCCGATCAGACCGTCGACGATCTCATCCGAAACCAGTTCGCCGGCTTTCATGATCGCAGAAACCTTCAACCCCATGGGCGTTCCCGCGTCGCGGGCTGCGCGTAGCATATCGCCTGTCGACAACTGGGCCATGCCGCGTTCGTTGACAAGGCGCGCAGCCTGGGTGCCCTTCCCCGCTCCCGGGGGTCCAAGAAGGATGATATTCACGGAATAGCGTCTCCCTATGCGGCCCGATTATCGGGTCCGCGCGCCTTTCAGCTTGGCCTTCTTGATCAAGTCACCATATTGGTGCGCCAGCAAATGGCTCTGAATCTGTGTGACCGTATCCATCGTCACGTTGACGACGATAAGCAGGCTGGTTCCACCGAGCGCAAGCGAGATACCCATGCGCAAAGTCAGAAATTCGGGCACCAGGCAGATCAGCGTCAAATAAGCTGCGCCAATCACGGTGATGCGCGTCAGCACATAATCCAGGTAAACTTCGGTATTCTTCCCCGGTCGAATACCCGGAATGAACCCGCCATAGCGCTTGAGATTCTCAGCAGTCTCTTCTGGATTGAAGACGACAGCAGTGTAGAAAAAGCTGAAAAATATAATGCCGGCTGCGTAAAGCGAAATGTACAACGGTGAGCCGTGTTGGAGCGCACTTGTCACTGTCAAGACAAAATCACCCCATTTACTTTCACCCGCAACGCGCTGTCCGGCGAACTGCACGACTGTCAACGGCATCAGCAGCAGTGATGAGGCAAAGATTGGGGGAATAACACCGGCGGTGTTAATCTTAAGCGGCAAATGCGATTTATCAGCCTGCATCATGCCGCGCGCCGTCTGTCGCTTGGGATATTGTATTAACACCCGCCTCTGCGCGCGCTCCATGAAGCAAATAAAAGCGACCAGTGCGAGGACCAAAACAAGAATTACAAGGATCGCGACCGGCGACATCGACCCGCTGCGTGCACCCTCGAAAAGGTTAACGATCGCGCGTGGCAATTGCGACACGATCCCCGCCATAATGATGAGCGAGACACCATTACCGATACCGCGACTGGTGATCTGCTCGCCCAGCCACATCAGGAACATCGTTCCTCCGATCAGCGAGATCACGCAAGCCACGCGGAACAGCATCCCCGGCTGCACGACTGCAGACATGCCCTGAGCGGCACCCCAACTCTCGAGACCAACAGCGATGAAATAGCCCTGGATCGCAGTCAGGAAAACCGTGCCATACCGCGTGTATTGGTTCAGTTTTTTACGACCGCTTTCGCCCTCTTTTTTGATCGCCGCCAGCTTAGGAGACAGCGACGTCGAAAGCTGCACGACGATCGAAGCCGTAATGTACGGCATCACCCCAAGCGCAATCAGGCTCATCCGCTGCAGCGAACCGCCAGAGAATGTGTTGAAAAAATCAAGAACACCACCCTGCGTCGTTTGATAGAGCTGGGCAAGCGCGCGCGGATCGATACCCGGCAGCGGCACATGACTCAACAAACGGAAAACGATCAGCGCGCCGATCGTAAACCACAAGCGTTTGCGAAGGTCGGTGGCCTGCGCGAATTTCGACAAGCCAGAGTTTGATAGCGATGCGGCGGAGGATGCCATTGCGATAATTCGTCCCGGTAGAGAGCGTGGGAACGCCCTGCTGTCAGCGCCTCATATAAGGAGTGGTTGAGCGTTGTCACGCCCGTACTCCAGAGCATCAAAAAGCCGGGTCAATCCGGATACGCCCTGTCCCTCTGTTACGAGGGGAAAGCGACCCAGCCAACCCGGCTAAATGATTTTAGTTCTTACGAAGCTTGACGGTGTTCTTCTTCGCCTTGGCCTTATCGGCGGCAGAGACGAGCTCGATCACTTCGACCGAACCACCGGCAGCTTCAACAGCCTCGCGGGCACCCTTTGAAACACCGGCAACCTTGAACGATAGCTTGGCCGAGAATTCACCCTTGCCGAGCAAACGCACGCCATCCTTACCGCCGCGAGCAAGACCAACAGCCTTGAGCGCTTCGTGATCGATAACAGCCGACACATCGAGCTTCTTGGCATCAACCAGCTTCTGGATCATGCCGAGGTTAACCTCTGCACAGTCGCGAGCGAAGATGTTATTGAAACCGCGCTTTGGCAAACGCATGTGGAGTGGCATCTGACCACCCTCGAAGCCATTGATCGACACACCCGAACGGCTGGTCTGACCCTTTTGGCCGCGTCCTGCGGTCTTGCCCTTGCCCGAACCGATACCGCGTCCAACGCGCATACGGCCCTTGCGAGCACCATCATTATCTCTGATTTCGTTAAGTTTCATTGCACTCGCTTTCGCTTTTGTCGCGCTGATAGAATGAGCGTCTTAGCTCTGCACTTCGACCATGTGCCGCACTGCGCGGATCATGCCCCGAGTTTCGGGAGTATCTTCCAGCTCCGAAACCTTATGCATCTTGTTGAGGCCCAAACCAATCAGCGTAGCACGCTGATTGGCAGTCCGGCGGATGGGCGAGCCCGTCTGCTTGATCGTGATCTTGGCCATGATGTTACTCCGTCACCAGCGCTGCATCGGCTTCCGCCGTCTGCGAACCACCACGACCCAGCAGATCGGCAATCTTCTTGCCGCGACGCTGTGCAACCGACTTTGGCGAAGTCTGCTCGCCAAGCGCCTCAAAGGTTGCGCGGATCATATTGTATGGGTTCGATGTTCCGACCGACTTGGTTACAACGTCTGCAACGCCGAGCGATTCGAAAATTGCGCGCATTGGACCACCGGCGATGATGCCCGTTCCCTGTGGTGCCGAACGAAGCGTCACGCGACCAGCACCGAAGTGGCCGTTACCGTCATGATGCAGCGTACGACCTTCACGAAGAGGAACGCGAATCATCTTTTTCTTTGCAGCCGCAGTTGCCTTCGAAATAGCTTCCGGCACTTCGCGCGCCTTACCGTGCCCAAAGCCTGCACGACCCTTGCCATCGCCAACGACAACCAGAGCTGCGAAACCGAAACGCTTGCCGCCCTTAACTGTCTTCGAAACGCGGTTGATGTGTACGAGCTTTTCGATCAGCTCTTCGCCGCCATCATCGTTTCCGCCGCGATTATCGCGACGTCCACGGTTGTTGCTGTCGCGTCCACCACGGTTGTTACCACCGCCCGGCCCGCTGCGATTACCGCCTGGACCACCACGACCGGGGCCGCCTGGGCCCCGTCCGCGAGGAGCTTCTGTCGGAGCCGGAGCACCTGCGTCGGCTGCCGGGGCTGCCTGAATTTCGTTTTCGTCAGCCATTTAGAATTCCAATCCGCCTTCGCGTGCACCTTCGGCGAGCGCTTTCACGCGGCCGTGGAACAGGAAACCACCACGATCGAAAACAACGTGCGTTACGCCCGCCGCCTTCGCACGCTCAGCAACCGTCTTACCAACGGCAGTCGCTGCGTCGATCGTCGCGCCGGTTGTTGCGCGTGCGTCTTTTTCGAGGCTCGATGCAGCAGCGACCGTGGTCCCTGCCGTATCGTCGATGATCTGCGCGTAGATATGACGACCCGAACGATGGATAGACAAACGTGGACGCAAAGTGCCCTTCGCACGCAGTTTGGTGCGAACGCGCTGACGGCGTTTCGCGAAAAGTGACAGCTTGGCCATTACTTCTTCTTACCTTCTTTGCGGAAGATGTACTCACCGCGATATTTGATGCCCTTGCCCTTATAGGGCTCCGGCTTACGCCAGCGGCGGATTTCCGCAGCTAGTTGACCGACCTTTTGCTTGTCGATCCCGGTGATGTGAATTGTCGTCTGATCGGGCGTCTTCACATCCAGATCGTCAGGCACATCGATATCTACATCATGCGAATAGCCGAGCTGAAGTTTAAGCTTCGGACCCTGCGAATTGGCACGATAACCGACACCGGTGATTTCCAGCGTCTTGGTGAAACCATCGGTCACACCGGTGACGAGGTTTTGAACCAGCGTGCGCTGCATCCCCCAGAACGAACGTGCGCGCTTCGTGGCATTGGCTGGCTTTACCGAAATGGTGCCATCCTCAACCGCGTACGTGACATCTTCGGCGAGCGACAAAGTCAGCGTGCCCTTTGGCCCCTTTACCGAAAGCAGACCGCCTTCGATCGTGGCGGTGACGCCAGCAGGAACCGGAACAGCTTTTTTACCGATGCGGCTCATTAGAATACCTCCGCAAGGATTTCGCCGCCGACGTTATGCTCACGGGCTTCCGCATCGGAAAGCACGCCGCGTGGCGTCGAGACGATGGTGATTCCAAGGCCGTTGCGAACCCGGGGAAGTTCTTTCGACCCCGAATAGACGCGGCGACCAGGCTTCGACACACGCGCCACGTGGCGGATGGCGGGCTGGCCCTCGAAATATTTGAGTTCAATGCGGATGCCACCATGTCCAGCCAGCTCTTCTTCCGAATAGCCGCGGATGTAGCCTTCGCGCTGAAGCACATCGAGCACACGCACCCGGAGCTTCGACGCCGGGCTCATTACTGAGTCCTTGCGTGCCTGCTGGCCGTTGCGGATGCGGGTGAGCATATCACCCAGTGGATCGGTCAATGACATATCTTAACCCTTACCAGCTCGACTTCGTAACACCGGGGATCAGGCCCTTATTAGCCAGATCGCGCAGCATGATACGGCTGAGGCGGAACTTACGATAATAGGCACGTGGCCGACCGGTAAGCAGGCACCGGTTACGAACACGCGTTGGATTCGCGTTACGTGGCAAAGCCGACATCTTCAGGCGAGCCATCAACCGGTCGCTGTCATCAGCATTCTGGTCGTTGGCAATGGCGCGAAGCGCTGCAAATTTGGGAGCATATTGCTTCACCATCGCCTTGCGCTTCTCGTTCTTGTTGATCGAACTCTTTTTCGCCATGGTTTAGGCCGCCTTCTTTTCTGCAGCTGCTTCTTCGATCGGGAACGGGAAGCCGAACAGGCGAAGCAATTCGCGTGCTTCGTCATCGGTGTTCGCGGTCGTTGCAACGATCACATCCATGCCACGGATCGTATCGACCCGGTCATAGGAAATTTCCGGGAAGATCAGCTGCTCTTTGATACCACAGGCATAATTGCCACGACCATCAAAGCTCTTGTCGCTCAGTCCGCGAAAATCGCGAACACGCGGGAGAGCGATCGTGATGAAGCGATCGAGGAATTCGAACATCCGGTCGCGGCGCAGCGTGACCTTGCAGCCGATCGGCATGCCTTCGCGCAGCTTGAACTGAGCAACCGACTTCTTGGCCTTGGTCACAACGGGCTTCTGCCCTGCGATCAATTCCATTTCACCAGCGGCCTGATCAACCTTCTTCTTATCCTGCGTCGCTTCGCCAACACCCATGTTAAGCACGATCTTTACAAGACGCGGGACCTGCATCGGGTTGGTGTACCCGAACTTCTCGGTCATCGCCTTGACGATACGCTCGTCATAGATGCCCTGCATACGGGGCTTACTGCGTTCCGCTGCCTTAACCATTGATCGTCTCCCCGGAGCGCACTGCTACCCGGACTTTCTTGCCGTCCTGAATTTCGAAACGGACGCGTGTGGGCTTGCCCGTCTTGGGGTCCTCCAAAGCGACCTTCGATACGTGCATCGGCGCTTCGAACCGATCGAGTCCGCCCTGCGGGTTCTCTTGGCTCGCCTTGCGATGACGCGTGGCGATGTTGACACCCGACACAACGACCTTGCCGTCCTTCGGGAAGGACTTGGTCACTTCGCCATGCTTGCCCTTGTCCTTGCCGGACAGGACGACGACCTTGTCGCCTTTTTTAATCTTCAGTGCCGACATTACAGCACCTCCGGAGCGAGCGAGATGATCTTCATGTAATTCTTGGCACGCAGCTCGCGACAAACTGGGCCGAAGATACGGGTGCCAATTGGCTCCTCGTTCTTGTTGACCAGCACCGCGGCATTGCCGTCGAAGCGGATCGTCGAACCATCGGCGCGATGAATGTCCTTGGCAGTGCGAACGATAACGGCGCGATGCACGTCACCCTTCTTCACTTTACCGCGGGGTGCGGCTTCCTTGATGGAAACGACGATCACATCGCCGACACCGGCGAAGCGACGCTTCGATCCACCAAGTACCTTGATGCACTGCACGCGCTTGGCACCAGAGTTATCGGCTACGTCCAGGTTGGACTGCATTTGAATCATGGTTCAGTCCTTCCTTACGCGTTATCTTCGACGCCGGTATCGGCAACGCCGCTACCGTCAATCACTTTCCAGGTCTTCAACTTCGACAGCGGCGCACACTCTTCGATGCGCACGATCTGGCCGAGCTTGAAAACATTGCCCTCGTCATGGGCATGGTACTTCTTGGTGCGACGAATGATCTTGCCGTACAGAGGGTGCTTAACCTTCCGTTCGACATTGACCACCACCGTCTTGTCTCCCTTGTCGGAAACAATGACACCGGTGAGAACGCGCTTTGGCATCTCTAGTCTTCCTTACTTCGCTTCGGCCGCGACGCGCGCGGTCTGGAGCGTCTTGATCTGTGCGATCGTGCGGCGGACTTCGCGCACTCGCGAAGGCTTCTCGAGCTGGTTGGTCGCAGCCTGAAAGCGAAGGTTGAAGGCCTCCCGCTTCAGTTCACCCAACTGCGTCGACAGCTCATCGCTTGTCTTCGCATTCAAGTCGGCAATCTTGGCCATCTTATTTGGCTCCCAGATGCGAGAAGTCACCCAATCGGGCAACGACCTTGGTTTTGATCGGCAGCTTTTCCATCGCGCGGCTGAACGCAATTGCTGCGATCGGGCCGGGAACGCCGTCGAGTTCGAACAGTATGCGGCCCGGCTTGACCCGTGCTGCCCAATATTCGGGAGCGCCCTTACCCTTACCCATGCGGACTTCGGCAGGCTTTGCCGAAACTGGCACGTCGGGGAAAATGCGGATCCACAAACGACCTTGACGCTTGATGTGACGCGTGATCGCGCGGCGAGCCGCTTCGATCTGACGCGCGGTCAAACGATCCGGTTCCATTGCCTTCAGGCCATAAGAACCGAAGTTGAGGTCCGTACCACCCTTTGCGTCGCCATGAATGCGACCCTTATGAGCTTTGCGGAATTTGGTGCGCTTTGGTTGAAGCATCTATCTGTCCTCAGCGAGCCGGACGGACGCCGGAAGTCTGAGCTTCCATCATCAGCCGTTCTTGCGAAAGTGGATCGTGACCCAGGATCTCGCCCTTGAAAATCCATACCTTCACGCCGCAAACACCATAGGCAGTGTGTGCTTCATGCTCGGCATAGTCGACGTGGGCGCGCAGCGTGTGCAATGGAACCCGACCCTCACGATACCATTCGGTACGTGCGATTTCGGCTCCACCCAACCGACCGGCGCAGGTGATCCGGATACCCTCTGCACCAAGACGCAGGGCCGATTGAACGGCACGCTTCATGGCACGACGGAAAGCGATACGACGCTCGAGCTGATCGGCAACACCCTGTGCAACGAGCTTGGCATCGATTTCCGGCTTGCGGATTTCAACGATGTTCAGCGACACGTCCGAAGACGTCATCTTGGCGATCGCAACGCGCAGCTTTTCAATGTCCGCGCCCTTCTTGCCGATGATGACGCCCGGGCGTGCAGCATAGACCGAGATGCGGCAAAGTTTTGCAGGGCGCTCGATAACGACCTTCGAGATTGCAGCCTGCGGCAGCGACTTGAAGATGTGACGACGGATGCGCAGGTCTTCGAGAAGCAAACGACCATAGTCAGCACCGTCGGCGTACCAGCGGCTGTCCCATGTGCGGTTGATCTGAAGCCGAAGCCCGATCGGATTTGATTTCTGACCCATATTAGGCTTCCTGTTCCTGCACTTCGCGCACAACGACGCGAAGACGGCTGAACGGCTTGACGATCTGCGTCGAACGACCGCGAGCGCGGGTTGCGAAACGCTTCATCGACAATCCTTTGCCGACGCTGGCTTCGACCACGACAAGCGCATCGACATCGAGATTATGATTATTCTCGGCATTGGCGATTGCTGATGCCAGGCATTTGCGAACATCGATCGCCATGCCCTTGGTTGAGAACTTTAGGATGTTCATCGCATCGCCAGCCTTGCGGCCACGGATGAGCGTTGCAACCAGACCAAGCTTCTGAGCTGAACCGCGAATCGCGGTCGAGGTAGCCAGGGCTTCATTTTCAGCAACGCGGCGTGGGTTGACGGTTTTAGACATCAGCGCTTGCCCTTCTTGTCCGCGGCGTGGCCGGGGAAATAGCGCGTGGGAGCAAACTCGCCGAGCTTCATGCCAACCATGTCTTCGTTCACGGAAACGGGAACGAACTTACGGCCGTTATAGACGCTGAACGTCAAGCCGACGAACTGTGGCAGAATTGTTGAACGACGCGACCAAGTCTTGATCGGAGCGCGGGCGTTCGTATCCTGCGCGGTTTCTGCCTTTTTCAGCAGATGCAGGTCAACGAACGGACCTTTCCAGACGGAACGGGCCATGACTACCTCTTCTTCTTGGCGTGACGCGACCGGATGATCATCTTGTCGGTCGATTTGTTCGAACGGGTACGAGCACCCTTGGTCGGCTTGCCCCATGGCGTCACTGGGTGACGACCACCGGAGGTCCGGCCTTCACCACCGCCGTGCGGATGGTCGACCGGGTTCTTTGCGACGCCGCGCGTCAGGGGGCGGATGCCCTTCCAACGATTGCGACCCGCTTTGGCAAGGTTCGTGTTCGCGTTATCGGGGTTGGATACCGCGCCCACTGTCGCCATGCACGTGCCGTGAATGTAACGCTGCTCGCCCGAGTTCAGACGAACGATCACCATGCCGCGATCACGACCGACGACCTGCACGTAAGTACCTGCCGAACGTGAAATCTGACCGCCCTTGCCTGGCTTCATCTCCACGTTGTGGACAATGGTGCCGACAGGAACCGACGACAATTCCATCGCGTTGCCCGGCTTGACGTCGGTCTTCTTCGCAGCGACGATCTTGTCACCGACCGCAAGACGCTGCGGTGCGATGATGTAGTTCTGCTCGCCATCGGGATAGTTGATGAGAGCAATGAACGCGGTACGGTTGGGATCGTACTCGAGACGCTCAACGGTGCCTTCGACGTCCCACTTGCGACGCTTGAAGTCGATGAAGCGATAGCTCTGCTTGTGGCCCCCGCGATACCGCGCGACGTCACATGACCTTTGTTGTTGCGACCACCGGTCTTGTGCTTACCCTCGGTAAGCATCTTGACGGGCTTGCCCTTCCACAGCGACGACTTGTCGACGAGGATAAGTCCGCGTCGGGCCGGGCTGGTCGGATTATAATGTTTAAGTGCCATGGCTTAAATTCCCGTGGTCACGTCGATCGACTGGCCTGCGGCCAGCGTCACGATTGCCTTTTTGAAATCCGAGCGAGTGTAGGGCGTGCCCTTCCACTTCTTGGTCTTGCCTTTCTGGACGATGGTATTCACCTTCATCACAGAAACGGAGAACAGCGCCTCAACCGCAGCTTTGATCTGCGGCTTCGTTGCATCGTTCGCGACCTTGAACACAACTGCGTTGTATTCGCTCATCATCGTCGATTTCTCGGTGATGTAAGGGGCTACGACTACGTCGTAATGACGTATCTCGACGCCAGCGCCCGCCTTGACGGGCTTTATAGCCCGGCCAAACTTAGCCATTGAACCGCGCCTCCAGCTTTTCGACTGCCGCGCGGGTCAGGACCAGCGTTTCAGCTTTAAGAATGTCGTAAACGTTCGCGCCCACTGCGGGCAAGACGTTAATCGTGTGGATGTTGCCGCAAGCGAGCGCGAAGCTCGTGTCGACCACATCCCCGTCAATGACCAAAGTGGTCTTGCCAAAGCCCAGGCTGGCCAGATTGGCGAACAAGTTCTTGGTCTTGCCATTTTCGACAGCCAGATTGTCCATGACAATTAGCGTGCCGTCCTTGATCTTCGACGACAGGGCCATTTTGAGGCCCATCGCACGGATTTTCTTGTTTAGCGACGGGTTGAAGTCACGAACGCGAGCACCGTGAGCTTTACCACCGCCGATGAACGTTGGCGCGCGACGGTTACCGTGACGGGCGGTACCGCCACCCTTCTGGTTACCGAACTTTTTACCGGTGCGCGCAACATCAGCACGCTCGCGAGTGCCACGGGCCGTGCCGCGACGCTTTTCGAGCTGCCAGACGACAACACGGTGAAGAATGTCGGCGCGTGGGTCGAGACCGAACACGTCTTCATTCAATTCGACGTCCGAAGTTGACTTCGCGCCGTCGAGAGTCTGAACTTGCAGTTTCATGATCAGCCCTCCTGGCCGTCGGTCGCTGCTGCCGTCGTCTCAACGACTTCGGCAGGCGTGTCCGCTGCGGTGTTGGTGTTGGCAGGAGCCTTGACCGATGCAGGATATGGAGCGTCGGCATGGCGCGCGATTTTGGTCGCGTCCTTGACCATCAGCCATGTCCCCTTCGAGCCAGGAACCGAACCCTTAACGAACAACAGGCCGCGCTCGACGTCGGTCGATACGATCTCGAGGTTCTGCTGGGTACGCTGACGATCGCCCATATGGCCGGCCATCTTCTTGCCCTTGAAAACTTTACCTGGATCCTGACGTTGCCCGGTCGAACCCAGCGAACGGTGAGACACCGAAACACCGTGGGTTGCGCGGAGACCGCCAAAGTTCCAGCGCTTCATACCGCCCTGGAAGCCCTTACCCTGCGTATGACCCGTCACATCGACCATCTGGCCGGGGACGAAATGATCTGCAGAGATTTCTGCGCCGACATCGACGAGAGCATCTTCCGAAACGCGAAATTCGTAAACGCGCGCCTTCAGCTCGACTTCGGCTTTACCGAAGTGACCGCGCTGTGGTTTTGCAACGTTCTTGGCTTTCGCAGTACCCGCACCAACCTGAACAGCGACGTAACCGTCACGATCAGCAGTACGCTGCGAAATAACCTGGTTATTCTCAAGCGCCAAAACAGTGACGGGCACATGACGACCGTCGTCCTGGAACAAGCGGGTCATCCCCATTTTCTTCGCGATCACGCCAGTGCGCATGACCATGCTCCTCAAATGCAACAGAGGCCCGCAAGGACTATTCCTTACGGGCTTGCCTCAGCCCCATATATAAATGCGTGTCCCCGTCAGGGCTGGTTCCTCCGTTAGGAGGAGACGGGGGACGCAGACCCCAGCAAGCTGGGCGGTATCCCGAATCTCCGCTTGCGAATCCCGAAGGCCGCGGCGGAGACAGGTCATTAGGCCAAACGGATCTCTACGTCTACCCCTGCAGCGAGGTCGAGCTTCATCAAAGCATCAACTGTCTGCGGCGTAGGCTGAATGATATCAAGCAGGCGCTTGTAAGTGCGGACTTCGAACTGCTCACGCGACTTTTTGTCGACGTGCGGTCCACGGTTCACAGTGAACTTCTCGATGCGCGTAGGCAACGGGATCGGACCACGGATGAGGGCGCCTGTGCGCTTTGCCGTATCGGCAATATCACCAGTGGCCTGATCGAGCACACGATGATCGAACGCCTTCAGGCGAATGCGGATATTCTGCGTTTCCATGTCCATACCGATGCGAAAGAGCCGACCCGTCTTGCGGGCTTACATAAATAGCAAACCGCCCGACTCTCGGTTGAGAATCGAGCGGTGTGCGGTCGTCTATATTACTTGGTGATCGAAGCCACAACCCCGGAGCCGACCGTGCGGCCGCCTTCGCGGATCGAGAAGCGCAGGCCCTGCTCCATCGCGATTGGCGCGATAAGCTTGACACCGAGCTGCACGTTGTCGCCTGGCATGACCATTTCAGTGCCCTCTGGGAGGACAACTTCGCCGGTCACGTCGGTCGTACGGAAGTAGAACTGCGGACGGTAGTTTGCGAAGAACGGCGTATGACGGCCACCCTCGTCCTTCGACAGGACGTAAACTTCCGACTGGAATTCGGTGTGCGGCTTGATCGAACCGGGCTTGCAGAGAACCTGTCCACGCTCAACTTCTTCACGGCCAACACCGCGGATGAGTGCACCGATGTTGTCGCCGGCCTGACCCTGATCGAGCAGCTTGCGGAACATTTCGACGCCGGTCACGACGGTCTTCTTGGTGTCCTTAAGACCGACGATTTCAACTTCTTCGCCAACCTTAACGATGCCGGTTTCGACGCGACCGGTAACAACCGTACCGCGACCCGAAATCGAGAACACGTCCTCGATTGGCATCAGGAATGGCTTGTCCAGCGGACGAGCAGGCTGTGGGATCCAGCTGTCTACAGCGGCCATCAGCTTCAGAACGGCGTCATGGCCGATCTCAGGCTGCTTGTCGTCGAGCGCACAAACGGCCGAACCCTGGATGATGGGGATGTTATCGCCATCGAAATCATACTTCGAAAGAAGTTCGCGGATTTCCATTTCGACGAGCTCAAGGATTTCTGGATCATCGACCAGATCGACCTTGTTCATGAACACGACGAGCTGGGGGACACCAACCTGACGAGCGAGCAAAATGTGCTCGCGAGTCTGTGGCATAGGACCGTCAGTTGCGGAAACGACGAGAATGCCGCCATCCATCTGAGCAGCACCGGTGATCATGTTCTTCACATAATCGGCGTGGCCCGGGCAATCGACGTGCGCGTAGTGACGAGCTTCGGTTTCATATTCGACGTGTGCGGTCGAAATAGTGATGCCGCGCTCGCGCTCTTCGGGAGCCTTGTCGATGTTGGCATAGCTGGTGAAAGTCGCGCCGCCGGTTTCTGCGAGCACTTTCGTGATTGCAGCCGTCAGTGAAGTCTTACCGTGATCGACGTGACCGATCGTGCCGATGTTACAATGCGGCTTGGTCCGCTCGAACTTTGCTTTTGCCATGATTTCCTACCTTCGTTTTTCAAATATCTGCGGGCGCGCCGCGCCGGTGCGGCGTGGCCCATAATCACAATTTTACGATTACGCCAGCTTCGCTTTGACTTCTTCTGCAACGTTTGCCGGAACTTCCTCATAATGAGAGAATTCCATGCTGTACTGAGCACGTCCCTGAGTGAACGAACGCAGCTGATTCACATAGCCGAACATGTTAGCCAAAGGCACCATTGCCTCGACGGTTTGTGCGTTACCACGAGTGTCGGTGCCCTGAATCTGCCCGCGGCGTGAGTTCATGTCGCCGATGACGTCGCCCAGATAATCCTCTGGAGTGACGACTTCGACCTTCATGATCGGCTCGAGCAGCTTGATGCCTGCCTTCTGGGCACCTTCGCGCATCGCTGCACGTCCGGTGATTTCAAAAGCCAGCGCCGACGAATCGACGTCATGGTAGGCACCGTCTGTAAGATGGATCTCGAAATCGATGATGGGGAAGCCGATGAGCGAACCGGTGTTTGCGATTTCGCGCATACCCTTTTCGACCGACGGGATATATTCCTTGGGGATATTGCCGCCCTTGACCTCGTCGAAGAACAGCACACCTGTGCCACGCTCACCAGGGACCAGCGTCAGCTTTACGCGACCGAACTGCCCCGAACCACCCGACTGTTTCTTGTGGGTGTAATCGATGTCGACAGTCTTGCCGAGATACTCGCGATAGGCGACCTGTGGCGCGCCCACGTTGGCTTCGACCTTAAATTCGCGACGCATACGATCGACGGTGATTTCGAGGTGAAGCTCGCCCATCCCCTTGATGATCGTCTGACCCGATTCGTGATCTGTGCTAACGCGCAACGAAGGATCTTCGCGTGCAAGACGATTGAGAGCGATGCCCATCTTTTCCTGATCGGCCTTGGTCTTCGGTTCCACGGCAACCTCGATGACGGGGTCCGGAAACTCCATCCGCTCAAGGATGATCGGCGCGTTCAGGGCGCACAGGGTTTCACCCGTCGTCGTGTCTTTCAGACCAGCGAGCGCAACGATGTCGCCTGCATAGGCCACCTGGATATCTTCGCGGTCATTAGCATGCATCAACAGCATACGGCCGACCTTTTCTTTCTTGTCCTTAACCGAGTTCAACACGATCGACGACGTATCCAGCTTTCCCGAATAGATACGGGCAAAGGTCAGCGTACCGACGAAAGGATCGTTCATCACCTTGAACGCGAGCGCCGAGAACGGTGCTTCGTCGTTGGTTTCGCGCGATTCGACAGTCTCACCGTCGAGCTTCGTGCCTTCGACAGCAGGAACGTCGAGCGGCGACGGCAGATAGTCGACAACAGCGTCAAGCAAAGGCTGAACGCCCTTGTTCTTGAACGCCGAACCGCAAAGCACGGGAACGAATGCGAAAGCCAGCGTACCCTTGCGGATCAGCGCCTTCAGCGTCGCAGTGTCAGGCTCGGTGCCGTTGAGATAGGCCTCCATGACATCGTCGTCTTGCTCGACGGCCATTTCGATCAGCTCTGAACGAGCTGTCGCGGCTGCGTCGGCGAGATCGGCCGGAATGTCCTGATATTCGAACTTCGCGCCCAGCGACTCTTCGAGCCAGATGATCGCACGGTTCTCGACCAGATCGACGAGGCCCTTAAAGCCCCCCTCGATACCGATGGGGAGATACAGGACTGCCGGACGCGCGCCCAGGCGATCCTTGATCATGTCCACGCAACGCTGGAAGTTCGCGCCGGTACGGTCGAGCTTGTTGACGAAGCACATCCGCGGAACTTTATATTTGTCAGCCTGACGCCAGACAGTCTCGGACTGCGGCTCAACGCCGGCAACACCGTCGAAACAGGCTACCGCGCCATCGAGAACGCGCAACGAACGCTCGACTTCGATCGTGAAGTCAACGTGCCCGGGGGTGTCGATGATGTTGATGCGGTGGTCGTTCCAGAAGCACGTTGTAGCGGCGCTGGTGATCGTGATCCCGCGCTCTTGCTCCTGCTCCATCCAGTCCATCGTCGCGGTGCCTTCATGCACTTCGCCGATCTTGTAGGACTTTCCGGTGTAGTACAGAATCCGCTCTGTGGTCGTCGTTTTCCCGGCGTCGATGTGCGCCATGATGCCGATATTGCGATACATGCTGAGCGGATGGCTGCGGGCCATGACGGTAACTCCGAAAAAGTTTGGAGGCGAACCGCGACGGCCCGCCTCCGGATTATATAGTGACTACCAACGATGTTCTCAACATAATCGCTGCTACCAGCGTCATATCAAAAAACCCGTTGTTACCAACGGTAATGCGAGAATGCACGGTTGGCTTCTGCCATCCGGTGCGTGTCTTCGCGCTTCTTGACGGCGTTACCGCGATTGTTCGCAGCATCCATCAATTCACCCGAAAGACGTGCCGACATCGTATGCTCCGACCGCGCACGCGCCGCCGTGATGAGCCAACGAATAGCCAAAGCCTGCGAACGCTCGGTCCGCACTTCGACTGGCACCTGATAGGTGGCACCACCAACGCGACGCGAACGAACTTCGATGCCGGGCTTCACGTTGTTCAGCGCATCATGGAAAACACCGATCGGATCGCGCTTGGCGCGCGCTTCGACGGTTTCCATCGCGCTGTACACGATATTCTCGGCAACGGCTTTTTTACCGTCCAGCATGACGCTGTTCATGAATTTCGACAGAACCTGATCGCCAAAGCGTGGATCAGGCAGGATTTCCCGCTTTTCGGGACGACGACGACGTGCCATTTCAATTTCCTTCTAAACTTCAGCCTTTAGTGCCAGCAATAAACTGGCGGCTTACTTCGGACGCTTGGCGCCGTACTTGGAACGTGACTGCTTGCGATCCTTGACACCCTGGGTATCGAGAACGCCGCGCAGTACGTGGTAACGCACACCGGGAAGATCGCGAACACGACCGCCACGGATCAGCACGACCGAATGCTCCTGAAGGTTATGACCTTCACCCGGAATATAGCTGATAACTTCGCGCTGGTTCGTCAGGCGGATCTTGGCCACCTTGCGAAGCGCCGAGTTCGGCTTTTTCGGAGTCGTTGTGTAAACGCGCGTGCAAACGCCACGCTTCTGCGGATTTGCTTCCATCGCAGGGACCTTGGATTTGGCCTTCTGCGGGTCGCGACCCTTGCGGATCAACTGGTTAATCGTCGGCATTTGAAGCCTTCACCTTTTGATTGCGGTTACTTTGCCGGTAGCGCGACGTCCCTGACGGGAACGCGTTAAAGCCGGGTGGCTAAACGCCCCCCAGTCCATCACGCAGCGGCAATGTTCAAGCTTTCGTCCCGCCAGACTCACAAAGGGGTCGTGCGAAGCGAGGGCGGCCCTTAACGCAGGAGTCGGACAGGGTCAACATTGACGGCCCAAACGATTGCGCACATCGATGCCCGCCCCTATGCGGCCGCCATGGCCAGCGTCGTGATCGAACAAACCCCGAAGCGAACACAGAGTCTCCTCGACTCGATCGAACAGCTTGAGGGCTGGCGGCTGTTCGCATTTTTCGCCCTGATCGCGATCGTGGCGCGTTGGCAAACCTTCGGCAATCCAGTCGGTGGATTCGACGAGCAGTTCTACCTCGTCATGGGCGACCGGATGCTTCAGGGCGCGCTGCCCTATGTCGACATCTTCGATCGCAAGCCGATCGGCCTTTTCCTGATTTTCGGGTTCATCCGGCTTCTCGGCGGCGAAGGAACGATCCAGACACAGATTATCGCCTGCCTGTTCGTGATTGCGACCGCGATGCTGATCCATCGCCTCGCACGTAGGATAGCGCCACCCGGTGCAGCTCTGGCTGCAGGGGTTGCCTACATATTCTGGCTGAACTTCCTGGAAGGCGAGGGCAGTCAGGCTCCGGTATTCTTCAACCTGACGATGATCGCTGCTGCCCTGGTGGTTGCGCGTGCGTGGCGTAATCGCGGCGCAAACCTCGCCGCCCTCGGCACGGCAGCCATGCTGCTCGCCGGCATCGCCATCCAGATCAAATATACCGCGTTGTTCGAAGGCATTTTCTTCGGGCTTGCGTTGATGTGGACCGGCTGGCGGGCTGGCATCTCCCCTGTCCGGCTGATCGCGTTGGGAGCGCTGTGGGTAGCCGTTGCACTGCTGCCAACGGCGGTCGCGTTGGTCACTTACGTCGCGATGGGTCATGGGCAGGAATTCTTCTTTGCCAATTTCGTTTCAATGTTCGGCAAACAGGGCGACAGCGCGGCAACGAGTCGGGAAGGACTGGCAACCATGGCCGCGATATTATCGCCGCTGCTGGGACTTGCCGCCTTTCCCCCGCCTGCGACAAGCCCCGAAGAACTGTCGGAACGCCGCTTCGTGCAGCTTTGGCTGTTCGCCGCGATTGCCGGTCTGTTGATCTTCGGAAGTTTTCCAACCCCACAATATGCGATGCCACTGCTGGTGCCCGTCGTGATCGCCGCAGCGCCCCGCCTCGGACTCGGTAACGGGATCAAGACTTTCCGATGGGTGATGCTGATATGCGCACTGGTCGCGGGGCAGATCGTAATCGGGGCACTGATTCACAACAAGGGAGGTCGCGCCGAAGCTGCAGCGATTACCGCGGCCGCAATGCCCCGCCACGGCGGCTGCATATTCGTTTATGATGGCTACCCCGCGCTGTACCGGCTCACGCATAGCTGCTTGTTGTCGCGCTACGTTTTTCCCGGCCATCTCAACATGGAGAATGAGGACAGCATCAAAGCACTCGGCGTCGATGCATCGGATGAAGTCGAACGCATCATGCAGGCTGGTCCCGAAACGGTCATTGACGATTGGCCGACGTTCGAATTCGGCAATCACGTCGCGCACGCAACCGTCGTGCGCTATCTTGCCCGCGATTATCATCTCGTGCTGCGCCTGCCGACCGGCGCAAACCGCTTTCGCTTGGTCTATCGTCGCAACGAAACCGGTTCGATTTCCACCGGTCGAATGTAAAGCCTGGTAACTGTTGGAAACTGTTTGCGAACATCCGCTTCGATTTCCGCGATGATCCGCTCAACATCGCCCGCCGAAATCCGGTTGTCGAAGTCCACACTCATTGCCGCAACAATCTGATCGGGGGCGTTATGCACGGTGATAACTTCGCCTACCCGCATTATCCCGACTCGCGACGCAGCCTCTCGCAAGCCCGTCACCAAGGCCGGATCGGCCGCCTCCCCGATCAACAACCCCTTCGCTTCACGCGCGAGGAAAATTGCGACCATGCCCAGCAACAGCCCAATCACGATCGAGGCCGCACCATCGAAGTGCGGATTGCCCGTAACCTGCGAAAGCACCAGCCCGATCGCAGCCACGATCAGCCCCGCCATCGCCGCACCGTTCTCCAGCAGGACGATCACCACGGTTGCGTCCTTCGTGCCGGTCAGCGCCTTCCACCAGCTCTTGCCTCCTCGCGACCCGTTGAATTGGCGAAAAGCCGCAACGGTCGATCCACCTTCCAGCACGAAAGCCACCAGCAACACGCCATAGGCAATCAGCGGATCGACTGCCGGTTCGGGGGCGAGCATATGAAGGATACCCTCATAAACAGAAACTCCTGCACCCAACGCGAACACCAGCAGCGCGACCACGAAGCTCCAGAAATAAAGCTCCCGGCCATAGCCACCCGGATATCTTGCGTCGGGCGCTTTGACCGACCGCTTCTGCCCATAAAGCAACAGCAACTGGTTGGTTGAATCGACCAGGCTATGGACGCCTTCGGTCAGCATCGCCGACGATCCCGTCACTGCCGCAGCCACGAATTTTGCGACTGCAATGCCGACATTTGCTGCCAGCGCGACAATCAGAACGCGATTATTTCCGGGCTTCATGCCGATAGAGACGTTCGTGACGCCCGATCGATCCGTCGGGACAGGCTCGCCCCGATCAACGCGGCTCCGCCACCGAACATCCAGCCCCCAACAACGTCGCTCGGCCAATGCACCCCAAGCGAAACGCGCGACACACCGATCGCAGTTGCAAGCGCGATGGCCGCCACGGTCAGACGGCGATCCGCAACCAACAGAGCGGCCAGCAGCAACACGACCATCGAATTGGCCGAATGTCCGCTGGGGTAGGATAAATTGCTCGGGTTATCGAGCCAGGGCACCAGTCCGGGTCGCACCCGCCCGAAAACTTCCTTCAGCGCCGTGTCGGTGAACACCGTCACAGCGATAACGACGACGTACAGCACAACGTCGCGCCAGTGCCGCCGCATCGCCAGCACCAATATCGCGGCGAAGATATAGGCCGACCGGACCGAGGCCGACCCCAGCCAGCTCAACGCCTGTGCAACATTGATCGACCACCCCGAGGAATGCGCGCGGGTCAATGCCAGTGCCTTGAATATCGGATCATCGAACCCGGCGAGATACCCCCCCGCTGGCGACCCCATCATCACAATGATACCCAAAATGAGCGAGACGATGATGAGGACAATGCCCCACCACCCCGCCTTAGCAATGCCATTCATTACTTGCCGCCTTTGACAACCACCCCGCCCTTGATAACGGTATCGACGTGCTGCAACAGGGTGATGTCCGCAATCGGATCACCCGATACCGCGACGATGTCACCATAGCGACCAACGACAATTGCGCCGACGTCACCAGTCTTCCCCAATGCTTCGGCTGCGGATTTGGTTGCGGCCTGTATCGCCTGCATCGGCGTCATGCCCCATTTCACCATCGTGGCGAACTGCTTGCCATTGTCGCCGTGCGGATAAACCCCGGCATCGGTCCCGAACAGCATCGGCACACCCGCACGAACAGCTTTCCGGAACGTCTCACGCTGCAACCGCCCGATTAACTTTTCCTTATCGAGACTTTCCTGCTCTGTGCCGTTCGCAGTTCCCGTCGCAAGGATATAATCGTCGTTATAGATATCCATGTCGAACCAGGTCTTGTGCTCCGCCGCCAGCTTTATCGTCGCATCGTCGGCCAGCGAGCAATGTTCAATCGTGTCGATGCCCGCCAGAATCGCGGTCTTGATCCCGTCATTACCGTGCGCGTGCGCAGCGACACGCAGACCCAACATATGCGCCTCGTCCGCAATCGCTTTCATTTCCTCGAACGAAAGTTGCTGACCGCCAACGCTATCGCCCAGCGAAAATACACCACCGGTTGCGCAGATCTTGATAACGGTCGCACCGTATTTATGCAGCCAGCGCACCTTGGCCCGCGCTTCGTCGGGTGAATTGATCACCGACTTCTGCACCACGTCCATAGAGGGTGGCAGACCGCCCCGGTCGCAATGGCCGCCCGTCGAACCGATCGCATAGCCAGCAGTCGTCATACGAGGGCCCGGAATGTAGCCGCCGTCGATCGCCTGACGCAAACCGACGTCCTGAAAGTCGTCCGACCCAACATTGCGGACACTGGTGAAACCAGCGTTGATTGTTTTCAAGGCGTTGGCGACCCCAACCGCGCTCCAGAAACTGTCGGTATAGCGTAACCCCTGATAGCCGCCGACTTCCGCCAGCGCGGTCAGGTGGACGTGCATGTCGATCAAGCCCGGCAGGATCGTCCGCCCCGGCAGATCGATCAGCTTCGCACCCGCTGGAACGTTCAGCGAACCCTGACGACCGACCGCCGTGATCCGGCCATCCGTGACGACAACGAGCGGCTTGTCGGTTGTTTTCCCACTAAGCACATCGACCATATGATCGGCACTGATAGCGACGGTTTCGGCCTGAACAGTCGTCGTAAGCGTGAGCGCGACAAGCGCGGCTAGGATCAGTCGCATGAATTCCCCCCTGTGTAAGCTCGCGAACATACACGCACGCAAACGCCGGGGAAGCCATCAAAACCTAAAAATGAATTGCCCGGCCATAAGCGCCCAGCACGCTCTCATGCATCATCTCGCTCAGCGTCGGATGCGCGAACACCGTTTCCATCAGCGCTTCCTCGGTCGTCTCCAATTGCCGTGCAACGACATAGCCCTGAATCAGTTCGGTCACTTCGGCCCCGACCATATGCGCGCCGAGCAGTTCGCCTGTCTTTGCATCGAACACCGTCTTCACGAAACCTTCGGCCTCACCCAAGGCAATTGCCTTCCCGTTGCCGATAAAGGGGAACTTGCCGACCTTCAGCTCGAAACCAGCAGCCTTTGCCGCATCTTCCGTCATGCCGACGCTGGCAACCTGTGGCCGCGAATAGGTGCAACCGGGGATATTCCAGGTCTTGAACTCATGCGGGTTCAGTCCGGCAATCGCCTCGACGCAAACGATACCCTCATGGCTCGCCTTATGCGCCAGCCACGGGGGGCCGGTCACGTCACCGATGGCAAAGATGCCCGGCACGTTGGTACGGCCGAAACCATCGACCTTGATATGGAAACGCTTGTCCGGCTCAACGCCGACTTCCTCCAGCCCGATATTCTCGACATTCGGGACAATCCCGATTGCGACGATGGCGTGGCTGAATGTCTCGGTCGTGATGGTGCCGTCTGGTGCCTTCAACTCGGCAGTCACTTCAGTATCGGTCGTGGTCAGTTTCTGCACACCGGTCGAAACCAGCAGCTTCATTCCCTGCTTGGTCAGCGTCTTGTGCATGAACTCGCTGATCTCGACATCCTCGACCGGCAACACGCGGTCGAGCATTTCGACAATCGTCACGTCTGCACCCATGTCCGAATAGAATGACGCGAACTCAACCCCGATCGCGCCCGATCCGATGACCAGCAGCCTGGTCGGCATCTCGGGCGGCACCATTGCGTGACGGTATGTCCAGATGCGCTTTCCGTCGGCCTTGGCAAACGGCAAATCTCGCGCCCGCGCACCCGTTGCAACGATGATGTTCTTGGCTTCAAGCTTACGCACCTGATCGCCCGTCGTGACCGATAGCTTACCCGGCGCGGTCAGCTTGCCCTCGCCCTCGACCACCGTCACCTTGTTCTTCTTCATCAGGCCTTTGACGCCGGCATTAAGCGTTCCCGCTACCTTGCGGCTGCGATCGACGATCTTGCTCAGGTCGAAACTGACGTTCGTCGCCGACAGCCCATAGGCATCGGCGTGCGTCATGTAATGATAGATTTCCGAAGACCGCAGCAACGCCTTGGTGGGGATACACCCCCAGTTCAGACAAATCCCGCCCAGCCGCTCCCGCTCGACGATTGCGACTTTCATGCCGAGCTGACTCGCACGGATCGCCGCAACGTAACCGCCGGGACCGGAGCCAAGAATGATGAGGTCGTAGGTTTCAGACATGAACTACTCCAAGCCCCTCTTCCCTTGCGGAAGAGGGAGGGACCGCCACACCGGCAGCAAGTGTTAAAACGGCGGGCTAAGCAACCAACCCCAGCGGGTTTTCCACCAGCGCCTTGAACGCCTTCATCAGTTGCGCGCCGTCCGATCCATCGATCGCCCTATGATCGAACGAACCCGTCGCCGACATAACTGTCGCAATCGCCAGTGCATCATCGACAATATAGGGACGCTTTTCGCCCGCACCAATTGCCATAATCATCGCCTGTGGCGGGTTGATGACGGCGTCGAAATTCTTGATGCCGAACATGCCCATGTTCGAAATGCTCGCGGTGCCACCCTGATATTCGTTCGGCTGCAACTTGCCCGCCTTTGCCCGCTCGGCCAGATCTTTCATATCGACCGATATCGCCGACATGGCCTTGGTATCCGCACCGACGATGATCGGGGTAATCAGTCCGGCGGGGATCGAGACCGCAACCGAAATGTCGGCGCGGCTATATTTGATCAACGTGTCGCCGGCATAGCTGACGTTACACGCCGGAACCTCGATCAGCGAAAGCGCCAGCGCCTTGATCAGCATATCGTTGACGCTAAGTTTAATCCCACGCCCCGTCAAAGCAGCGTTCAATTCGCCACGCAGCTTCAACAACGCATCAAGGCGGATATCGACCGTCAGGTAAATATGCGGAACATTCTGTTTCGATTCGGTCAGGCGGCGCGCGATAACTTTGCGCATTCCCGACAGTTTGACGGATTCCTGGGGGATGGCGCTCGTCGCCGACTCAGGCGCGGCCTCGGTCGCGACCGGAGCATGCGCCGTCGGTATTGCAGCCGGAGCCGATGACTGAGCAACGCCCGCCGTCGCTCCTTCAACGTCGGCCCTCACAATGCGTCCGCCCGGACCCGATCCTGTCAGCCCCGACAGCTCAACACCCTTGGCAGCAGCCAGACGTTTGGCGAGCGGCGAGGCAATTACACGATCGCCAGCCTTCGCTGGCGCAGCCGTAGCGGTGGCAGGTGGAGGTGCAGCAGCTTCGGCCTTCGCTGCAACCTTGGGCTCTTCCGCCTTCGGCGCAGGCGCAGCAGCGGGCGCCTCTTCTTTCTTCGGTGCAGGTTCAGTTTTGGCAGGTTTCGCAGTTTCATCATCGCCCGCAATCAGCGCGATTACTGTACCGACCTTGACCTCGGTCCCTTCCGTCACGGTAATTTCAGAGATCGTTCCCTCATCCACCGCTTCGAATTCCATCGTCGCCTTGTCAGTTTCGATCTCTGCAAGCAGATCGCCCGACTTCACCGTATCGCCCACTTTCACCAGCCACTTGGCCAGCGTTCCGACCTCCATCGTTGGGGACAGTGCTGGCATTTTAAGCTCGATGGGCATGGGCTTCCTCGGTCCTTCGCGGTTACCACGACGTGTGGCCCGTCAATCGGGCACCCGGGCGGCAGGGTCAAGCACCGCTCTTGCGCATTTTAATCAGGTGACGCAGCTTTCGCGCAAAGAGGAACCGAAGATGCGTACTTACCTCGTCGTGATAGACGGAACGCCCGAGGCAGAGGTCGCATTGCGCTTCGCCGCTCGACGCGCTGCAAAAACCGGCGGGGGCGTCCAGATTCTCGCGCTGATCGCACCGACCGAGTTTGTCGCGTTCGGTGGCGTACAGGCAACGATCGAAGCCGAAGCGCGCGAGTCTACCGAAAGCATCGTCAATCGCGCAGCCGGGGCCATCGTCACAGAGGCTGGAATCACCCCCACGATCGTCGTGAAGACTGGGGAATCCATCGCGCTCATACTGGAAACCATCCACGAAAACCCGGACATCGGCGCGCTCGTTCTGGGCGCAGCGGTTGGCGCGCCCGGCCCCCTGATCGCGCATTTTGCAGGAGCTGAGTCGGGCAGCCTTCCCTGTCCGTTAATGATCGTGCCGGGCTCGCTGGATCGCGAAGCTCTCGACCGACTGAGCTAAGATGGAGCATATCGTGAAATACCTCCTCCCCATCCCAGCCGCCCTCCTGATCGCGGCGGCTCCGGCCCCCGACCCGACAGCCTTGCGCGCCAGCGTCAGCAAGCTTGTGAGCTTCGGTACACGGCACACTTTGTCTTCGCCGACTGATCCAAAGCGCGGCATCGGCGCGGCGCGCGCATGGGTGGCGAGCGAATTTCTCCGCATCGGCAAAGGCTGTGGCGGCTGCATCACCGTCGACCAGCCACACGCCAGCTTCCAGAATGCCCGCGCGCCACAGGGTGTCGATATCGTCGATGTTCTCGGTATTCAAAAGGGAACCGGCGACCCGAACCACGTCGTCATTGTCGCCGGGCATATCGACAGCCGCGTGACCGACGTGATGAACGTGACCAGCGATGCTCCGGGTGCCAACGACGATGCCTCGGGCGTCGCACTCGTCATTGAGGCGGCGCGGATATTGTCGCGCGAAAAGCATGAGGCAACAATCATTTACGCCGCACTTTCGGGAGAAGAACAGGGTCTGTTCGGCGGCCAGTTGCTCGCCAACACAGCCAAAGCGCGCGGCTGGCACGTCGCCGCGATGCTCAACAACGACATCGTCGGCAACACCCTGGGTATCGACGGTCGCGTCGTGGCAAACCGCGTCCGGGTGTTCAGCGAGGGCATACCGGCGTCGGCCGATCCCGCCGCGTTGAAACTGGCGCGTGCCAGCGGCGCTGAGGATGACAGCCCCTCTCGCGCGCTCGCCAAAACCGTCGGTCGGATAGCGACTGCAACGCCCGGCATTGGTCTCGAAGCTCTGCTCGTTCGCCGCCCCGACCGCTTTGGACGTGGCGGCGATCATAGTCCGATGCTCGACGCAGGGTTTCCCGCGATCAGGTTTTCGGTTGGCGTCGAGAACTACGACGCCCAGCATCAGGATCTACGTACCGAAAACGGCAGGATTTACGGCGACACGATCGACCGGATGGACTTCCCTTATCTGGCCCGCGTGACCGCGCTGAACGTCGCCACTCTGCGCCAGATCGCTGACGCTCCTCCCGCACCGGAGGGGGTATTTGCAGCAGGCGCACTCGGCACCGACACGACGATCAACTGGAAGGCCGTGCCCGGAGCCACCGGCTACCGCGTCCGCTGGCGTCGCGCTGACAAATCCGAATGGGAAAACGCAAAGGATTTTCCATCGACTGTCACACAGGCGGTTTTGAAAACGATCATCGTCGACGATAATTTTGTCGGGGTTTCGGCGCTGTCGACGAACGGCGCAGAGAGCATCGTTACCTTCGCCGGACTACCCCCGCCAAAACACTGACCGATCAGCTTCCGCAGGCGCAGGCTGGCTTTGGCCGTGGTTTATACCGCCGGACGACTTTCTTGCGCACCGGCACATAGCTGACGACATCGTAGCTGATCGTGCGCGTCGTCATGACCGGAGCGCCGGTGTTGACGACTACCGTCGTAACCGTCGTACCGCCGCCGTCATAACCATAGGACTGGCTATAGCCGCCGCCATAACTCGCGCCGCGATTGCCGCTGTCATATTCACCATTATTCCAGTGCGGATGAACGCTGCCACGCCATTCGCCCTGATAGGATTGCACAGGGCCGCCGTCCCAGCTTCCCGTCCAACGCCCCTTATAAGCGTATTTCTTGTCGTGCTTGCCGCGGTGACGCCTGTCATCGCGATAATCGCCCCCCCGGTCATCTTGGCCCCGATAATCGCCGCGATCGCTCCCGGCGTATCGTTCGTCATGATCGGCCCAGTTCACATCGTCGCGCCAGTCGTAAACGCGGCCCCACTGATCGGTCAGGACGGCATCGTCATAATAGCGCGACCAGCCGAAACCGCTCGCAAGGCGCGACAAGCCGTAACTGTCGAAATCGGCGATGAAATAATTCGGAGCAACCCATTCGCTGGGAAGCTGATAGCCATATGATGGGCGCTGGTAGGACGAGTGCTCCTGACGCCCCTCTGGCCGATTGCCCTCTGCCCAATCGGATCTACCGCGATCGGCACCACGACGGGGTTCATGTTGCGACGGTGAAGTCATTACCTGACGAGGCATTGGCGGAACGGCCATCTCTGGTGGAGCAATGGCCTGCGACCGCGCCACGGGGATTGATGCCTGCCGGGGCAGTTGCCTGATCGGAGCCACAACGGGTGCCGAAACAATTGGAGCAGCCGGTTTCGGCACAGCGGCTTTTGGCCGCGCCACGATCACCGGCGGCGCACCCACGCGCGAGTCGTCATTGACTGCCGGGGGCGCTGCATGAGCCAGAACGGGTACAGCAAATGCCAATGCAAACAACGAAACGCGAGGGTATTTGCGGCTCTGCATAGTTAACGCTCCCGTGGGCCACGCTCCGCAAAGTCACGGCATTGCATGGTTTCTTAACACTTTGTTAGCATTGTTCAGAAACCATCGCCAGCACCGGGGATCACCTCCCGCTGTCCCGTTCAGGGTCAGATGCGTGCCGAAAGCAGCGCCGCAACAGCCTCACAACCCGCCGCATCGCCTGTATCGAAACGCGCAACGTTCGGGCTGTCGAGATCAACCACACCCAGCAATTCGCCACCTCTTATCAAAGGCACGACAAGTTCGGACCGCGAAGCCGCATCGCACGCAATATGGCCGGGAAACGCATGGACATCCTCGACCAGTTGCGTCGTCCGCGTGGCAGCTGCGGTGCCGCAAACTCCAGCGCCGATAGCAATCCTGATACACGCCGCCTTGCCCTGAAACGGGCCAAGGACCAGCTCGCCATCGACCAGCCGGTAAATCCCGGCCCAGTTCACATCGGGGAGGTATTCGAACAGCAACGCCGCTGCATTTGCCATATTGGCAATGCCATCAGGCTCGCCAGCGGTGATCGCGTCGATCGCCGACAACAGGTCGCGCCATAACGCACCCTTGTCTCCGCCCTCGTCCAACGTCTGGATTTCAAAATTCTGCATCAGTTCCCAAACTCAATCGAGCCCAACATCAATCGAGCGCCACCTTTCCACGCCCCTTTTTAACCTCTCCCCGGATGACCTTCGAATTCACCCGCTTGGCCTTGGCATTCTTGCTCGGCCGGGTCTTCACCCGCCGCGCCTGAACGATATGGGCCTTGGCAACCAGTTCTGCCAGCCGCTCGCGCGCTTCGGCCCGGTTCGCTTCCTGCGTGCGATTGCTGCGCGCGGTCAGCACGATCTCGCCATCATTGGTCCAGCGACTTCCCGCCAGCACCTTCAACCGAACATAAGCGTGAGGCGAAAGACCAAGCGCGAACACGTCCAGCCTGATCTGAACCGCTGTCGCCACCTTGTTGACGTTCTGCCCACCCGGCCCCGTCGCGGCGAGGAACTTCTCCTCGATCGCGTCCTCGGGCAGCGGCGGCCAGTCAGCCATTTTCGGGTTCGGGGATTATTTCGGGCGTCCCGACAGTCGGCGTACCAACCACACTCCCGGTTACATCGGGGCCGAATCCGGCGTCGATGAAGCGGTCGGGAATCGGTGCCGTTGCCGCAATCGCGTCCTTACCCTCTCGGGGAAGCGACAGACCCGACGCGTGGAGCATCATCGGCCCCACGCCATCGCCGTAAACCGGGTCGCCCGATATAGCGAAGCCCAGACCCTCGACCGCATGAACGCGAAGCTGGTGCGTGCGGCCTGTCTCGGGACGGAAAGCGATCAACGCGCGCCCTTCGCGGACGCCCAGTTTCGTCCATCCAGTGCGCGCCGACTTGCCCTTGGGATCAACGACCATGCGCCAGCCTTCTTCGCGGCTGCTGATCTTGGCGAGCGGCAGGTCGATCATGCCCTCATTTTCTTGCGGGTTCCCAGTCAGGACCGCGAGATAGATTTTCTCGACCAACCCTGCCTCGAACGCCGCGCCGAAACGCTTGAGCGCCTTGGGATTGCGCGCCAGCAGCAGGCAACCCGACGTATCTCGATCGAGGCGATGCACCGCGTGCGGCACACGCCGGAAACCGAAACGCATCGAATCCAGATGGTTATGGATCGAAAGGGAGCCGTCGCGTGGCGGATCGACCGGCAAGCCCGAGGGCTTGTCGATAATGATCGCCTCGGCATCGATGAACAAAATTGTGTCGGCAAGCATCATGATAAAATATCCCCCCTCCCGCTTGCGGGAGGGGACGGGGGTGGGCCTGAATAATGCGCGTGTAGCGCGATGGCGTCTTCAGGCCCAGCCCCCGTCCGTTCAGGCACAGCCGCCGCCCGCCCGGCAGAGATTTAGCCGAACAGCCTGGTCGCAACCTCGGCCACCCGGCGACCCTGATACCGCGCACCATCAAGGTCGATTTTGGAAGGCTGACGTTCGCCCTGCCCGCCGGCAATCGTCGTCGCGCCATAAGGAGCACCGCCGACGACCTCAGCGAAACCCATTTGCCCGGCGTGTCCGTAATCCAGGCCGACAATCGTCATGCCAAAGTGAAGCAGGTTCGTGATGATCGAGAACAAAGTCGTTTCCTGACCGCCATGCTGGCTCGCGGTCGATACGAACGCGCCGCCGACCTTGCCGTTCAGTGCGCCGGTTGCCCACAATCCCCCCGCCTGATCGAGAAAGCCCGCCATCGCGCCGCTCATCCGACCGAAACGCGTACCGGTGCCGACCACGATTGCGTCATAATCAGCCAGTTCGGCGATTGTGGCCTGCGGGTCACTCGGACGGGCCGCTGGTGCGCCTTCCGCATCGGGAATGCGCTTTACGTCAACGGTTGCTCCTGCACCGCGAGCACCTTCGGCAATCGCGTCAGCCATCTGCGCAATATGGCCGTAATGAGAATAGTAGAGCACCAGAACTTTTGCCATGTCGTATCTCCTTGAAAGTGTTTGAATTTTCTCTCCCGCTTTCCTGAACCTGTCGATGGGCTGTCCCGCTTGCTTGGCTGAGCAAAGAAGGCCAGCTTTTCCACAAGCTCAAGGAAGCGGTTTTAGTAGAAATTAAGCAGCGTCCACGAGGACGAGTTCGCTGTCGTCATTGGCGAATATCGAATATTTTCCTTCACCCAGGGCAACACCGTCGCGGGTGTCGACTGCGACTCCATCGACTTCGATTCGGCCAAGTGCGGGGACGAGGTAAGCGTGACGGCCCGCGCCGACTTCGTGGGTAACGGACTCGCCGGCTTTCAGCACAGCACCCATCACCCGCGCGTCGGCACGAATCGGCAATGCGCCTTCGTCGTCAAACCCACTGGCGAGAATCTGGAACTGGCCCGAACGGTCGTCCTTTGGAAAGGGCTTTGCACCCCAGCCCGGAGCGCCACCGAATTCGCGGGGTTCGATCCAGATCTGGAACAGCGTCGTCGCTTCGTTTTCGACGTTGAACTCGGCGTGGCGAACGCCCGAACCAGCGCTCATTACCTGAACATCGCCAGCGCCGGTGCGACCTTTATTACCCATCGAATCTTCATGGGTGATCGCGCCGGTACGGACATAGGTGATGATTTCCATGTCGCGGTGGGGATGTGGCGGAAAACCGGAATTGGCAGCAATCGTGTCATCGTTCCAGACGCGAATGCTGCCCCAGCCCATGCGTTTCGGGTCGCGATAGTCAGCGAATGAAAAATGGTGATGCGCGTCGAGCCAGCCGTGGTTGGCGGCACCGAGCGATTTGAAGGGGCGAATATCGATCATTGGTTGCACTCCATTTGGAGGGGGGTTGTTGAGACACAACATAGGTGTCAGGATTGGATAAGAAATAGAAACCTTTGAAACGGATCGTTTCCATATGCGTCTTCCCGACCTTGAAGCCTGGGCCATTTTTGCCACCGTGGTGGAGCATCGCTCGTTCAGCGCGGCCGCCGTTGCGCTGGGACTGTCAAAGGCAACGGTTTCAAAAGCGATCACCCGTTTGGAGACGCAAACGGGGGCGAGCCTGTTCCACCGCACATCGCGCCGGTTGGCCCTGACGGAAACCGGCACCAGTCTCGCCGAGCGCGCGGCACGCATCCTTGCCGATGCTCAGGCGATCGACGAATGTGCGCGTGAAAGCACAACCGCGCCTGCGGGACTTGTCCGGCTGGCGGTGCCGATGAGTTTCGGCCTGAGCCACGTCGGCCCGATCATCTCGCGCTTTCTGACCGCATTTCCAAAAATCGACGTGGACCTTAATCTCAGCGACGAACGCGTCGATCTCGTCGGGGATGGCTATGACGCGGCATTGCGCATTGCCGCGCTCCCCGATTCATCGCTGCGTGCCCGTAAATTGCGCGACGTCGAAACCCGCATTGTCGCGGCACCGTCCTATCTTGAGCGGCGGGGCAATCCGCGCCACCCCGCCGACCTCAACCAGCATGACTGCTTCGGCTACGCCTATTTCTCGACTCCCGAACACTGGCGGTTGGTTAATGCCAAAAACAAGGAAATCGCCGTTGTGAAGCCCGGCGGCAGGCTGCGCACGAACAATGCCGACTCGATGCTACCCGCGCTTTTCGCGGGTCACGGCATCGCCATCGCCCCCGATTTCATCGTCGATGCGGCCATTGCAAACGGTCAGGTCGTTGCCATCCTCCACGGCTGGTCTCCGCCCGCCATTGCCCTGCACCTCGTAACCCCGCCCGGCCGACTCAGACCCCGCCGAGTCGAAGCGTTACTGGACTTCCTGACCGAGTCTTTAACCAGCGACTCGCGGATTCCTGCGGCTTAAGTAGAAATTAACCTTTTCCCTTCATCCGTTGTTTGGTTAATGGAGTGCGTCGCGCAGTCGATCGGGACTGGCAGACGACAGGGTTGAACAGGGGACTTTCGCCGATGCGTGTGCTTTTAATCGAAGATGAGCCAACGACGGCGAAGGCCATCGAACTGATGCTCTCTGCCGAAGGGTTTAACGTTTACACAACCGATTTGGGCGAAGAGGGCCTCGATCTTGGTAAACTGTATGACTATGATATCATCTGTCTCGACCTGAACTTGCCCGACATGCACGGGTACGACGTTCTAAAGAAATTGCGCGTTGCAAAGGTGTCCACGCCGGTCCTGATCCTGTCGGGTATCAGCGAAATGGATTCCAAGGTGCGCTCGTTCGGCTTCGGTGCCGATGATTATGTTACAAAGCCGTTCCACCGCGACGAACTGGTCGCCCGCATCCACGCCGTGGTTCGCCGTTCAAAGGGTCACAGCCAGTCGGTCATCCGTACCGGCAAGCTTGCCGTTAACCTCGATGCAAAGACCGTCGAAGTCGATGGCAGCCGCGTCCATCTGACCGGCAAGGAATATGCGATGCTCGAATTACTGAGCCTGCGCAAAAGCACCACGCTGACCAAGGAAATGTTCCTGAACCACCTTTATGGCGGCATGGACGAACCCGAACTCAAGATTATCGACGTGTTCATCTGCAAGCTGCGCAAGAAGCTGTCGCTGGCCTGTCAGGGTGAAAACTACATCGAGACTGTCTGGGGCCGCGGCTATGTCCTGCGCGATCCCGAAGACGCGATCCTCATGGAGCCTATCGCGCAAGTCGCTTAACGAAAACTCCCACCTACCCGGGTGCAACAGGCCGGCCGCAGCGATGCGGCCGGCTTTTTGTTATCCCACCGGAAACACCTGACGCCCGGCGGTCGCGTAATGTGCCATTGCCATCGTCGTGAGCTGTGCATTTACACGGATGCAGCTTGGAAAGACGCTGGCGTCGGTGACCAGTACATTGGTCGTACCGTGAACCCGGCAATCCAGATCGACGATGCCGCATTCGGGGTCCGCATTCATCGCGTTACCCCCGTGGGGGTGCGAGCTCGATAGCACCAAATCGTCGGCCTCGCGGATACCGTCCTCCAGAAAAGCCTCGATGTCGGTGTCTGGGTAAATCGTCCCGCCCCGCGCCAGCGCCGGATAAACCTCGACCGCCCCGCCAGCCAGATGGACTCGCGCCAGCGTCGCGATCGCACGCCGAATCAGCGGCAAGTCGACCTCGTTATCCAGCTTGAAATGCAGCTTCCCACCGATCAGCCGTCCGCGCCGATCTGCCGGAAACAGGATGCCAGCCGAAACGAGTCGCGAATAATTCTGCATCTTGCTGGCGTGATCGGAAAACCAGCCGCTCAACAGGCTCGCCATGCTCATCGGCGGCTGAAAGTGCGATTCCATCAGGAAATCACCGCGATCGACATAAGTCGCCATCTGGTCCTCGTCCCATGCGCGAACCGGCCGGTTTTCGGGCATCAGCGCGGATACAGGACTGGCGATGTTCAGCGAGATGCCCTCGCCCGCACCGTCGATGCCACTCGCGCTCAGCAATCGGCTCGACGCCATCGTTCCTGCCGCGACAACAACGCCCTGCGTCGTCAGAATCGTGCGACGCTGACCATCGGAAAACTCGACATCGACACCCGCGGCGACACATTTTCCATCGACCAGTTCCTCGTGCCACAGGATGTTAAGCACCCGCGCATCCGCCAATATCCGCGCTTTTTCGGCCCGCGCCTTGATCAGATACGACTGCGCCATCCCATTCTTGCGACCATAGGGGCAGCCGGTGTTGCAATAACCGCAATAGGCACAATCTGCTCCGATCCGACGCGGGCCATAGTTCTTGCGAAACCATAATGCGGGTGATGCATCATTGACCAACTTATTGGTTTCATTGGTGTAAACATGCCACCCGGCCAGCAAATGCGCACCATTGTTCAACCCGCTTTTCGGGTCGATCCGCTCAATTTCCAACTCCGCCTCAACCGCGTCATAGGCAGCACCGAATCGCACTTTGTCCACCGCCGCACCGATGCTCGCCCATTTCTCCAGAACATCGGGCGCATCAGGATGAATCAGCCCCGGCTGGTCGACCCGCAGCGCAATGCCATTGTTGATGACCGTACCGCCGCCCACACAATGCGCCTGGAATACGACGAAATCATTATCCCGGCTGGTCTGGATTCCACCATCGACAAATAGCCGCGCCGTCATCCGGCGCTCCTCGTGCGTTATCTCCTGCGAGGGATAATGCGGACCCGCCTCGATAATCAGGACATCATGCCCCTGCACCGCAAGGTTATAGGCGGCAACCGCCCCCCCGCCCCCGATCCCACGACGATCACGCCCACACTGTCTGGGCAGGCGCCATGCCCGACAAAATCCTGCGACGTCAGTTCACGTCCCTCGACCAGTGTCAGGGGAACGTCATCGACACCACGTTCGCGAAACAGCGGCAGCGTGAACCCGATCTGCGCGTGGACCGGATTACCTAAATTATCCTCCTGCGTATCGCCCTGCCAGTGGCCGTAATATCCCGCATAGATAATGGTGCGGATACGCGCGAGATCCTGAAGGAAATCGACCCGCGTCAGTTCCAGACGGGCCCGGATGGACCGGGCACGTTCCTTCGGCGACTGGAGCAAAAAGACAGGGCCACCCAGCACGATGAACACGGCATCGATCAGCAGCCCGATTTGCTGGGGCTTGCTCCCCGAAATCAACCCGAACTGATGCTGCAAATTCTCCACGACCTGCTCGGGAGAAATAACCATCTCGACGTCGAAGAACAAAGCTTCGGTAAGCGCTTCAAGGATGGAGGCCTGAATGGCATTGAACGGCTGTCGCACTTTCGTCTCCGGATAAGAGTGCGACCTCCTGTTTGGCCATATCTAACCGGTGTGCGGCGCTATGCCTATGCTATTCGACCAGATATTCGATCGGCTTGAACCGTCCATTGTTCGATTGCAGCGCCGAACATGCGGTCAGCCCAACGATCAGGTCCATGCGCGCGATGAACTTTATGTAATCGCCCGGCTTGCTCAGCGGTGGCAAAACGCTGATCGCGCCGGTCGTGCCGTCCACAGATACATTCATGAAACAGTTAAACGCGATCGGAATGGCATCGGGGAGCACGCCAAAAGGTTCCAGTGCTCCGGCAAGGTTGCCAAAGCATCCCTGATGCGGATCGGTGTCGCCATAGATGATCCTGAACGTGTCCTTCGAACAGGGCGTCAATAGAAAGTCGTGCCGTCCGACCATATCCTCAACGATCTCGAGCATCACATTGCTGCGGTTCGAATAGAGCGGGTCACCCGTCGTAAGATAGATGCGGCTCGCGTAATCGAGCGTCCGACCCGACGAAAGCGCCTCGCCGATGTCATGTGCGTTGAAGCACAAAAGGTCTGCGACCTGCTCGCCCTGCGGGTCGATGACCGTCAGCGTCTGCCCCGCCCCCACTTTGAACGCTGTCCCAGTGCGGGGGGCAATATGCATGGTCTCAAGCAGCATCGCTTTGCTCCTTACGCGGGTCAGAGAACGGGCAGCGCCATTCGGTACCGACAACCCGTCCACTATATTGTCGTGCCTCACTAAGGTCGCCGTGACGCGAAAGCATTGGATTAATCGAACCGGCCATCGCCATATCGCGGTCGAGGATCGCCCCACGCAACTTCTCATATCGACCTTCGGCGCGAAGCCGCTCGAACTGATCGTGCAGGTTGAACACCATTACCGGCACGGGAAAACGGCGCGCAGGACGGCTCGCCTTGGGATGCAGGCCAACTACAAAAAATGCCTCGCCGCCAAAGCTGAGTGAAAAATGCGGATGGTTAGGATCGGCGCTGACGCGGTGGTCATAATCCTGCCCCAGCCACGCGTCCTTATCGGCGATCGACTGGATTCGATCCCACATATTTGCCTCGAACGTCGCCTCGTCCAGATCGTCCGGCCCTTCGAAAATCACGGCAAGGCTCTGGAACAGCTTGTCCTCGGCGCGGTAGTTCGCAACGAATTCCAGCAACGCCGCATGCATTTCAAGATCGTTCCACCCGCTCGTAATCGACCGCGCAACGACTGTTTTGATCTGGTTACGCGCGAGCGCGGCCTTTGCCCCGACACAGGGGAAATCCTGATCGGCAATCGACGCGTGAAACTGGTCGATCAGCATATGGTTCTCGGTAAACGGCGAATTTGGCATCGGCTCCCTCAGCGATGGTGACGGTTTGGATTTGTTGCCCCCCTAACGCACGAGAAAATGATTCTTTCCGCTCTTGTGCGCCGCATCAAAGCAACGCAGTCTGTTCATAATGAAGCCAAAAGCGTTCGACGAGATTTGGGGCAAAAGCAGCGGCGATGTGCCGCGTGCTGCTTTTGCCTCGCTCGCACGTTGGATGGGCAACACGCCCCTGCACGAACTGGAACGCAGGCAACAATCTGCCGAAGCGACGTTCCGGCAACTCGGCATAACTTTTGCCGTCTATGGCGACGATGATGCCGCAGAACGAATCATCCCCTTCGACATTGTGCCACGCGTGTTCACAGCCAGCGAGTGGTCGCGATTGTCGGCTGGCCTGGTGCAACGGGTAGAGGCGATCAACGCCTTCCTGACCGACATATACAGCGATCGAAAGATAATTGCGGAGGGGTTGCTGCCCCCCGACATCGTCCTGACCAATCCGCAGTTCCGACCAGAGATCGTAGGGTCTGCGCCACCGCATAATATCTGGTCGCACATTTCGGGCATCGATCTCGTCCGCACCGGCCCCGATGATTTTTGGGTACTTGAGGATAATGCGCGCACCCCGTCGGGTGTGTCCTACATGCTGGAAAACCGCGAGGCGATGTTGCGCCTCTGCCCCGAACTGTTCCGCCAGTATAAGGTGCGGCCGGTTGACAGTTATGGCGATATGCTGCTCGAAACGCTGCGGTCGGTTGCCCCGATCGGTGCGGGCTCCGATCCGGTTTGCGTGATCCTGACGCCCGGCCGCTTCAATTCGGCCTATTATGAACACAGCTTTCTTGCCGACAGCCTCGGCATTGAATTGGTCGAAGCCGCCGATCTGGAAGTCGATGACGATTTCGTCTGGATGCGGACCATCTCTGGCCGCGTTCGCGTGGACGTTATCTACCGCCGTGTGGACGATGATTATATCGACCCGCTGGTCTTCAAGCCCGATTCGATGCTCGGCGTTCCCGGCTTGATCGCGGCCTATCGCGCGGGCCATGTCGCCATCGTCAACGCGCCCGGCACAGGCATTGCCGATGACAAGGCGATCTATAGCTATATGCCAGAGATCGTGAAGTTTTATGCCGATGCAGAGCCACTGCTGCCGATCGTCGAAACATGGCGCTGCCGCGAACCGCAGGCGCTAAAATATGTCCTCGACCGTCTGCCCGAACTCGTTGTGAAACTGGTCGACGGGTCGGGCGGCTATGGAATGCTGGTCGGGCCGACCGCGTCCAAGGCAGAGATCGAGATATTCCGTGCGGCTTTGATCGCAGAGCCACATCGTTACATCGCCCAGCCGACTTTGGCGCTGTCCACAGTGCCGACACTCACCGACAACGGCATCTCCCCGCGTCACGTCGATTTCCGCCCGTTCGTGCTGACCGGCACCAACGGCGTAAAGATCGTGCCCGGCGGCCTCACCCGCGTTGCCCTGAAAGAGGGCTCGCTGGTCGTCAATTCCAGTCAGGGTGGAGGCACCAAGGACAGTTTTGTCCTCGCCGATGATGGGGAGGCTGGCTAATGCTGAGCCGCACCGCAGCGTCGCTCTATTGGATGGGCCGTTACGTCGAACGTGCCGAATTTACCGCGCGCCTTGTCGAGGCAACCGTCCGCCTCGACGCCCTGTCGAGTTCGCCCGCAGGAGAAGCGGCATGGGCCAGTGCCTTGATGGTCATCGATTCGGACACCGAGTTCGCAGCGACTGGCGAAAAGCTGACCCCCCGCAATGTCGCCCGCTTCCTGACACTCTCCACGACTCACTCCGGCTCGGTCGTCAGTTGCCTCGACAAGGCCCGCGATAATGCAAAAGCCGTACGCACTGCCCTAACCCGCGAGGCATGGGCGACGATCAACCGCGCATGGTTATTGTTCCACGGACGGACCAGCCCCGGCGACACACAGGCGACTCTGAACCTCGTCAACGAGGCGCAAGCGGAAACGCGCGGGTTCGAGGGCGCGATCGGCCGGATGATGCGCAACCCATCGTCGTGGTTCATCCGTCTGGGCGCAACGATGGAGCGCGCCGATAACACCGCACGATTGCTCGACGTGAAATATCATATTCTTTTGCCAGAGGGCGAGAATGTCGGCGGCACCGTCGATCGCGACCAGTGGACGACGATCCTGCAAACCGTATCCGCCGTGAACGCCTATCGCTGGCTTTATCGCGACGGGTTGAAGCCGTGGTTCGTCACCGAACTGCTGATCCTGCGCCGTGAGCTACCGCGCTCACTCGCCGCCAGTGCAGAGGAAGTCGTCCAGCATCTGAATGCGCTCGGCAAACAAACCGGGTTTCAGGGAGAGGCCGACCGCCTTGCCCGTTTGCGCCATGCCCGCCTCGGTCTCACGAAAGTATCCACAATCGTCGGGGACGGCCTGCACGAGTATCTGGAGAATTTCATTGATGAAAATGCGGCATTGAGCAAAGCCATCGCTCGCCAGTTCAGGTTCGACTGATGCGCCTCGCGATCGACCATCACAGCACCTATAATTTCAGCCAGCCACAAGCACGCGTTGTTCAGTTACTGCGCGTCACACCGAATGATTACGCCGCGCAGACCGTGATCGACTGGCGTATCGACGTCGATTGCGACGCACGACTCCGCACGGGCTATGACGGCTACGGCAATACGACGACGATGCTGTACGTCGATGGCCCGATCGAACACATTGCAATCACGGTGCGCGGCGAAGTCCTGACCGAAGATATGGCCGGCATCGTCAAGGGCATCGACGAACCCCTGCCCCCGCTGTTCTACACGCGCACCACCCCGCTAACCGCACCCGACCCGACGATAGCTGCCCATGCGCGCAGCGTCGGATCGTCCGATCGCCTCGAACGTGCGCACGCCTTGAACGCACTCGTCGGCAGCAGCATCGCAATCCACGGTGGCCGCACAGCGGGAGCACTCCCCGCCGAAATCCTCGCGCGCGGCAGTGGCAGCGTAAAGGATGCCGCCCACTTGCTGGTCGCCGTCGGCCATGCCGCTGGCTATCCCGCGCGCATCGTCTCTGGTCACAGCCTTCACGGTCCCGATCGCGGAACCCGGCAAAGCGCACATTATTGGGCCGAGCTCTACGTCGAACGGCTCGGCTGGGTCGGTCTCGATCCCTGTTCGGGGTTCAGTCCCGACGAAAGCTATGTCAGGGTCGCCGTGGGACTCGATGGCTCCGACGTCACCCCGGTGTCCGGCATGCGAAAAGGCGGCGGTATCGAGGAACTCGATGTCGGCGTATTCGTGGGGCAGTCGCAGGACTGATTCGTTCGGCCAAACTGGGGCATTGCCGAAAGGGCGTGTTATATGACGTATTGCGTGGGATTGCTGGTCGATGCCGGCCTTGTGATCATTTCCGACACCCGCACCAACGCCGGTATCGACAACATCTCGACATATAAAAAACTACATACACTGATCGACGACGAGGAACGGACGGTCTTTGTCGCCAGCGCGGGGAGTCTGTCGGTAACCCAGTCGATGCTGTCCATGTTGAAGGAGGGGCTACCTTGCCTCGACGATACCGGCGTACCCCGCCGTGTCGAGACGCAGCACACGATGTTCCGCGTCGCTCAACTTGTCGGAGAAGCGCTATCGACGGCGCGGCGCGCTATCGGACACACGCTAGAGGGTACGAAAATCAATTCGAGCGCGTCGATCCTTCTTGGCGGACGACTCGGCGACGGCCCGCTGGCGCTCTACCTCGTCTATGCAGAGGGTAATTTCATCGAATGTATGCCCGATGCTCCGTTCATGCAGATCGGCGAACTCAAATATGGAAAACCGATTCTCGACCGCGCGTTGCAATGGGAGTCGCCGTTGGATGAAGCGGTGAAGGTTGCGCTGATGTCTTTCGATTCGACGATGCGATCGAACCTGTCGGTCGGCCTGCCTTTCGATCTGGTCGCGATATCCAGCGATAAGGATCAAAAGATCGTGAGGCTGCGAATCGAAGCGGACGACAGCTATTTTGCGCTGCTTTCGTCGGAATGGGGTCGCTTGCTGAATGAATCTCGCGCCGTGATCCCCGATCCGCCCTTTTTGCACCTCGATTAAGGCCCGCTGGGCCAACCACCGGCTTGACAGTTCGCGGACCTTTGCATAGGGCCGCCCTTCTTCCGACGGGCTTTCTGCCTTGTTGGAGCCATCTTTTTGACTTGAGTGAGAGCCATGTTCGCAGTCGTGCGCACGGGCGGCAAGCAGTATCGCGTTGCCGCAGGAGACAAAATCGTCGTCGAGAAAATCGACGGTGTAGCTGGTGCGCAGATTGCGCTGACCGACATTCTTTTCGCGGGTGCCGATGGCGTCGCGCAAGGGATTGCTGGGCTGACAGTCGCTGCCGAAATTATCGCGCAGGCGAAAGCCGAGAAGATTATCGTCTTCAAGAAAAAGCGTCGCCATAATTACCGTCGCAAAAACGGTCATCGCCAACAGCACACGATCCTCAGGATCCTGAGTGTGGGCGCAGAAGGCACCAAGGCTTCGGCCAAGGCCGCCAAAACCGAAACTGCAGCACCGGTCGCACCGGTCGCAGCAGCGACCGAATAAGGAGTAACAAACCGTGGCACATAAAAAGGCAGGTGGTTCATCCCGCAACGGTCGCGATTCGGCCGGACGTCGTCTTGGCGTGAAGAAATACGGCGGCGAAGCTGTCCTCGCGGGCAACATTCTCGTGCGTCAGCGCGGCACTCGCGTATGGCCAGGCAGAAATGTTGGTCTTGGCACGGATCATACTTTGTTCGCGCTCGTTGAGGGCCGCGTACAGTTTCATGATGGAAAGCAAGGCCGCAAATATGTGTCGGTTGATATGATTGCACAGGCAGCTGAATAACTGATGATCCTATTTACGGGTCATCCTCAGGGTGACCCGAAGACCTGCCAAGGCAGGTCGTGAGGGAGACGGGTCACCCCCGAGCTCCCTTTTTTGTATCTCCCTCACATCGTGTCGCCGTGCCGTAATCAAACGCGTGCATAGGCGATGGCAAGAGGAGAGCGACAGTGTTCGCAAGGACCGAAAGACTATTGCTGCGGCCCGGCTGGGTCGAAGACGCCCCCGCACTGGCGCAGGCGATCAACCGTGAAGATATCGTCCTTAATCTGGCGCACGTCCCGTGGCCCTATTCAGTCGCCGATGCGGAAAGTTTTTTAACTAACGACCGAGCAACGGGCGAAACCAACCTCTTGATCTTTGAACGTACATCGGCCGAACCACGGTTGATCGGCGGGATCGGCCTTGCCCGCAATGCGGGACAGACCATCCTCGGTTACTGGATCACGCCGTCCAGTTGGGGAAAAGGTTTTGCCACAGAGGCCGGACGCGCAGTGATCGACATAGCGCGCGAGACACTGCGTATCGGTCAGCTCACAGCCCGGCATTTTGTCGACAATCCGGCATCAGGGCAGGTTTTGCGCAAGCTCGGCTTTTGCGCGACGGGAGAACGCGAGCCGTTGTTCAGCAAAGGCCGCGGCACATCGTCACCGGGCCTGTCCTATACGCTCGACCTCAATGCGCTTGTCTTAGCCGCCTGAAAACGCGTGCCTCATCGGGGAGGTCCGCACACGCGACGTAACCATTGCGTGTCGCAACCTTCACCGATGCGGCATTGCCGTCAGAAATCAGGCATCGTGTTTCGGACGCGATCAGATTTACGTCCACCCAGGCGACCATCGCGCTGACCGCTTCGCTGGCGATCCCACTGCCCCATGCTTGCTGAGCAAAGGCCCAACCTATTTCGGGAGCGCCTTCCAATGCCACAATGCCGCGCCGGAAGTCGCTGAAGCCGCCCTCACCTATCAATATGCCGCTCTCACGATCGCATATCGCCCAGAGGCCATAGCCGATCAGCTGCCAGCTTCCGGTATATTGCAAAATCCGAAACCAAGCCTCCTGTGACGATTTCGGTACGCCGCCGATAAACCGCGTTACCTCGTTGTTTCCCCACAGCGCCGCGCAAGCGGGATGGTCCTCCACCCGGTGGGCACGGAGAACCAGTCGCTGCGTGACGATCGAAGGCGCGATTGCGGTCAGGCGGCCATCGCCGATTGCGGCAAAACTGCTGCCGCGTAATCGCTGTCGACCTTTGCAATCAGTGCGCGGTCATCATGATTCCAGGGATGAAAGCCCGGCATAAAAAAAGCGAGCCACGCGGGAATCATCCGACGGACCACGCCCGGCGTTCCCAACAGATACCAGGCCAGCCGCGCCTTGATACGCCATCCCGTCAATCCGTCCTGACGCAGTAATTCCAGCGTCGCGCGCCAACGCGCAGGCCAGAATGTTTTCGTAACGACCAGCATCATGATCGCCTTCACTTTCCAGCGCTTCCACGCCGACCAGTCGCGTGTCGCGTGCATCCAGGTATCGTAAGCAACACCCTTATGCTCGATTTCCTCGATCGCGTGCCAATCCCACATCGCCTTTAAATCGGGTGCCAGATTCGAAAAGTATTTCGGGTTAGCAAGCATTTGATGCGCCATCATCGCGGTATAATGCTCAAGCGCCATCGTCACGGCAAGATTCAGGATTTGCGGCCGATCCTTTGTCAATTCCAGACTATCGACAACAACTTTTTCAAGATCTGCGATCTGGTATCCGGCATCGACAACGCGATTGTTGAAAGCAACGTGTTCGCGGCTGTGCATGACCTCCTGCATTACGAACGACTTGATTTCCGCGCTCAATTTCGGCGATGCGCCATCACGAAACGCCTTCACCGATTCGACGAAAAACGCCTCACCCTTTGGAAAGGTGATCGACAGTGCGTCGTGGAATGTGCTCGCGATAGGGTCGTCGTTCAGCCACCAGCGCTTCTGTGCGGTACCACGCCCGAAACGTCGGTCGCGTGGGGTAATCGTCAGGTCGGTAGGCGTTTTGTCATGAGACATGCTAAGCACTCCTAATTCAACCAAACTAAAGCTTACTAACATTCATGTCAATAGAACGCAAACGCCTGTCGCCTGATGAAAGCCGCAGCGTGGCGCTGGATGCAGCGCGCGATATCCTGATTGCCGAAGGTCCACAAAGCGTCACTCTTAAGGCAGTATCTGCGCGAATCGGGAAAACCCACGCGAATCTGCTTCATCATTTTGGATCGGCGCTTGGTCTGCAAAAGGCGTTGGCGGCGATGCTTGCCGAAACCGTGTGTGACAACATTGCCGCCACTGTTTGCAAAGCGCGCCGTGGTGAGTGCAGTCCGCAGGCTATCGTCGATATGACATTCGACGCGTTCGATGGACAGGGTGCGGGTGCGCTGGCGGCATGGATGCTGATGACCGGCGACCGTGACGCGCTCGACCCTATACTCGAATCGATTCATCGGCTGGTCGACGAACTTAGTGTTGATAATGAGGATGGCTTAATTCGCGAGGATACCCTGACTCTCGTATTTATGGCATTGGGCGACGCACTGCTTGGCAAGGCGATGGCGAAAGCGCTCGGCCTTCCCCGTGAAGCGGCGCGAGAAATCGCCTATCGCCAACTCCTTTCATCGCCCGGCGTGCAAGCGCGTATGGCAGCTTTAATCTGACCCTTGCCCGGTAAAACGGGAACGGGGTAATCTGGAACTCGAAATGCATTTTCTCGATCAAGCCAAAGTCTATATTTCCTCCGGTGCCGGTGGGCCCGGCGCAGTTGCGTTTCGGCGTGAAAAATTCGTCGAATATGGTGGCCCCGACGGCGGCAACGGTGGCAAGGGCGGCGATATCATTTTCGAAGCCGTCGCTGGCCTCAACACGCTCATCGACTTTCGATATACCCAACACTTTCGTGCACCTCGCGGAAAAGGTGGGTCGGGCAGCAACCGCACTGGTGCCGGCGGTGACGACCTTATCATCCGCGTTCCGATCGGCACGCAATTGCTCAGCGACGACCGCGAACATGTCCTCGCCGATTTCACCAAAGTCGGCGAACGGCGCGTTTTCCTGCGCGGCGGCGACGGCGGACGTGGAAATGCCACCTACAAGACATCGACCAACCGCGCGCCGCGACAGCACGGCGTCGGCTGGCCGGGTGAGGAAATGTGGGTGTGGCTACGCCTGAAACTGCTGGCGGATGCCGGGCTGCTTGGCCTTCCCAATGCTGGGAAATCGACCTTCATCAATGCGGTTACCAATGCACGGGCAAAGGTTGGCGCTTATCCATTCACGACCGTCCGCCCACAACTCGGCGTCGTCACTTACCGCGATCGTGAGTGGGTCGTTGCCGATATTCCCGGCCTGATCGAAGGTGCTGCCGAAGGTGCGGGTATCGGCGATCGTTTCCTTGGTCACGTCGAACGCTGTCGGGTGCTGCTGCACCTTGTCGATGCCACCGGTGACGACCCCGTCGGTGCCTATCGCATCGTTCGCAAGGAACTCAAAAACTACGGCGCGGGCCTGATCGACAAGACCGAAGTGATCGGCCTGAACAAGATCGACGCGCTGGAGTCTGCCGAGGTCAAGAAACTCGTCACTAAACTGAAACGGGCATCCAAGGCCGAAGTATTCCCAATGTCGGGCGCGGCGGGAACCGGGCTGGACGTCGTGCTCGACCGACTGGCGGACGCGATACCTTCTGTCGGGATCAGCCCTGCGAAGGTGGAAGCGGGAGATCCCGCGTCCGAATGGTCGCCCCTCTGATTGGCGCACCGGGTTTCCCTGAAAGCAATCTCGCTTTAAGCCCGCCAGCGTGAATCATGCCTTGTCCCCTGCTGCTTGTCGCCGCCTGATTGTGAAGGTCGGATCTTCGCTGCTCGTCGATGCGAGCGGCGCGGTGCGGCGCGAATGGCTGGCGACACTGGTCGCGGACATCGCCCGGCGCATCGCTGCCGGACAACAGGTCGCGGTTGTTTCGTCCGGTGCGATTGCTTTGGGCGCGCGACGGCTAAAATTGACGAAGGGAGGTCGCGCAAACCTCGAAGATGCGCAAGCCGCCGCTGCGGTCGGGCAGATTGCACTTGCCGGCGTGTGGGCGGACTTGCTCGGCGATCATGGCCTAACTGCCGCGCAGATGCTCGTGACGCTTGACGACCTTGAAGATCGTCGCCGTTATCTCAACGCGTCCGCCACTCTGGAACGGCTGCTGTCGCTCAAGGTCGTTCCGATTATCAACGAGAACGACTCGGTTGCCACGCACGAAATAAAGTTCGGCGATAATGATCGGCTGGCTGCCCGAATCGGTGCGGCCGCAAATGCCCAGGGCGTCGTTCTGCTATCCGATGTCGATGGTCTCTACACCGCCGATCCCACGCGCGATACCACCGCCACCCGCATCGAACGCGTTACCCGCATCGATGCCAAAGTGCTGGCGATGGCTGGCACTGGCACATCATCCGGCATGGGATCGGGCGGCATGGCTTCGAAGATCGAAGCGGCGCGCATCGCCAATAGCGCAGGAGCCGACCTGATCATCATTTCCGGCCACGAAAGCCATCCGTTAACGCGCATGGATTCAGGTGAGAACGGCACGGTATTCGTGGCGTCGGCGCGAACAAAAGGGCGCAAGACATGGCTGGCCGGGCGATTGACCGTCCGTGGCACCATTCACGTTGATGCCGGGGCCGTGCGCGCGCTTGCGTCAGGCGCATCGTTGCTGGCAGCCGGAGCCAAACGCACCGAAGGAAGTTTCTCGCGTGGTGATGTTGTGGACATTGCCGGTCCCGATGGCACGCCGATCGCAAGGGGCCTCAGCGAATATGACGCAGCCGATGCTGCGCGAATTACGGGCCTGAAAAGCGACGCGATCGCTGCCGTCCTTGGCTACGCGCCACGGTCGGCCCTGATCCACCGCGATCATATGGTCCACCTTTGATGCGTATCGCGGTCACAGGAGCAACCGGCTTCGTCGGCGGCCATCTTTTGCCCCGGCTAATCGAAGCGGGGCACGAGGTCAGGGCACTGACCCGCAAACCTAAAGCAAGATGTGCAGGAATAACCTGGATCGATGGTGCCCTAAACGACGACACCGCACTCGCCCGCTTGTGCGAAGGCTGTGACGCCGTCATCCACGTCGCCGGCGTCGTGAGCGCGGACTTTGCAGGGTTCGATGCCGGGAACCGACTCGGCACGCTGGCTATCGTCCGTGCCGCCGAAACTGCCGGAGCAACGCGTTTCGTTCACATCTCCTCCCTCGCCGCGCGAGAACCCCAGCTTTCGATGTACGGAGCTTCGAAACACGCCGCAGAGGACGTCGTGACTGCCTCCAGCCTCGACTGGCGAATCGTTCGTCCAACCGCGATCTATGGCCCCGAAGACACGGGGATGCTCGACATATTTCGCATGGCAAAACACGGTTTCGTCGTGCTTCCCCCAACCGGCAGCATGTCGGTCATTCACGTCGATGATCTTTGCCGCCTGATCGTTGCGCTAACCGAAAGCCCCGATGGTCGCGTGCTCTACGAAGCAGACGACGGCGTTCCGGGCGGCTGGACTCATCGCGAATTTGCTGCCGCACTCGGTAAGGCGATGGACCGCAAGGGGATTGCTTTGCCGATGTCAAAGTCGGTGCTTTCGATCGCATCGCGGCTGGACGTCCTGTTCCGCGGGAAAAACGCAAAACTGACGGCCGATCGCGTCGGTTATCTTACTCATCCGGACTGGACGATCGCCCCCGGTCACCGCGTCCCCGCCACACTCTGGACGCCGCAAATCGCCACCCAGGCTGGCCTTGCGAACACCGCCAACTGGTACCGCGAACATCGGTGGTTATAGCACGCCTGTAAATTGCAGCGCGAATGCGGCCATCGTCAGCACCAGGCCAACGAGAAAGACTCGGTACGCCGCGCCCAGGAATTTATACTTCTTATGCTGTAACACCTGCCCATTCTGGTAAATGTCGCGGAGCATAGCGCGGTGAACCGTTGCAGGCTCACTAAGCAGGACCAGCATTTTATCGATATACTCGTCCTCGCTCATATTCGCGAAACTGCCGAAAAACAGCAGGTTGGGCTTTGCCGATGGTTTTGACCTGATCGACGGCATGATCGCGAACACCGCCAGCATCGCCGACAGAAACGCGAATGTCGCCACTATGATGAGCGCAACCGACAGATGTTCGCGGCTCGCTTGATTGACCGCAATCGTAAACACCACGAACGTTGCCCCCATCAGTATACTCGCCTTCTGGTCCGCCATTTGCGACAGGCTGACATTGATCTGCTCGGTCGTGCGGATCAGGTGGATGGCATCGGCGGCCAAGGGTCGAACGGGCAAATCGACGGGAGTTACAGGTTCGGGCATGGGTGTCGTCTCCCAGAGAAAAAGTGTGCGCGACCGTTACGAATTTGCATCCGCCTTAACCCTGCCCGACTCCCGCCGCAATCGCTTGGCAGGGCGGCCCCACACCCGTTAAGGAACGCGGCATGACCGAACGCACAGAAATCTATGACATCGTCGCCGCGCAGATCGCGCCTTTCAACAAAAAAGGCGTTGCGCTGAGCGAGGCCACAACCTTTGCCGGCGATCTCGAATGGGATTCGCTGACAGTCATGGATTTCGTTGCCGCGATCGAAGATGAATTCGACATCATCATCACGATGAACATGCAGGCCGAAATCGAAACCGTCGGGCAATTGATCGACGCAGTAGGCAAGTTGAAAGCATGAGCGACCTGTTTTCCAAATTCGACGCCCTGATCGAGGAACGTCAGGCGCTGCTCGATACCGGTGTGCGCGACCCCTATTCAATCGTCATGGAAAAAGTGCTGTCGCCGACGCGCGCGCTGATCAACGGCAAGGAAACTATCCTTGTCGGCACCTATAATTACATGGGCATGACCTTCGACCCCGACGTCATTCAGGCGGGCAAGGATGCGCTCGATCAGTTCGGCGCGGGCACGACTGGCAGCCGACTGCTCAATGGCACTTATCAGGGCCATCGCGAGTGCGAGGATGCGCTGAAAGAATTTTACGGCACCGATTACGCGATGGTGTTTTCGACCGGTTATCAGGCGAACCTCGGGCTGGTTTCGACCATCGCGGGCAAAGGTGACTACATCATCCTCGACGCCGACAGCCATGCGTCAATCTACGACGGCTGTGCTTTGGGGAATGCCGAAGTCGTCCGCTTCCGCCACAATTCGGTCGAAGATCTCGACAAGCGCCTCGGTCGCTTGCCACCCGAAGCAGGTAAGCTGGTAGTCCTTGAGGGCGTCTATTCGATGCTCGGCGACGTTGCACCGCTGCCCGAAATGGTCGCTGTCGCAAAGAAACACGGCTGCATGATCATGTGCGACGAAGCGCATGGCATGGGCTTTTTCGGCAAACATGGTCGTGGCGTCTTTGAGGAAATGGGCTGCGAAGGCGACATCGACTTTATCGTCGGCACGTTCAGTAAATCGGTCGGCACAGTCGGCGGCTTCGTCGTGTCCAATCACCCGAAGTTCGAAGTGCTCCGCCTCGTCACCCGTCCCTACGTCTTCACCGCGTCGCTGCCGCCCAGCGTTGTGGCGACCGCAGCGACCTCGATCCGCAAACTCATGCACGCAGGCAACAAACGCGCGCATCTATGGGAAAACTCGAAGCGGCTGCACGGCGGTTTGCGCGAACTCGGCTATAAACTCGGCACCGAAACCCCGCAGTCGGCCATCATCGCGATCATTCTCACGGATCAGGCTCAGGCAGTCGCACTGTGGCAATCGCTGCTCGAAGGCGGCGTTTATGTGAACCTCGCGCGTCCGCCAGCAACCCCTGCGGGCATGTTCCTGTTGCGCTGTTCTCTATGTGCCGAACATTCGGCCGAGGAGGTCGAAACAATCCTCGGATTGTTCGCTACTTCGGGACGGGCGGTTGGTTGCATCGGACCAGCCCGGTAGCCGCTCTTTCCACCCCAATTCCCTTGGGGTAGATTAGCCCGAAATGGTGAACCGTCTCAGCGAGGATAGTGCGCCGCGCCGCGGCTGGCGAACCGCAGCCCTGATGCTGGCGGGTCTGCTTGCCGTCGCCATAAGCGCTGCGCTGATCGTCTCGCTAAATACAGCCACTCGTCAGCGGGATTCCGCTCTTGGCTGGCAACAGCACAGCTACGAGGTCATGATCCTCGCTCGCGAGCTGGACGCCACGATGGCGAAATCCGAAGCCACGCTCGGACGCTTCGTCATCAGCGGCAACAAGGACGTCGGCCGCACCTATTTCGACGCGTGGCGCCGAGCGGGCACATTGCTCGACAAACTCACCAGCGAAACGAGCGATCGACCGGAGCAGCGCGCGCTGATTGCCGCTTTGCGAGATGCCTACACCGTGCGCGGCAGCGAATTGTCAGACGTCGCTCTCCGCACCAACTATGGCCAGAACGATCAGGCACTCTCCACTTATTACGAGGCTGGAAAAGCCCCCAGCCTGTCACGCCTGGATGGCCTCCTGACGCGGATCATCGCCAACGAACGCGCAATTCTCGACGCACGCACCAATACTGCCGACGATACGGTCGCACTCTCCAATCGAATTGCCACCATATTATCGTTTGTCGGCCTGATTATCCTGTTGTGCGCGGCATGGCTCGGGCGAAGCGCCTGGGCGGCATGGCGCGACCGTCAGGATGAAGAGCAGCGCAACAGTGAGCTGGAATATGCGGTCGCCGAAAGAACGGGGGAACTGAGTGATGCAAACACGCGGCTTATGGCCGAAATGGTCGAGCGCGAATTTGCCGAGGAGCGATTAAGGCAGGCGCAAAAGATGGAGGCCGTGGGCCAACTCACCGGTGGTATCGCACACGATTTCAACAATATGCTCGGTGTCGTAATCGGCGGGATAGAGCTTGCTCGGCGGCGGATTACCGAACCTGCCCCTGAAGTCGAACGTCATCTCGCCAATGCGATGGAGGGTGCCAATCGTGCTGCCGCGCTCACCAAACGGCTTCTGTCGTTCGCTCGGGCAGAACCGCTGCTCCCCGTCGGTCTGGACCCCGACACGCTGATTCGTGGCATGGGCGAAATGCTCGACCGCACGTTGGGGGACACGATCGAAGTCATCATTCTAGAGGGCGCGAGCTGGTCAGTTTTCATCGACGCGCACCAGATGGAAAACGCATTGCTGAACCTTGCCGTCAATGCGCGGGACGCGATGGAATATGGTGGTAAGCTCACCATCTCGACGGCCGACGTCAACCTCGTCGAAGGCGAAATCGCCGAAGCTCCTGTCGGTGATTATGTTCGCATCGCAGTCAGCGACACTGGTGAGGGCATGAGCGCAAAAGTGCTCGAACGCATCTTCGATCCGTTTTTCACCACCAAAACTGTTGGCAAAGGCACTGGTCTGGGCCTGTCGCAAATCTTTGGATTCGTGCGGCAGTCGGGTGGTGGGATTGCCGCTACATCGACGCCCGGACACGGAACCACCGTCTCAATTTATCTGCCCCGCCATTGCGGCAACGTCACAGCGATGGCGGATAGTGCCGAGCAATCGGACGGTCGATCGCATTATACCGGCGTCGTAACTTTGGTGATCGAGGACGACCCGCGCGTTCTGAACGCGACAGTCGGTGCGTTGCGCGAACTCGGTCATCTTCCCCTGCCCTGCGCCTCCGCCGCCGATGTACCAGCCCTTTTGCGCGAACACCGCGACATCGGCCTGATTGTCAGCGATGTGCTGATGCCCGGCGTCACCGGTCCAGAACTTGTCGCGGCGATCCACACGCTGCACCCTGAATTGCCGGTTCTGTTCGTGACGGGGTTTGCCGGTGATGTCGAAGACCCACAGGCGTTCGGCGGCCATGAAGTTCTGAGAAAACCATTCACGATCGCTAGCCTAGGCGATGCCGTTGAACGGGTACTAGACCGTGCCAACGCTGCGCAATCGAAGGCAGCTTAGCGAACAGCTCCGCTCCGCAACAAACGCGGGAGTAAGCTGACACCGCCCAATATCGGAAACCGCCGTTGCCACGGCTTTATCGCTATAGCGGTCCCGGCGTGGCGATTAATCTTCCACGCCAAATAATCGATCCCACCGGCAAAGGTCGCAGTGGCCTTTGCCAACCGTAGCACCGACATGATTTTTCCCCGTCGACGCAGCGTCGTCCAGCGTTGCTCCGCCTCTTCCCGACTCATCGGCACAACCGAAATAGCATCGGCAAATTGCGCATATCGTTCGGGGTCTGCATCGACCACCGCTCCCGGTCTCGCGCTGCTTTCCGCCCTCAATTCGGACGCATAGGTCAACTCGAATCCTCGCCTCCAAACATCCAGCAAGTCGCCGTTCGTCATAGGACGAGCCAGCGCAAGCAACGTCGGGGCAGCCTTGGCAACAGCACCGACCGCTGCGCCGCGCGCCACGCTATCGGCCACCCAAACCAGTCGCGAAGGTTGCGCAAACCGCGCCCACACCGAAACCGTGTCGGCGTCAGGGTCGCACAGCCTCGCAAAGTCAGCCTCGCTCAATACTGCATATTTGGCGGCTAATTTATCACTGGCGAAGGGGAAAACGTTCGGCGGGATGAGGCGATTAGCAGTCGCGAGCCAGCACCGGTCGAACGCAGCGGCGTAATCCGAAACGATCAGATAAAAATCGAGCATCAGCCCGTCGAGCTGCTTTTCGCGCAGGCATGACCCGTAAAATAGTACCGCCCGGGAAGCCGCGCCGTGTTTGGCAGCGATTGCCGCTGCCATGTCTGAAACTTCCTGAGCGACAGGCATCCCCAGCTCGTCTGCAACCAGCCGAGAGAGATCGCTCATGCAGCGAGGCGCAGAAACGCCATGGGCTTGGTCGGACGCAGGGTAATCGGCGCGCCGGGTCCGGTATGAAAGATCTCGCCGTCCAAAATAACGCTGCTACGGTCGCTCTCGATGCGGATATGGTCGCCATGCTCGACATGCACTCCGGTCATTGGGCGCGAACCAAGGCGCCCCATCAGTGCCGCATGAATAGCGCGAACCAGCGCAATCGCCGACTGATCGACCGCCATGAATTTGAGGCCGGGCCGCACGCCGCCCTCGGTCTTGCTACCCAGCAACATCTTCTCGAGCGTCGTAACGATCATTAGCGCAAACCGCCCGGTGACCTGCCCATCACGCATCAGCGAAATCCGCATCGGCGAAGGTAGTGGCGGCAGAAACTTTGCGCTGAAACCCGGAATCAATGAAAGCAAGACTGCCAAAACCGTCACAAAATGGCTGAGGCCATTCGACATACCCAGTGGATAGATCACATGGCGGCAATACAAAATCGAATCGGCCAGCCCCGCCCCACCGAGGAACATGCCCAGCACTGGCGGACGCCCACCTTCGCTGAGCGCGATCAACTCACGTCGCACGACATGGTCGTCGAGGTCCGATGCGGCCAGCTCCAGAATCCGCGCCAGTCCGGCAACCGGATCGCCAGTCGAGCCGAGGTCGAGCGCGATCAAATTGGTCTTGCCGTTGGGCAGCACCGCAACCGGCGGTGGATTGCCTTCGAAATAATTGCCCTGATGCAATTCGGTCAGTGCCGCCTGAACGGTACCGTCGCCGCCATTGATGACGAGAACGCGCGGCCGAACACAGGCGATTGAGCGCAGCGCCTCACCAATCTGGCCGACATGCTCAACCTCATAGTGAAACAGCTCACCATGTTCGGCGCAAAACTCACGAATGCGCGGCAGGAGAGCAAGATTGCCCGTGGAGCTCGGGTTGGACAGAAGCGCAACCCGCGCCATCAATTTTTGCCTACGGGGCGAATCGAGAAGCCGCTGCGATAATTCAGTACGACGCCGATTTCGCGCGGCACTTGCCCGACCGGGATGACCACTTTTTCAAAGTCCGGCTTCAGATGTAGCAAAGAGAGCGAAGGATTGCGCGAAAACGCCGCCCCATCGTCCCAACCTGATTTGCCACTGCCATCCACGTCGTGGCGCACAGCAATCGCGTATTTTCCGGGGCCAGGAACCGCTATACAAACGTCCATATAACCCGACGCCGTCACTGGCAGTTCGATCCGACGCAATTTTTTGCCCTTCGCCAGCCAGTCCGCCGGGTTGCCGCCATAGACCTGCACACGCAGCATACCCGTCCGCGCCTTGAATCCTTCGACCCGCACCAGTACCGCCGACGCAGTAGGGTTTGCGCAAGCCGCCGCGTCGCTTCCAAGAATAGCCGCGCGCGATGGCGCTGCGTTCAAAACAGCCAATGCAATGAGGACCGAACGTATCTTCAACAAAATCACCTCCAACGCAGGCAATGATGAAGCACGCTTGTACGCCCGCGCCCCTGTTCATTTTCCCCTGCAATGTTATTTGGGTGCGGTTTGCGGCCAAATAATGGTCAAGGTTCGGCGCAACATGCACAATCGCGGTCAAGGAATGGCAAATATCTAATTTTCTTACAGCCACGGACCGCTATCTGGCGCGCCTGATCATCGTTCCCCTGCTTTCATCGCTCGTAGTCGCGGCGATGCTGCTGGTGCTCGACCGCATGTTGCGCCTATTCGATTTCGTCGCATCCGAAGGCGGTCCGGTCAGCGTCGTGTGGAAAATGCTTGCCAATCTGCTGCCCGAATATTTGTCGCTCGGCATTCCGATCGGCGTTCTGCTCGGTATTTTGCTCGCGTTTCGAAAAATTGCGCTGTCGTCCGAACTCGACGTTCTGCTGGCCGTCGGGCAAAGCTATTGGCGGCTGCTGCGCGTACCCTTCATGTTTGCGGCGCTTTTCGCGCTCGTCAATTTCGCGATCCTCGGCTTCGTCCAGCCTTACACTCGCTACGCCTATGAAGGACTGCGCTTCGAGCTGCGTTCGGGCGCTCTCGGTGCCTCGATAAAGGTCGGAGAATTCACCCGACTCGGCAAGAACATGACCCTGCGCATCGAAAAGAGCGCAGATCAGGGGCGTCAACTGTCAGGCATCTTCGTCATGGCCAAGCAGGATGATGGCAAGACGCTCGCCGTCACTGCAAAAAGCGGTCAGTTCATGGCAACCGATGATCCCGACGTCATCATCCTGCGGCTCGCGGACGGCACTCTGGTCAACAACGCACCCGAGTTCAAAACCCCCCGCATCCTGACATTCAAGGCGCACGATCTGCCCATCGACCTGCCAAAAATCGAATCCTTCCGCGGTCGTGGTCAGGGTGAGCGCGAGTTAACGCTGCCCGAACTGGTTGCTGTCGGGAAAAGCACGAAAGCGACTGAGACGGTCCGCAACGAAATCCGCTCGCAAATCCATTTCCGACTGGTGCAGGTCGTCGTGATGATGTTCCTGCCGCTGCTGGCAGTTGCGCTCGCGGTGCCTCCCAAGCGATCGACGTCGGCGATCGGCGTATTCCTGTCGATCGTGATGCTGGTCGCCTATTACAAGATCAACGAATATGCCGAGGGTATGGGGTCGATCGGCTTGCTCAACCCGTTTTTTGCGATCTGGGTTCTATTCGTCGTCTTCGTTTCGCTAGTTGGCTGGATGTTCTACACGCTCGCCTATATCCCCGGCGGTCAGCCGATCGGCGGCCTCGACCGCGCATTCGGCAAGGCGTTCGCGGGCATCAAACAGCTGTTCACGCGATTTGTCAGGAAGCCACGCTGATGCCGAGCTTTTTCCCGTCCCGCACCATCGCGCTATATATGGGCAAGATGTTCGTCGTCCGTAGCTTTGCCGTGCTGGCTTTGCTTCTGCTCATCCTGCAAATGCTCGATCTTCTGAGCGAATCGGACAAGATTCTGGCCGTCAAAGGCAACGGCCAGCACGAAATCATGACCTATGTCGGACTGCGACTGCCACAATTGGCCCAGCGTTTCCTGCCATTCTGCGTCCTTCTCGGCACACTCATCACGCTCGTCACCCTCAACCAGAACAGTGAAGTCGTTTCGATGAAAGCGGCCGGTCTTTCCGCGCATCAGGTTCTTGCGCCGCTGATCGTCGCAAGTCTGGCGATCGCAACGATGTCATTCTTCTTCAACGAACGCATCGTCACACGCTCATCGGCCACGCTCGATCGTTGGCAAAACGCCAATTACGGCAAGATACCGTCGGGTGACGAAGCTCAGGCCAACGTCTGGGTACGCGCCGGCAACGATCTGATCCATGCCGAGGATGTCACTGGGCGCGGGACAAATGCTGTACTCACCGGCGTAGAAATCTACAGTCGCAAGAATGGCGAGCTCGCTGAAATCCTTCGCGCGCCACGTGGCACGGCGGTCCGCGGCGGCGGCTGGGCGTTGACGAGTGCAAACATATTCGACGTAACGAGCGGAACCATCCGAGAGCTTGGCCCGATCACCATCGGCAAGAACATCCGGCCCGACCAGTTCACCCTGTCGAACGTCGATGGCGCAGGCCTGTCGCTTCTCCAGCTTAAAAGCACGATCGACGAATTAGAGGCTGCCGGGCGACCAGTCGCATCCCTCCAGTCTATCTTGTGGCACAAGATTTCAGGTCCGCTATCCACCGTTCTCATGCCGCTGCTTGGCGCGGTTGCCGCATTTGGTCTCGCACGGTCGGGCGCGCTGTTCGTCCGTGCCGTCATCGGCATGGGCCTTGGCTTTGCTTATTTCGTGGCGGACAATTTCGGCCTGGCGATGGGAAATCTCGGCGCATATCCGCCCCTGCTGGCGGCATGGGGTCCGTTTTTCCTGTTTCTGCTGATCGGCGAAGCGGTGTTGATCCGCACCGAAGAGTAACCCCGCACCTTTCGCGCCTAAACGCCAGCATTACGCATTATGCAATCCGCGGAGCGCGTAGAAGTTGGCTCAATCCCTAGCAGCCCTACAGTGCTAAACCCCTGATTCTACAGACATTGTCCCATTTTGAGAACGATGCAGGTTTTTCAGTGACAACTGAATATTAACCGTATCTTAACGATCTAATAATGGGAGAGAATGTAATGAATAAGTTTACAGCATTTGCGATGTTTAGTGTTGCCAGCGCCCTGGCCATGCCAGCAGCGGCAGTCGAGAGCGTGATAACCGACTTGAACAGCCCAGTACCTGCCGGGACAAGTTGGGGCACTCTTCCCGGCGAAAACACAGGCACTGTCACCATAACTGGCACAGCTCCACGCTCAGGCAATGGTTCGCTCGAAATCACAGGTGACAGAACACGCGTTCAGACTGGCGTCCAATACGCACCCTTTACGACCGTCGTAGGCTCACTCAGCGATGCACAGAGCCTGACCTTCGACTGGCAAATTGCAGGCGACAGTGGTCGTCAGGAATACAGCCCGGCCTTGCGTCTGCTCACGCAGAGCGGCGACACGCGGAGCGAGTTGATCTGGGAATCAGCGTATCAGCCTGGCCCGACTCCGGGAACAAGTGAACAGTCACTGCCAAGTGGCAACTGGTATTCGTCCAGCCCGACCGATCTGTTTTACCAGAATGTGGCGGGGCGGGTCCAACATACGTTGGTGGGACTCAGAGCTATGTTTTGATGACACTCGCCGGTTGGGCAAGTTCCAGCTATTATGGTGCGGGCGCAACGGTGTCCGGGATCAGTGTCGGAGCAGGCAGTGGAGCAGGCGCAGATTACCACGCCTTTGCCGATAATGTGACATACACAACGACGCAGGGTTCAACGACCTACAACTTCGAAACCCTGGTTTCCGCGGCTCCGGAACCAGCAACCTGGGGCATGATGATTGTCGGCTTCGGCATTGTTGGCGGCGCGACCCGACGCCAGAAGCGTGGGGAGCGCGCGCTGCTCGCTTAAAAAATCACTCGCTAAATACAAACGGCCGCTGGTTCATAACCAGCGGCCGCTTTTTTGCATGCTACTAAAAAGAAACATCAAACAACCTGCGTTTAAGCCACCCCCCGCATCGTATTTGCCATCAAACTACGGACCAAACCCGGCAGTCCTGCATAGCTCGCCTTATGATAGGGCGAATCCTCGGTCACGGCCGCCGCAATCCGCCGGTGGGCCTCTCCCAGTGCATGATATGGCAAACTGGGCAACAGGTGGTGCAGCGCGTGATAGCGCAGCCCCACGGGCGCCCACAGCGCGGGCAGCAAGGTCGGCGGTGGCACATTCACCGTATCCAGATATTGCGCGGTCACCGTCATCGTCTCGCCGTCGTTTTCCCAAAGATGCGCGACCAGCGTCCGCACCTGATTGAGTACCGCGACACCCGAAGCCACGCCCAGAAAAATCAGGAACCCGCGCAACGGCACAACCCCGGTCGCGACCAGCGTCAACAGCGTGATTGCCCAGATGCTCGCGCCAGCTTCGAACCAGTGCCACAGCGTCCGCGCCTCACCCTCGGGCGCACGGCGGCGGAATGCGGGGTTGATCGCCAGTCCCGAATATTGGGCGACGATCCGTTCACGAAGTTTCGGAAACACCACGCCCAGTGGCGTCAGCACCGCAAACCGGACCAGCAAGACAATCGGCGCCAGCAATGAAACGACAACGAACAGCGGCAACGAATAGGGCTTCATCAGCGCCAGCGGCAAATATTCGGGATCATCGGTCGTGCCGTAACGCGTTCGCGCATGATGAAGCGTATGAACGCCCTCATAGAGGAACGACGGCACCAGCATCGGAATACCCATCAGCAGGTTCCAGCCAATGCGGAAACCCGGCACCGACGAATGCTTCATGTGCGTCAGTTCGTGAATAAAGCTGCCCGCACGATAGAGCGCCAACACGGACGCGACAGCCGCAAGAATCGCCCAGCCGACGGGCACCAACACGATCGCCGCATACAGCGCGCCATAGCCAAGCACAGCCGACCCCAGCATGTCGCCCCAATATATGGCCGGACGGGCGGCGGATATGTCGCGGGTCAGCTCGGCCGCAGCCCTCAGCATCGCCATATCGTCCGCGATCCGAACACGCGCCGCAGGGGCCGTCAGGACTGTCGGCGCTTCGGCTTCGAGGCCGTCCAGAAGAAGTGAGCTTTTCATGATCGTCGGTTCGTATCGAAAGATAATGGCAGCACCGTGGCGAATCCAGACCGGCAACCTCGCTCGCGACTTGACACCGCCGACCGAAGGCGGGACTTGGACACAAAGTCGAAAGGCGCCGTAAATTGGCCAACATCAACACCGTGACGATCCGCGAAGTCAAATCGAAGGCCGATCGCACGGCATTCGTCGACCTGCCTTTCCGCCTCTATGAAAACGACCCGAACTGGGTTCCCCCTCTGAAATACGAGGTCCATGGGCTTATCACGCCAGGCAAGAATCCGTGGTTCGAGCATGGCGAGGCGCAGCTTTTTCTGGCCGAAGCATCCGGTCGCGAGGTTGGTCGCATCTCTGCCCACATCGACTTCCTTGCGCTGACGCAACCCGTCGAACAGGGCATGGGTCCGGGGACTGGCAACTGGGGTCTGCTTGAGGCCGAGACTCAGGAAGTCGCCAGCGCTTTGATCGCTCGCGCCGAAGACTGGTTGCGCGCCAAGAAGATGACCCGCGTCCTCGCTCCGCTGTCGATTTCGATCTGGGATGAGCCGGGGTTGCTGACAAAGGGGTTCGATCACCCGCCGACGGTAATGATGGGACACAACAGCCCCGATTATCAGCCATGGATCGAAGGTGCCGGCTATGCGCCTGTTAAAACATTGCTTACCTACGAAATCCCCATCACCAAGGAATTTCCACCACTGGTCCAGCGGATCGTCAAATCGGGCGAACGCAATCCCCGTATCGTCATACGCCGCGTCGACAAGAGCAATTTCAAGGCCGAAGCTGCGCTCATCCTGAACATCCTGAACGATGCGTGGAGCGACAACTGGGGCTTCGTCCCGCTGACCGATTCCGAAATCGCCTATGTCGGTAAAAAGCTAAAAGACATTGTTTACGAGGACTTGATCCGCATTGCCGAGGTCGAGGGCAAGCCGGTCGCGTTCATGATGACGCTGCCGGATCTGAACGAGAAACTGATGGGCTATGGCGGTTCGCTGCTCCCGTTCAATTGGGCAAAACTGCTCTGGTGGTTGCGTGCGCCAAAGGTTCGGACAATGCGCGTACCGTTGATGGGCGTGCTGAAGGAATATCAGGCCACCCGCCTCGCGAGTCAGTTGGCTTTCATGTTGATCGAATTCATCCGTCGCGATGCGATCACGAAGTACGGCTCGACGCGCGGCGAATTCGGCTGGGTACTCGACGACAACAAGCCAATGCGTTCAGTCGGCGAAGCGATCGATGGCGTCATCAACAAGGTTTATACCATTTACGAAAAGCCGCTCTGACGGACTCACACGGCGCGGGCCACCTCCGGGCAAGCGCCATTCTACGTCATGCGCTTTCTATCGACCGTCAGGAAAGCTGGCTCAGAAATGCCGGGCGACCGGTCTTCGGTTAGGGCCTTAGCGTAATCCACGTCGGCGCATGATCGCTGGCCTTTTCCCGCCCCCGATAGTCGCGATCGACGCCGGCATCGCCTAACCGGTCAGCAGCCTCTGCGCTCAACATCAGATGGTCGATCCGAAACCCCGCATCGCGGGGCCAGGCGTTCATCTGATAATCCCAGAACGTCCATAATTTCTCATTCGGGTGCCGCGCATTTAACGCATCAGTCCATCCTTGAGCCGAAAACCTGCGAAATGCCGCACGGCTTTCCGGCTGGACGAGCGCATCGCCCTGCAATCCACGCGGCGACCAGATGTCATCGTCGGTCGGTACCACATTATAGTCGCCGGCCAGCACCGTCGGCTTTTCCTCCTCGAGCAGCAAAGCCGCCCGATCCATCAGCCGGTCAAACCATTTCAGTTTATAATCGAACTTCGGTCCCGGCTGGGGATTGCCGTTGGGCAGGTAAATCGACGCGATCACCACGCCATCCACCTCCGCTTCCAGATAGCGGCTGTGTGTGTCGTCGGGATCATCGGGAAGGCCACGAAGCCGCTCGATCGGGTCGTCGCCGCGCGCCAGTATGGCAACGCCGTTAAACCCTTTTTGCCCATGCCAGATGGCACCATAGCCAGCGGCGCGAATGTCAGCCTCTGGGAATGTCTCGTCGCTCGATTTCAGTTCCTGTAGGCACGCCACATCGGGCTTTGTCTCTTCGAGCCACTCAAGCAAACGCGGCAGACGCGCCTTGATACCATTGACGTTGTATGTTGCGATTTTCATGCCGGTGCCCCTCGAACGCCAGAGCTATACCGAAAAACTGGACCCGCACCCACAACCGCTGGCGGCATTCGGATTGGTCACCTTAAACGCCGATCCGCCCAGCGATTCGACATAATCGACCGCCGCACCCTGCACGAGGTCGAGGCTTACCGGATCGACAATCAAGCGTACACCATCGCGCGTCGCGACGCTGTCATCGGCATCAACGCTGTCCGCCAGCCCGAATTTATATTGAAATCCCGAACATCCTCCGCCCTCGACCGACAGACGCAGGATAGCAGGCTTGGCCTGTTTCGCCGCGATCGCCGCAACGCGGGCCGCAGCGGATGGAGTCAGGTCGATTGTTTCGTTCATGAACTCAAGATAGGCGCGAGCACCCGCATCAGCAAGCAGCCCACGATATTCCGTACCTTATTGAGCAGGACCACCCATCGCGAGTTGCCTGCTGCCGCTCTGTGCAGGGATCGCCGCCAGATAAGTCGCTGACTGCAAGAATGGCATCGGGTTCACCGCATGGCCATCAAGCCGCACTTCATAATGAAGATGCGAACCTGTCGAACGCCCGGTCGAACCCATGCGCGCGATCAGGTCGCCACGCTTCACCCGCTGTCCGGCATGGACAAGCGAAGCCGAAAGATGACCATAACGTGTTTGAATGCCGCGACCGTGATCGATCTCGACCAGATTGCCGTAACCGCCAGCCCATTCCGATCGTGCCACGATACCGTCGGCGGTTGCATAGACGTTCGACCCCATCCGTCCGGGCATATCGACGCCGGCGTGCATTGCGGCCGACGAACGAAAAGGATCGCTGCGCACGCCGAAACCGCTGCTGAATGTCATAGATTCAACGGGCTTCAACGATGGAATGGAAACCGTGCCCTGCTGCAATCGATCGAGCCGTTTCCACGACTGGAACAATGCGCGGAACTGAGGATCGGCCTGTCCCTTGGTCGCCGTCGTGTCGATCGGCTCGAAGGGTCCACCCATGGCGGAAACGTTGCGCCCCTTAAGCTGGCGTGGCGCGATGCCCATCTTGCGAAGCGAAGCGGTCGTCGCGGCATATTGCGCATCGACCACGGCCATCGCTTGCGTTGCCATCGCGGTCTGGCGACCCTCTACAGCCTGAAGCGGCGCGACGACTGATCCAGCCATCGCAGTCGCCGTGGTCGCCGACGCTGGCATCACAGGGCTGCCTTTGCCGGTCAGGATCGCAGTCAAGAAAGCTTGCTTTTGATCGACGCGGGCAGCGTGAGCGGCGGCTTCCTGCTTCAGTTTGGCGAGACCGGTCTGCATCGCAGCGACCTTGTGCTGCATCTGCGACACCTGAGCGTCCTGCGCAAATGCGGCGGTAATCATGGGAGCCGCGCCAGCGATCTGGGCAGTTGCGAAAAGCGAAAGGCCGATCGTCGCAGAAACCACCGACGCACCGATAGCCTGAGCCCGTGCCGAAAGGTGGATCCGCCGAAGCGTCGAACCATCGTGAAGAAACAGGTCACGAGCCCGGAAAGCGTTGCGAGCTTTTAACACAAGCCCGTTCACTTCAAAAAAAGTCATACGAAACATTCAAATCCCCGGGCGACCCGATTCGGAGTTTTTTTGCTTGCCGCTGGAAATTGCCCGTTTCCAATCGACAGGGATGTGATGTTGCATCAAGGTTAATATAGGCAACCCACAGGCGACCGGGACGGGGCGGGCCGCACTCGAAGTGCGGCGAAGCGATGAAATCACGATCGATCAGGGAACAAAACTGGCGGTTGTGCGTAACGTTAGGTCGAATCAAATCCGCGTTCGAGCAGCTTCCAGCACTGCGTCGGCGTGCCCGGTAACCTTCACCTTGTGCCAGATTTCGACCAGTTTTCCGTCGCTTGCGATAAGGAAAGTCGCGCGCTCGATGCCCATATATTTCCGGCCATAAAGCGTCTTTTCGACCCATACACCGAACGCCTCACACAGGCTTCCATCGCCGTCAGATCCCAGCGCGATCTTCAGATCATATTTACCGACGAACTTGTCATGGCGCGCCACGCTGTCTTTTGAAATGCCGACAACTGCAACGCCCGCCGCCGCGAAATCATCGGCCAGCGCCGTAAAATCCTGCGCCTCTCTGGTGCAACCAGTCGTATCGTCTTTCGGATAGAAATAGAGCACCAGGGGTGCGCCACGATAGTCTGCAATCGACTTGCGCACGCCGCCTGACACATCGAAACTGCCGTCCGGTGCCTGATTACCGATTTCCAATGTCATGCTTTCATCACCTTATCGACCACCGCGTCCCAATGTCGCGAAACACAGTGTTGCGCCACCTGAAGCCGGGCAAGCAAATCCTGCCAATCATCCGCTCCACAGGCGCGCGCAACGATTTCACGCGTCGCGGGCGCAGGTTCCGCCATCTTTGGCGACACCAACCGCAACGTAACAAGCAATCGCGTCAGCAAATCATGGGCATCGAGTAAGCCGGGCTCAACCAGCCCTTTCCCGGCCAGTATCGCAATCGCGCTGCCAAGATCGGGCGCGAACCCGGCACGCGTGGCAAGCTGTTGAAAATGCACAGCGAACTCCAGATCGACCAACCCCCCTTTGGAAAGTTTTACGTCCAGTGGTCCCAATGGCGGCTTGTTCAGCGCGATGTCGCCCCGCATTTCTACCACTTCCGTGGCCAGTGCCGGAATATCGCGCTCCTGTTCCAGAACCCCTGCGATTATCGCGTTCAAATCTGCGCGGGCAGCATCGGACCCGAACACCGGGCGGGCGCGGGTCAGCGCCATATGCTCCCATGTCCACGCATTCTCTCGCTGATATCGGGCAAAGGATTCGAACGAAACAACAAGCGGCCCCTGCTTTCCCGAAGGACGCAAGCGGGTATCGACCTCGTAAAGCGCGCCTGCCGATGTCGGCGCACTCAGGCCCGCCGTCAGTCGCTGCGCCAGCCGATTATAATAATGCGAAGCGCCCAATGGTTTCTCACCATTCGATTCCGCATGGAAATCACCAACAAACAGATAGACCAGATCGAGGTCGGATGCATGGGTCAGCAACCCGCCGCCAAACCGTCCAAGCGCCAGAACGACCATCTCCGACCCTGGAATCTCGCCATGTTTGCGGGAAAAATCGGCGGTCACGGTGTTTGCAACGGTCACTAATGCAGCCTCTGCGACGCGCGCATAACCAGCCGCAACGTCGATGGGATCGGCACGCCCCTCGACGATCTGGGTGCCGAGCGCAAACCGGTAGTCGCCCACGATATGGCGCACGCGATCGAATTGAGGTTCAACCTCCCCGCTGCGCTCACGCATTTCCGCAACCAAAGTCGAAACATCGCCAACCGGATCGAACGCGCTGGCATCGATCAACCTGTCGAGCAGCGCCGGATGCCCGCCGAGTGCTTCGGCCAGTGTCGGCGCATGGCTGAGTATATCGACAAGTTGCCTTGTCAGACGTGGTTGCGCCTCCAGCAGGCGGAAAAGGTTGATTGCACTTGGCAGGCCCGACACCAGACGATCGAAAGCAGCAAGCGCAGCGTCAGGATCGGGCGCGGCGCCAAACGCAACGATCAGTCCCGGCAGCGCAGCCTCCAGCGCTTCGAGAGCGGCCGGACTCCGCAGTGCGCGAACTTTGCCACTTCGCCATTCACCGATCCGCCGCGCCATTGCCGCCGGATCGGCATAGCCCGCTTTCACCAGCGCGGTTTCTGCCGCCACCGGAACACGCTGCGGCGCATCGCTGTCGAGCGCATCATACAAGGTACCGATCGCATCGACATGGGGAGCGAGCAGCGCCAGCAAAGCTGCACCGTCATCCAGACCGTGCAGTCGCGCGACACCATCCAACGCAATTTGATCCATTGGCAAAGTGTGAGTCTGGCGGTCATCGACCATCTGCAGACGATGTTCGATCGTGCGGAACAGACGGTATGCCGTTGTCAGGGTTTCCGCCGCTTTCGGTTCGATCCAGCCTGCGTCAGCCAGCGCCACGATCGCGCCCAATGTATTGGGAACCCTTAGTGCGGGATCGCGACCGCCGTGAATGAGCTGCTGTATCTGGACGAAAAATTCGATCTCGCGAATCCCGCCCCTTCCTCGCTTCAAATCGAAACCCGGCCCAAAAATCTGCCCCGCCGAATGATGCGCGCGAATGCGCTGCGACATTGCCCGCAATTCGCCGACCGCTCCGAAATCGAGCGAGCGTCGCCACACGAACGGCTTGATGGCGTCGAGGAAATCCTGTCCCATACGCACATCGCCCGCCGCCACACGCGCGCGGATAAATGCGGCTCTCTCCCACCCCAAAGCACTCGATTCATAATATGAAATCGCCGCTTCCACCGGCAATGCGATTTGCGTTGCCTCTGGCGAAGGTCGCAACCTCAGATCAACCCGAAAGACATATCCGTCGCCGTCACGGGTATTGAGCAAGTTGACCACCGACTTTGCAATTCGCACCGCACCCTCTGCCGGGTCTTCCCTCGGCTTCAGCGGGACCGTGTTGGGGTCGTAGATCAGGATCGGATCGATGTCCGAGCTGTAATTCAATTCGCGACTGCCATGTTTGCCGAGGGCAATCACCGCAAAGCCCGCTGGCTCGACGCCGGGAGTCCGTTGCTCCACCGCCTCGCCAATCGCCATTTCAAGCGCGCGGTCGGCAAAACCGGAAAGCTCGCCCACCACCCGCTCCAGCGGCAACGCTCCCGCCAGATCGCCGATTGCCACCGCAAGGGCCAGTCGATCCCGCTCGATACGCAAACGACGCGCAACCGGACCGTCGACTTCCGCTGCGCACGCAATGGCCCGTTCCATATTTCCAGCCTGAAGCAGGGCCGTGATCTCTGGCCGCCGCTCCATCGCTTCGCGTAAAAATGGCGCATGGCATCGGGCGCGCTCCAGCGCTTCGGCAAAATTTACGGCAGGAGGAGTTTCGATAGCGATCGCTGACCTCGTCTCAGGTGGCACGGCGCAACCTTCCGTCCCCTTACCGCGTTGGATCTATATGGTCCGCAGCGAATTTACAGGCACATTAAGCCAGACACCAGTACCCCGACTGGCATCCATGCCCGATCGCGGCGATGGCGTCGGTGCCGCTCTGCGATCGGTATCGCGTGTCGAACGTTCGTTGCCCAACGACATGACGAAGTTGCTGAACCTTCTCGACGCGATACCGGACCGCATTAACGGTTGCGGCTGAGTTCGCTCACTTCGGCCATAATCGTATCCAGAACGCTGACGCCCTCATTATCCGGGCCATCCCTTCTGGAAGGAAGCGACGGATCGGACATTGCAGCCTCCAGCGCGACCCGACCACGGGCAACGCGGCTCTTGATTGTGCCAACCGCCACGCCGCAGATTTCCGCCGCTTCTTCATAGGCAAAGCCGCCAGCGCCCACCAGAATCAGCGCCTCGCGTTGCGATTGTGGTAATTGTAGCAGGGCGCGCTGAAGATCACCCAATTCGACGTGCCGATCCTGAGAAGCGGGTGCCGCGAGAATACGGTCCGCCGTCAGATCGTCCCATTCGCCCCGGAAACGGCGACGGCGCACTTGTGAAAAATAGAGGTTGCGCAGGATGATGAAAGTCCAGGCGCGCATGTTTGTGCCCGCCTGAAAACGACCTCGAGCCGCCCACGCCTTCATTAGCGTTTCCTGCACCAGATCGTCCGCCAGATCCCGGTCCCCCGACAGCGAGCGCCCAAAAGCGCGCAACTGCGGGATGACCAGACCAAGCTGTTCCTTGAAGTCCTTGTCCGACAGAGCAACATGCTCGACGGGTGCGTCCTCCGCTTCGATTTCGTCGGTCATTTATTTCCCGTCGTATCGTTCAACGAGCGACATAAGAAGCGATGGCGAAGCCGACAACGACAAGCACCAAAGAAATCGCAAGAACATAGCGCACGATATGCGGCGTCTGACCGCCCCGCGCTTCGTTCGTGGTCACATGGACCGGTGGCTCTTCCATAACAACTCCCAGCGTTCACTACATAAACGCAGCGTAAACGCTCGTGGTTCCGTCACGCTGCCGGAACGGTCGCTTCATCGAAAAACAAAGCCTGTGCGATCGCCGCTTTCACCGTCGCCCGCTGAAAAGGCTTGGTAATCAGGAAGGTCGGCTCTGGCCGCTCGCCGGTAAGAAGACGCTCGGGGAATGCCGTGATAAAAATCACCGGCACCGAGAATTCAGCGAGTATGTCCTTCACCGCATCGATGCCCGAACTGTCGTCGGCCAACTGAATATCGGCAAGCACCAGCCCCGGACGATGCGCGCGCGCGGCGGCAACGGCTTCGTCGCGCGTCACGGCGATACCGCACACTTCATGCCCCTGATCGCGGACGATCGTTTCCAGATCCATCGCGATCAGCGGCTCATCCTCAATGATGAGCACGTTAGCCCGCGTCTGGCCCTCGATCTCCGTCAGCGCTTCATCGACCAGCGTTTCGACCTTTTCAGACGACTGACCAATCAGATAAGCGGCATCCTCAGTCGTGAAACCTTCCATTGCGGTCAGCAACAATGCCTGCCGCGACAATGGAGTCACGCGTGAGAGGCGCGCCTGGGCAATATCCTCCCCCGACCCGGTATCGAACGCGGACGGAGCCATTGGATCGGTCGACGACCAGATTGCATGGAATGTCCGGTACAGCCCCAGCCGTGCATCCACATCGCGCGGAAACTCGTCCGGTGCCGCGACAATGGCCTCTAGAGTGGCACGCACATAATTATCACCATTGGACTGGTTACCGGTGAGAGCGCGCGCATATCGGCGCAGAAAAGGTAAGTGCGGCGCTAATTGCTGACCGAGCGACATGATCTTGTGGGTCCTCCCGTAATGCCTAATCATTTCCGCCAGCAAGCACGCTTTTGCAAGTGTGCGCACGGCAGAAACCACGCGGAAAATTCCCCGCGTGCCAAATGGAACCAATGAGCACGTCTTTTGTTTCGTGACCGGGACAAGAGTTCTGCTATTCGGCCCGCGAGTGGGCGGAGAAGCAGGGTGTCACTCGGTCCAGACCCGCGCGGCCGCGCGTGTTTGAGAACGGAACTTGCTCGTATGTGTTTGGGGATCAATGGTTTCGACAGACAAAAAAGCCGGTGCAAAGAAAGCCAAGCCGGCTGGTTCCAGTCATCAGCATCATCGCTCGCCTGACGAAGGAGATGTGGGCACCGCCTTGCGCGCTGCGTATCAACAGGCCGTCGATGAAAAAATTCCTTCGGATCTGCTCGATCTGCTTGGCAAGCTTAGCTGATTAAAGTGGCATGAGCGGTCCCGATTCCACTGGGGGCGGGATGTTCGCGCGGCGATTTGCCGATCTTCCCACCGGCATAAAAATGCTAGCCATCATCAGCGTGGCTCTCATTCCGCTGGGCCTGATCGCCCTGCTGGCATCGCTTCAATCCAACCGAACCGCAGACCTTCAGCGCCGCGCCGATTTGCGAGTGGCAATAACCGAAGTCAGTCGCAAACTGGGTGGCGAACTGGGCGCGGACATCAGCGCCCTTGCGGTGGCAGCCGATATGGTTGCCGTCGGCGGCATGAACGAAGAAGCCTGCTCGCGCCTCCAGATCATTCTTAATTCGCGGGCAGCCAAACCGTCGGGCATCGCGGTAATCGGCCCGGACCGATCCGTCGTTTGCGGTAGCCGGCAATACCAGTCCACCGCCGCACCGTTTCTACCCGAACCATCCGCACCGCGCGCGGTATTCAAAGACGGCGGCGTCGATATCCGCGTTTTTTCAAAGACAGGCACGGCGGCAGCAGTCGCTCATTATTCCGTTAACGCAGTGGCGAGCCTCGTCCAGCCGATCGGCATACCGATTCCCTATAGCCTGGCATTGCTGGGCGACAGCGATCAACTGACCCTCGCCACGCATCAGTCATCTTATCTGAGCCCCACCGAAAAATTCGAAACGCCGGTCGGGTTGCTCGGCCTCAGCCTCCGCATGTCGGTCGAGCGGGCCCCGATCAGCGCAACCGAATTGCTCCTGACCTTCCTGCCGCTGTTGATGTGGGCTTCTGCTGCCGCGGTCAGTTTCCTTGTCGTCGACCGTTTGCTCATCCGGCCATTGGCGCAACTGCGCGCCGGGATTGCCGGATTGCAGCCGGGCGAACTTTACTCGGTGCCAAAGATTCGCACCCCAGCGCGAGAAATCCGCGAACTTGCAGAAACTTTCGAACGCGTCGGCAAAAACCTGACCGCGCATGAGATCGAGCTTGCCAGTGCATTGGCGAATCAGACCCGGCTGACACGCGAAGTCCATCATCGGGTAAAAAACAACCTTCAGGTCATTGCCAGCCTGATCAGCCTTCATGCCCGCGGCGTGCCGCCCGGTGAAACGGCCAATGCTTATGCGTCGATACAGCGACGCGTCGACGCGCTCGCCATCGTTCACCGCAATCATTATGCCGAACTGGAAGACGGCGGCATCAGCATGAAAGCGCTGATCGACGAACTTGCGACGAATCTGCGGGCCGGGTTTGCGGTGAACCGTCTGGCTCCGGCCATTATGACGACGACGCCCAGCCTGCGCGTGTCACAGGATGTGGCCGTGCCAATCGCGTTCCTGCTGACTGAACTCACCGAACTGTCGATGGCGAACGATCCGACTGCACCCCTGTCGATCAGTGTTTCCATCGCGAACGCACCCCATCGAGCCATTCTTTCCATCCAGTCGGCAGGCCTTCGTGCCAGTGATGCGCTGACGAACAAACTCGACGCACGATATGGCCGTATTATCACAGGTCTTTCTCGACAGCTCAGGGTTCCACTGATCCATGACGGTCAGGCGGGCCTTTATGAAATCGAGATTTCTACGCTGAATCAGGACGACGTATAATTTATCGAACAACGTGGAACCGCTTTTAATTTCGTTTGTTTTTAAATTCGGACAGCGACCTTTTGCCCCCCCGCTCTCGCTGTCCGGAACCAAGGGTCCGGAACCGTGCTACCCCCCAGCACGTTTTCGGACCCATATTTTTGTCCGGCACACGATGTGCTGCCATGAGCAATGGTGCCGCGACGGAACGAATCGGCGGCCTTAATCATTTTCATTTCGCATCAACTTCACGGAGACGAATTATGCGTAACAAAGTTCTGACGGTCGCTATCCTCGCCTGCGCATTCGCTGCAACCGCCTGCAACACCGTCCGTGGCGCAGGCCGTGACGTGAAGTCGGCTGGCTCGGCTGTGGAAAAAAGCGCCAACTAATACGATTTCGTTACTCGACGGCCGCTGCGTCCTCGCGGGCGCGGCGGCGTCCCGTAAACCAGGTCGCCACCAGCGTCAGCTCGTACAGAATACAGAGCGGCACAGCGAGCAGCATCATCGACCCGATATCGGGCGGAGTTAATACCGCCGCCACCGCAGCGTTGGCGACGATCGCGTAACGCCGGAATGCCACCAGTTGAGCGCGGGTCACGATCCCCGCGACTTCCAGCAGCATCAGCAGCACCGGCAACAGAAACGCGAGGCCAAAGCCGAACATGAACTGCATCACGAATTTCAGATAGCTGCCAACGTCCGGCAGCGCCTGTTGCGTAACGCCGCCAAGATCCCCCTGAAAACCGAGCAGAAATTTCAGGGCAAGCGGAATCGCCACGAAATAAGCGAGGCTGGCACCCGCCGCGAACAGCAACGGAGTCGCCATCAGGAACGGCAACAGCGCCTTACGTTCCTTTTTATAAAGGCCCGGCGCGACAAACAGCCAGAGCTGATTGGCGATCACCGGAAACGCGATCATCAACGCAGAAAAGAATGCGACCTTCATCTCGACGAAAAACCCGCCATAGATTTCGGTGTTGATCAGCGTTTTTTGTCCAGCAATTTGCAGCGGCTCGACCAGCACGACGAGAATCTTGCGCGCGAAATAAAGGCAAAAACAAAACGCAGCACCCAGCGCCAGAAACGACCACAACAACCGGCGTCTCAGCTCGATCAGATGTTCGAGTAGCGGGGCACGGCTGGCATCGATCTCGTCAACCGGCATGTCGTCCACAGTATCGCTCAAGCGGGGCGCTCCGGCTGTTCGGGGAAGGGTAACCCCGGCTCGGCGGGCGATACAGGCATGATCGGCTTCTGAACCACGGCCCCGGTCGCAGGCACCGGTTCGATCACGGGCGCAGGCTCAGCCACAGCAGCCGGAACAGTCGAAGGGGCAGGCACATTCTCGATCGGCGTACTGTTCTCGATCAGCGCACTGGTGGGATAAGCCTGCATGATGCGCTCATTCTCTTCCTTCCACTTCTTCTCCATGTCCTCCAGCTCGGCCTCGCGGATCATGTTGTCGAAGCCCGATCGGAAATGACGCGCCATACCGCGCGCCTTGCCGACCCATTGACCGACCACGCGCATGACGCGTGGCAAATCCTTCGGCCCAATGACGAGCAGAGCAATCACCGCCACGGCGATCAATTCAGAAGGTGCAATGTCGAACATTCGTAGCTGGCCTTTCGCCCGCAGGCGGATCAGGCGATAGGATCGGTCGGTTTCTGAGCAGCCGCAGCTTTGTTCCGTTCATGCTCGGCGATGATATCGGCGGCCGTCCGACCTTCGATCAACGGAGCAGCCGGCGGGGTAAGCGTTGGCGCATTCTCTTCGTCGGCCATACCCTTTTTGAAGTTCTTCACGCCCTTCGCCACGTCGCCCATAAGTGCGGAAAAGCGACCGCCGCCAAGCAGCAGAGCAGCCACGACCGCGAGGATCAGAATATGCGGAAGCGACAAACCCATAACGTAAACTCCTGAATGCCCATCCTATCTAGTCGTCTTCGCCGGAGGTTTCCAGTTCGCCGTCGAATCCTGTGCCATCGCCATTGGGATCGGACTTGTCGAGCAAACCTGCAGCGCGCAAATCCTCTATGCCGGGAAGGTCGCGGCGGTCGCTTAACCCAAAATGCGTCAGGAAATCAGCGGTCGTTGCGTATGTTAACGGGCGACCCGGCATCTCACGCCGACCGGCGGGCGCAATCCACCCGGCCTCCATCAGAACATCGAGCGTTCCTCTGGAAATCTGAACGCCACGTATCGCTTCGATTTCGGCCCGACTAACGGGTTCGTGATAAGCAATGATCGCAAGCGTCTCGGTGCCAGCCCGACTCAATCGCCGCACCGATTCGCGGGTTTCGCGAAGGAGGTGCGCAAGATCGGCTGCCGTCTGGAAATGCCAGCGCCCACCCCGTTCGACCAGATTAATGCCATGTCCCGCGTGGCGCGCCGTCACCGCTTCAAGAGCAGCCTCCACCCCCGCGCTCACGCCAAGCCGCTGCTTGATTTCGTCGATCGCCAACGGTGTCTCACTGGCAAACAACAGCGCTTCGACCGCCCTATGAAGTTCGGCGGTCACGCCGCGCGCACCATCAACGGCGCAAACGGGGCGTCCTGCTGCAAGTCGATCACGCCGCGCCGGGCCAGTTCCAGCGTTGCAACCACAGTCGATGCCAGCGCCGAACGTCGATAATCCGGGGTACCATCCACCGGCAGAAACGCAGCGATAGCGGTCCAGTCACCGATACGCCCCAGCATCGCCTCGATCCGTAGCATTGCCGCCTCCAGCGAGAGCACGGGTCGCCGTGACACCTGATGCAGCACCGGGGCGCTGCGGGCCTGAACCACGCCATAGGCCACAAGCAGATCATAGAGGCTTGCTTTCCAGATCGTGTGTCGCTCGGTCGCAAGGCCCTCCGGCGAAGCCCGCCTGAACACATCGCGACCGATCAGGTCACGCGCCATCAATCGCGCGCCCGCTTCACGCATCGCATCGAGCCGCAACAGTCGTTGCTGAAGGCGGAATGCAAGTTCTTCCGGGCTAGGATCTTCCTGCTCTACGCGCGGCAGCAACAGACAGGATTTCAGATAAGCAAGCCACGCCGCCATAACGAGATAGTCCGCCGCCTGATCGAGCCGTTCGGCCCCCGCGCGCTTCAGATAATCGAGATATTGGTCGACAAGTGCCAATATCGAAATCTGATGCAGATCGACTTTCTGCGTCCGTGCGAGCGCCAATAATAGGTCGAGCGGCCCTTCCCAGCCATCGAGGTCGAGCGTCAGTTGGTCGTTATTCACACAAGCGCCAGCAACGCGTCGCGTTTCGCGATCAGGTCGGCAATTTCCGAATAATCCGTCACCGGGGCAATCGTCGCCATCGCACGCCCCAGCCGTTCCGCGCCGATGCTCGTGATCTCGGGCAGGGCTTCGACGATTGCGATCATCTCATCCATACGGCCCCAGCAATTCAGCGCGATGTCACAGCCCGCCGCAATGCACGCGGCCGCGCGGTCGCTGACTTCACCCGACAGCGCCTTCATATCCAGGTCGTCGCTCATCAACAGGCCATCGAAACCGATCCGCCCGCGGATGATCTCCGCGATAATCGTCGGCGACATCGTGACGCAGCGTTCGCCGTCCCACGCCGGAAACATGATGTGCCCCGTCATCGCCATCGGTGCATTGTTCAGTCGTTCGAACGGCCGCAAATCTATCGCCAGTTCCTCGTCTGTCGCATCGACCACCGGCAAGTCATGGTGGCTATCGACCACCGCGCGCCCCTGGCCCGGCATATGTTTGACGATGCCGACCACGCCCCCTTCACGCAGGCCGTCGATTACGAACCGCCCCAGTGAAGCCACCCGCATCGGATCGGCACCCAATGCGCGGTCGCCAATTGCAGGGTGTGTCTCGGCTGTCCGCACATCGAGCAACGGCAGCGCATCGACGGTGATCCCGACCTCCGCCAGCGTCAGCCCGATCGCCTTTGCATTGACGCGTGCCGCCTCCATCGCTGAAATCGGAGCCACATTGTAAAGCGCATCGAACGCCGCGCCCGCTGGGAACGCCGGCCATTCGGGCGGCTGCATCCGGGATACGCGCCCCCCTTCCTGATCGATCAGGATAGCCAGATCGTCCCGTCCGCTCAGCGCGCGCAAATCATCGGTCAGCGCCCGTAACTGCGTCCGGTCGACGCAGTTACGTTTGAACATGATGTAACCAGCGGGTCACAATCGCGAAAGAACGCGCGTTCGTCAGGGGTCAGTTTGGGGCCGGACAGGCCAAAGATTACGGGCTTCATCGAAAACGCATACTCCGCTTCCCTGAGCCTGTCGAAGGATTGCCCTTCGGCAGGCTCAGGGAAGCGATATCTACTAAGTTCGTCAGCCCTTAATTAACCAACAGACAGTTCTCACCGGCAACCTTCAGCTTGCCACAGATCGTGCTGGCGTCGGCTCCGGCATTCGCGCGCAGGCGATAGAAATCGCTGCCGTTGACCGTCGCAGCTTCGACCGATTTCGTCAGCGGTGCCAGATAGGCAAACCGCTTCGTCAGCTTGACCCAGGCCGCACTCGCCTGTGCTTCCGAATTGAACGAACCCAGTTGCACCAGCGAACCCGAAGCCGCCGCCGCGCTGCCGCGAGCAGCAGCCTTTGCTGGCGGAGTCGCAACCAGCGTGCCACCCGACGCAGGCATTGATGTCGTCGCGACCTTCGATGCGGGCGCCCCCGCAGGTGTCGCCAGCCCGGCCTTGCCACTCGCAACCGGCGCTTCCGCTGTCGCGTTCAGGTCTATCTTGCCATTCGCCTCAGCCCCTTCCGAAGCTGCAAACGCGCTGTCGCCCTGTCCTTCGACCTTCATGCCACCAGGCGCATCGGGACGCACTTTATAGTCGCCCTCCTGCGCCGCGATCAGCTTGCCATCGCCCTGCGGCCCCGGCCCATGATTACGCAGCAGCCACACGCCGCCAATGACCAGCCCCAGCGCCGCGAGTGCCGCCAGAACGAATCCGGCCAGCTTCCCCGTCGAAACGCGGTCATTGTCCTCGTCATTCACCGCCTCAAGCCAAGGCAGCCGGTCTTCGTCGTTGAGCGACAGTGCTTCGCGATCGGTATCGGTCAAATTACATCTCCTCGGCGGCGGTCACGCCCATGATCGACAAGCCATTACGGATAATCTGTCCGATGCCATCCACCATGAAAAGCCGGGCCTGTGTCAAATCGGGATCGTTAACTATCAGAACCCGCCGATCAGGCCGATCATTGCCAACATTAAAAAATGCGTGGAACGCGGCGGCGAGGTCATAAAGATAGAATGCAACACGGTGCGGCTCCCGACTCGACGCTGCCGACTCGACGATTCGCGGAAACTGCGCCGCCATTTTGATGAGCGTCAGATCCTCGGCATCAAGCTTTGCAACATCGGGATTCCCCCCTGAAATGCCCGCCTCTGCAATCTTGCGCGCCAGCGACCTGATCCGCGCATGGGCATATTGGACATAGAAAACCGGATTGTCCTTCGACGCCTCGACCACCTTGGCAAAGTCGAAATCCATCTGCGCATCGGCCTTGCGGCTCAACATCGTGAACCGGACGACATCCTTGCCGACTTCGCCCACGACATCGGCCAGCGTCACAAAATTACCCGACCGCTTTGACATCTTCACCGGCTCGCCATCGCGTAACAGCCGCACCATCTGGATCAGCTTCACGTCGAACGGCTTACCCCCCGTCAGCGCCGCAACCGCCGCCCGGATACGCTTCACCGTGCCCGCATGATCCGCACCCCAAATGTCGATCAGCGCATCCGCCGTCTCCGACTTCTGGAAATGATACGCCATGTCGGCACCGAAATACGTCCAGCTACCATCGGACTTTTTGATCGGCCGATCCTGATCGTCACCGAACTTCGTACTACGGAACAACGGCAGCTCGACCGGCTCCCACTCCTCATCGACCTGCCCCTTTGGCGCTTCCAGCACGCCGTCGTAAACCAGCCCCTCAGCTCGCAATCGCGCTTCCGCAGCCTCGGGCTTTTTCGCAGCCTGAACCTCTGCTTCCGAAGAAAACACGTCGTGATGAATACCGAGCAGCGCCAGATCGGCCTTGATCAGCACCAGCATCGCCGCAACCGCACGCGTCCGAAACGGCACCAGCCACTCAGCCTCGGGAGCATCGACGTATTTGTCGCCAAACTCCGCCGCTAACGCCTGCCCAACCGGGATCAGATAGTCGCCCGGATACAATCCCTCCGGTATCTCCCCGACATCGGAACCCAGCGCCTCACGGTACCGAACGTGCGCCGATCGGGCCAGAACATCGACCTGCCCGCCAGCGTCGTTGACGTAATATTCCTTGATGACCCGGTGCCCCGAGTACTGAAGCAATGTCGCCAGAGCATCGCCGACAACCGCACCCCGGCAATGCCCCATGTGCATCGGCCCGGTCGGATTGGCCGACACATATTCAATATTGACGATCTGGTTCGCGCCCGTGTCCAACCGCCCATAATCGCCAGCCGCCGCGTGAATGCGCGTCAATTCATCACGCCAAACCTGATCCGCCAGCCGCAGATTGATGAAACCCGGCCCAGCGATTTCCACCGCAGTCACACCCGGTACCGCCTCCAGCAGCGGCTTCAACGCCTCCGCCAGATCACGCGGCTTTACGCCCGCGCCCTTTGCCAGCACCATCGCCGCATTGGTCGCCAGATCGCCATGCGCCGGATCGCGCGGCGGCTCGACCGCGATGTTGGCGCGGTTCAGCCCCTCGACAAGAGGAAGCTGGTCGAGCGCGGCGTTCAGATGCGCGGTGTAATCGAGGTAAAGCGTCAAAGGAAAATCCCGGATCAAGGCAAAGCGCGGCCCTTAACCGGGAATGCCGAAAAGGTCACGCCGCCTAAGATTAAGCCAGCGACTTGGAAACCTGCTCGAACACATCCTTCGACAATCCCGGCGTCGCCAAAATCCGCTCCAGCGCCGCCCGCATTAACGCCTGCCGCTCCGCATCGAACCGCCGCCAGCGGCCCAGCGACGGCACCATCTTCGCCGCCGTCTGCGCATTCACCGGGTCGAGCGCGATGATCTGGTCGGCGAAAAATGCATAACCCCGCCCGTCCGCCGCATGGAACGACCGCTGATTCATCCCGAACGCCCCGACCAAAGCCCGGAATCGATTTGGATTGCTCAGCGTGAAATCGGGATGCCCCGCCAGTTCGATAACCGCCTCTACCGTATCGGCCCGCGTTGAAACCGCCTGCGTCGTGAACCATTTGTCCAGCACCAGCGCATTGTCGCGATACCGCCGATAAAAGATGTCCAGCGCCGCCACCCGCAATTCGGCCTGACTGTTCGCCAGCGTACCCAGTGCGGCCAGCCGGTCGGTCATATTATCCGCCGCCCCGAATTGCGTGAAAGCCAGCTTTGCCCCCGCATCGGCATCGGCCGCCATGATATAGCCCAGCGCCACATTCCGAATCCGCCGCGCGCCCTTGGCCGCTGGCGAATATTCGAACGACCGCCCGCCATTCGCGGCATAAATCTCCTGCCACTTCGCCAGATGCGCATTTGCCAGGGCAAGCCGCAGCGCCTCTCGCGCCGTCGCAATCGCATCGGGATCGACCACCAGCATCTGATCGCCGATGAAGGCATCGCTGGGCAACACGACCGCCTCACCAATAAACGCCGGATCGAGCGCCCCATCGCTCAGCGTCTCGCCCACGCCCTTGATGACCGCCGCATGGTCCGCAACGCCGGTCGAAATCGCCGCGACCAGCGTATTCAGCATCAACTGCTGCATCGCCTCGTAACGCGCGAACGGATCATCATCCTCCGCCGCCAGAAACGCCAGGTCGGCCTCCGTACGGTTCGTTTCCAGAACAACGGGCGCACTGAAATCGCGATTGATCGACAATACCGGCGGCTGGGCAAACCCGTCGAACGTCAGCGTTGTCGTATCGGTATCGAGCACAACCAATTGCTCGCCCCCGCTCTCTCCCGTCGCGCGATCGAACAGCGCCATTCGGATCGGCAGGGTCATCGGCTGCTTCACCGGTTGCCCCGGCGTCGGCGGCACCAGTTGAGTCAGCGTCAGCGTTGCCTGCTTCGTATCCGCATCATGCGCGATTGCCGCCATCAGCTTCGGCGTCCCCGCCTGCGCATACCAGCGTTTGAACACGCTCAGATCGACCCCGCTCGCATCCTGCATCGCGGCCACGAAATCGTCACACGTAACCGCTTGCCCGTCATGCCGTTCGAAATACAGATCCGACCCTGCGCGAAATTTCTCAGCACCCAGCAAAGTGTGGATCATCCGTATGATTTCGGCGCCCTTGTTATAGATGGTCGCCGTATAGAAATTGCCGATCTCCATATAGGAATCGGGCCGGATCGGATGCGCCAGCGGGCCGCCATCCTCGGGAAACTGGCTCCCGCGCAATGCCCGCACATCCTCGATCCGCTGAACCGCCGCCGATCCCTGATCCGCCGAAAAACTCTGGTCGCGAAAGACCGTAAAGCCTTCCTTTAACGATAGCTGGAACCAGTCGCGGCAGGTGACGCGATTGCCCGACCAGTTATGAAAATACTCATGCGCCACGACGCCCTGAACATTGTCATAATCGACATCGGTCGCCGTATCGGCATCCGCCAATATGTAGCGCGAGTTAAAGACGTTGAGTCCCTTGTTCTCCATCGCGCCGAAGTTGAAATCATCGACCGCGACGATGTTGAACACCCCCAGATCATATTCGCGACCGTAAACATCCTCGTCCCATTTCATTGATGTTTTCAGCGCCGCCATCGCGTACGCGGTCTTCGGCACATCGGCCTCGCGCACCCATATCCCCAGTTCGACCGTTCGCCCCGACATCGTCGTGAAACTGTCGCGATTGGCCTTCAGATCGCCCGCTACCAGCGCAAAAAGATAGCTCGGCTTCAGGAACGGGTCGTTCCATTCGGCCCAATGCCGCCCCTCACCCGCATCGCCGTTCGCGACATTGTCACCATTCGCCAGCAACACCGGATAGGCGCTCTTGTCCGCCGTCATGCGCACCGAATACCGGCTCAGAACATCGGGCCGGTCGGGAAAGAAAGTGATCCGTCGAAACCCCTCGGCCTCGCACTGGGTACAAAGCAGCCCGCCGCTCGCATAAAGCCCCATCAACTGCGTATTGCGTTCGGGGGAAAGTTCGACTTCGGTTTCGATGACATGATCGTCGCCCGACAGGTCGATAACCAGCCGACCATCGTCGATCCGCCAGTCATTGATCGCCTGCCCATCGACCCGAACCGCCAGCGGCGTCAGCGTCTCGCCCTCAAGCACCAGTGGCCGACCGTGCCCGCCATTACGTGAAACCGTCAGTCGCGCCGTCACCCGCGTTTTCGCCGGGCCAAGATCGAAATCCAGCCCAATCTCCGGCACCATCCAGTCGGGCGGGCGATAATCCTCGCGTCGAATGATGTGCGGCGTTGAAAGCGGAACCGCAGTGGCGGTGGTCTGAATATCGAGCATAAACGACAGTTAAGGGCACGGAGAGGACGGCACAACCGCTTGCCACACGCTAATCCAGGCGTATCACGTCAGTAATACACAGGGAGTTTCATATGCTCGTCAACATATTGGCAGCAGCAGCCACGACATTCGACCCCGAAGCGGCAACACAGGCCTATCTCGCCACGGTAAAGGGGGCCGCCCGCGTGAAATCGGACGGCTATTTCGAAGGGGGCTATTGGCTGATCCTCTGGGGCGCAATCGTCGCGATCCTCTCCGACTTCATCATCCTGCAATCGCGCCTCTCCGCCCGTTTCCGCGACTGGGCGACACGCGTCTGCAAATGGCGCTGGCTGGTCCCGGCGCTCTACGTCATTCCTTACACGATCATCGGCACCCTGATTATGTTGCCTTGGACGATCTACACCTGCTTCATCCGTGAAAAACAATATGACCTGATGAACCAGAGTTTTGCCGACTGGGCGCTCGATCAGAGCAAGGGGCTTGGTGTCGGCATTATCTCGGCGGCAGTCATGTTCGTGATTATCTTTGCCGTGATCCGCAAAAGCCCGAAACTCTGGTGGCTATGGGGGGCGGTCGCGATGAGTGCCGTGCTTGCGCTGACCGTGATGATCTCGCCGGTCTATCTCGCGCCCCTGTTCAATACGTACACTGAAATGAAGCCCGGCCCGGTACGCGACCGCATTGTTGCGATGGCAACCGCAAACCATGTGCCGGCCGAACATATCTATGTCTTCGACGCATCGAAACAGACCAAACGCATCTCGGCCAACGTCTCCGGCCTTGGCCCCACGGTGCGCATCTCGCTCAACGACAACCTGCTGAACCGCACCACGCCTGCGCAAACCGCGGCGGTCATGGGCCATGAATTGGGCCACTACGTCCTCGGGCATATTCCACGCATGATGGCGATGTTCACCGTGCTGTTCCTGCTCGCCTTCTGGCTCTTGTCGCGCATTGCGCCAGCGATAATCGCCCGGCGTGGCGAACGATGGGACGTGCACGGGATCAGCGACCCAGCCGTCATTCCCCTGTTCGGAATCCTCGCCACGACATTCCTGTTCGTGCTGACGCCAGTGACCAACACTATGGTCCGCATCAACGAAAGCGAGGCCGATGCCTTCGGTCTCGAAGCCGCGCGCGAACCCGATGGTTTTGCCCAGACCGCGCTCGCCATATCCGAATATCGCAAGCTCGAACCCGGCCCGATAGAGGAAGCCCTGTTTTTCGATCACCCGTCGGGCGCGACGCGCATCAGGATGGCGATGAACTGGAAAGCGGCTCATCTGGCCGAGGTCGAAGCAAAGGCAAAGGCGAAGTAACGGAATGGCACGACTGTGGATATTCGGGCTGGGTTACACCGCGTCGCGGATAGCAGCGCGGTTGCGTGCGGACGGCTGGGAAGTCTCGGGAACGGGTCGGGCGGGCGTGGCTTTCGATGACGATGCGGCGGTGCGTGATGGCGTCGCCCGCGCCACGCACGTCCTGTCCTCCGTCCCGCCCGCTGACGACGGTGATCCGGTTCTGATGCGATACGGCGATGTGATGGGCGGGGCATTGGGCGGGCGCTGGCTTGGCTATTTGTCCTCAACCGGCGTCTATGGCGACGTCGGCGGCGCGTGGGTCGATGAAAGCGCACCCGTTCGCGGACGTCGCGCCAATCGCAACCGTGCCGATCTCGACTGGCAGGACAACGGCGCGCATGTTTTCAGATTGCCGGGAATCTATGGCCCCGGCCGCTCCGCCCTGGAACGTGTGGCAGAGGGAAAGGCGCACCGGATCGACCTTCCCGACCAGATATTCAGCCGGGTTCATGTCGATGATATCGTCACCGGCGTGATTGCGGGGTTCGACGCACCGGCTGGCGTTTACAACCTGTCCGACGACCATCCCGCACCCCAGAACGCGGTGATCGAGGAAGCGGCAGCTCTGCTCGGCTTACCCGTTCCCGGTGGCGTTTCGCTCGAAAACCTGTCGCCGATGGCACGCAGTTTCTATGCCGAAAACCGCCGCGTCGCCAATGGCAAGGCAAAGCGCGTACTCGGCTGGAAACCCATTTACGCCGATTTTACCGCCGGTTTACGCGCACTAAGCGCCACTATCAGCCCGATAAGCGCCACAACACCGCCCGAAACCGCCAATAACGTCCAGTGATAGTGTTCGAACACCGTCGATAACAGCATTGCGATAACTGGCGTTATCACTCCCGAATAAGCCGCTCGCCCCGGCCCGATCGCCCGGATCACTCCAAAATAAAGCGTAAACGCGACAGCACTCGCCATCACTCCAAGGTACAGCGTCCCCGCGAGATATACCGGCGTCAATTCAATCACCGGTGCACCCACCGTGACCAAACCCATCACCGCATTCATCCCCGCTCCCCAGAACATTCCCCACGCCAGCATCGCCGCCATCGACATCCCGCGCCCCCGGTCGGTCCCCTGCATGACGTTCGCCGCGGAAGCGGAAAAGACACCCGCCAGAGTCAGGCCCAGCCCCAGTAACGAAGTATGCGCACTGGCAGTATCGGCACGGGCTTCCTTAAGGATCAGCAATCCGACACCGGTCAGCGCGATCAGCGATCCGACCAGGAATCTGCCGGTAATCGGCTGCTTCAGAAAGGCGCGGGCGAAAATCGCATTGGGAACGAACAGCAGCGAAAACACCACGGCCACCAGACCGGATGTGATCAGCCCTTCTGCACGATAGACGAAATTGAAGTTCATGAAAAACTGCGCAAAGCCAAGCAAGGCAGCAAACATATGCCCCCGCCAGTCGAGCCTCAGCGGTGCCTTCGTCCCGAGCGCGTAAATGAACATCGCAACCGCCCCCACAAGGAAGCGATAGCACACGGACCATGTCGGCGGCACGACACCTAGCTGTCCCCGGATAACCAGCCAGGTCGAACCCCAGATGATTGTCACGATGGCAAAGGGGATCATGATCCGCGCGCTGAGCATCGGACTGTTACTCACGGGCGCCGCCCCACAGTGCAAAAATCACAGGGCTGCCAGTGCAGTAGCGAGCGCTGCGATCTCGGCCTCGGGTTGGTCCCAGGACACGACGAACCGCGCTTCACCCGGACCCCAATCGTAAAAGTCGAAACCCTGTTCGCGCAGTTTCGCGACCTCCCCGGCGTGCATCACGACAAATACTTCGTTGGCCTGTACCGGATTAATCAGGCGACCAGCAGCGGCTTCAGCTAACCGGATTGCGCCAGCATTCGCCGCCCGCGCATTCGTCAGCCAGAGATCGCCTTTCAGCATCGCCAGTATCTGCGCCGCCTGATAGCGACCCTTCGACGACAAATGACCGGCCCGCTTGCGTCGGATGCGAACTTCGTCGGCAAGGCTGCGGTCGAACAGGATCAGCGCTTCGGCGGACAAACCCCCGTTCTTGATAAAGCCGAAACTCAGCGCCTCGACACCGCTGCGCCACGTCAGGTCGGCGGGAGTAGCGCCGGTATGGACGACGGCGTTAGCGAACCGTGCCCCATCCATATGCAAACGCAGGCCACGCTCTTTCGCCAATGCACCGATGGCAGTGACCTCTGAAGGAGCATAGCTTTGCCCGTATTCGGTAGCGTTGGTGATCGAGATCGCGGCGGCCTGTGTACGGTGGACGTCGTTAGCAATCCCGTCGAGCAACCCGGTGATCGTGGCAGGCGTCAGCTTGGCTGCCTCACCCTCTGCGCCCAACAACTTTGCGCCCCCTGAATAAAACTCAGGAGCGCCAGCCTCGTCGTTCTGAATATGTGCATCGCGGTGACAGACGATGCCGCGATAAGGGGGGCACAATGTTGCCAAAGCAAGTGCGTTCGCCGCCGTTCCCGTAGCGATCCACAGGGCCGTCACCTCGGTTTCGAAAACTTCCGAAAACGCGGCATCGAGTGCGCCACTCAGCGCATCGCCGTCATAAGCCGTGTCCACATGGTTGGCCTGCGCCATTGCGTCGAGAACACTGGGATGGACCGAAGCCGCATTGTCTGAGAAAAACCGCATGGGTATTCCATGCGGTCCTCTCAACCGCGCGTCAATCGCGCAACGGGCTCAGCCATTTATACCCTGCGCCGCCGATGATCCCGCCCAGAATTGGGGCAAGCCAGAACAGCCAGAGCTGGTGCAGCGCGATACCCCCCTCGATCAAGGCAGGCCCGGTCGACCGCGCCGGATTGACCGAAGTATTGGTAACGGGAATCGAGATTAAATGGATCAACGTCAGGCACAGTCCGATCGCAATCGGGGCAAATCCTTTTGGCGCATTACCGTGGGTGGCCCCCATAATCACGAACAGGAATCCTGCCGTCAGCACCACTTCGATGATGAATGCCGATCGCAGCGAATACCCGCCCGGTGAGTGTTCGCCAAAGCCGTTGGATGCGACGCCCCCGGTAAACGATCCATCCATCTTGCCGCTCGCGATCAAGTACAGGAGCGCGGAGGCAACGACGGCACCCAAGACCTGTGCAACGATATAGCCAGCGATATCACGGCCCGGAAACCGACCACCCGCCCACAAACCGATCGTTACGGCAGGGTTCAAATGGCAGCCTGAAATGTGGCCGATCGCAAAGGCCATCGTCAGCACCGTCAGGCCGAATGCCAAACTGACCCCGACAAAGCCGATGCCCAGCGCAGGAAAGCCCGCCGCCAGAACAGCGCTGCCACAACCGCCGAACACCAGCCAAAACGTTCCAAACGCCTCGGCCGCCAGTGGATTGAGATTTTTCATATTTTCCTCCCCCTTGCACAGAGCAAGTAGGGGAGGTTTGATACGACACCGTTCCGATGTAAAGCCTAGCTTCCGAAACGCTCTTTCAGTGCCATCATGGTCAGGGCCGCGCGCGCAGCCTCGCCGCCCTTATTCTTTTCGTCGGGTCGAGCGCGGGTCAGCGCCTGGGCTTCGTTTTCGACGGTGAGAATACCGTTACCGATCGCCAGTCCGTCCATTGTCAAAGCCATCACGCCTCGCGCGCTTTCGCCGGCAACGATTTCGAAATGATAGGTTTCGCCCCGGATCACGACACCCAGCGCAACATAGCCATCATAGCGACCGCTCTCTGCGGCCAACGAAATTGCCCCCGGAACCTCGAGCGCGCCCGGGACCGTGATCGTGTCGTGATGATGGCCAGCATCCTCGATCGCTGCACGTGTTCCGCTAAGCAGCAGATCGTTCAGATGGTCGTAGAACCGTGCTTCTACGATGAGCAGCTTTGCCATTATTGAATACCTGTCAGTGGAATGGGTCGCTCACCGACAATCGACAGGCCGTAGCCCTCGAGTCCGATGAGCATATGATGCGTATTGGTCAGCAGGATCATGTCCTGCACGCCCAGTTCGGCCAGCACCTGCGCACCGATGCCATAATCACGCAGTTCCTCCGCCTCCGGCTCCCCTGCCCGCTTGCCCTGCGCGCGCAGATTCATGAGACGGGTCACGCTATCCTGCATGTTGCGATTTATCACGACGATAACGCCGGAACCTTCCTCGGCGATCACTTTCATCGATTCCGAAAGCAGTCCTGACCGCTGGTTCTGCTCACCGAAAGTATCGACGAAGATCGAATGGGTGTGCATCCGCACCAGCACGGGCTTTTCGGGATCGAGATACCCTTTGACCAGCGCGACGGTCTCATCGCCGGTGGCCTTGTTGTAAAACGTCATCGCGGTCCAGTCGCCACCCCAGCGACTGACGAAGCGCATCTCAGTCCGCTTTTCGATCAGATGGTCGTGCTTATGGCGATAAGCGATGAGGTCGCGAATCGTACCCATCTTCAGTCCATGCAGCCGCGCAAAGGAGATAAGATCGTCCATCCGCGCCATCGTGCCGTCGTCTTTCATGATCTCACAGATCACACCCGACGGGTTAAGACCGGCAAGCCGCGCAACATCGACAGCAGCTTCGGTATGACCGGTGCGCACCAGCACGCCACCATCGCGTGCAATCAGCGGAAAAACATGTCCCGGTGTAACGATATCGGCCGCGCCCTTTGCGCCGTCGATGGCGACCGAAATTGTCCGCGACCGATCTGCCGCCGAAATACCCGTCGTGACCCCCTCGAGTGCTTCGATCGAAGTCGTGAAGGCGGTTTCATGACGCGTGCCATTCGCGCGGCTCATCAATTGAAGCCCGAGGGTGTCGACCCGCTCCTTGGTCAGCGCGAGACAGATCAGCCCGCGGCCATGCGTCGCCATGAAGTTGATTGCGTCGGGAGTAGCCATCTGGGCCGGTATGATCAGATCGCCTTCGTTCTCACGGTCCTCATCGTCGACCAGAATGAACATTCGCCCATTGCGCGCCTCATCGATAATTTCCTCGATCGGCACCAGCGATGGCCGGTCGTCGTTCGCAAGCAAATAAGTTTCAAGCTTCCGAAGCGTGTCGGACGTCGGGTTCCAATCTGCGGAATCCAGATCACGCAGAGTGTTTGCATGAAGCCCCGCCGCGCGGGCGAGACCCGAACGCGAAACGCCACCGATGGAGACGTGTTCACGTACTTTATCTATCAGGGATGTGCTCATAAAGCCACAATCTCACATTATAATGTGATCGTCAACTTCCCTCACATCGGAAAGACATCGGCGGATAAACCGGCCCTGTCGCGGGGAATTACACGCCAATCCCTGCCTTGCCAACCGACCGGCTAAAAAGAAACCGTCGTTCGCGACGGGAGTTACCTGCCCCACTCCCCCATGCTCGGAAAAGGCCGTCAGAGCGATACCAAACGACGAAGTTCCCGCAAAACTTCCGTTTTCATTGGTCATATGCGGATTTTAGATTGACATTGATTACGCATACAACCGATAGTGAGCGAATAATAATAAGGGGAGAGGGAATATGTCCGTTCGAATTTTGCGCGCCACCCAATGGTTGGCGCTCGCTACAAGCAGCCTCACAATGGCAACTGTTGCCCTGGCCCAAGAGGCTGCGCCTCCGGTTAACTCCGGCCTCGATGAAATCGTTGTGACGGCACAAAAACGCGCACAGAATTTGCAGGATGTGCCGATCGCCATCAGCGCCATCAGTGCGGAAAAAATCGCCCAGCTTGGGATCCATGATTCCCGCGATCTGAGTGGCCTGGCACCCAATGTCACCATCGTGCAGGGAACGACGAGCAATAGCGCAGCGGTATTCTCGATCCGGGGCATTTCCAACGGCGGAAGTGAGAGTTTCGGCGTCGATTCCGCCAACGGCCTATATATCGACGGCGTTTATATCGCCCGTTCCGGCGCAGCTGGCATGGACGTCATGGATGTCGAGCGTGTCGAAGTCTTGCGGGGCCCGCAGGGCACGTTGTTCGGTCGCAACACCACGGGCGGCGCCATTCATTTCATATCGCGCGCACCCAGCCCTACGTTTCAGCTCAAAGCCGAAACCGGGTATGGCAATTTCGACGCCTGGAACGGCAAGATTACGCTCGATCCAGGTAAGATCGCAGGTATCTCCACGAGCTTTTCCTACAGCCATCGCCAACGTGACGGCGTTGTCGATAATATTTTACAGCCTCAGGATTCGAAAGACCCGGGCGCTCTCAAATCAGACTCTTTCCGCATAGCGGCGCGGACGGAACTGGGTGGCACCGGCAGCATCCAATATATATTCGACTGGAGCCGGGTCAACGGCACGCCGATGCCTTTCCAGTTGACCAACACGGCCAACGGCGCGCCTCTGGCCCCGATAAATGTGAACGGCCAGCAAGTCGTATCGGTACAGCAAGCTCCGGTTGCCCAGTATCTCGCTGCCGCGACTTTCCTGAACCCGGCATGCGCGGCACTGGCCGTGCCCACGCGCGTCTATCGGGATAAAGTGTGTAACAACATACTCAGCACGGCCCGCGACCAGACATGGGGCCACAATCTGCAAATAGAAAACGACTTTGGCATCTTTAAAGTTAAGTCCACCACCGGCTATCGCTTCTGGAACAGCAGTAGCACTAACGATCTCGACGGCATCGGCAGTTTCAGTGGACCGGCTTTTTCCAGCGCTTCGCTGTTTAACGGCATGCCCGTATCGCTACTGCAATTCATCCCCTCCATTCCTGCAGCGGCGCGGGCTAGCATCGCCGCCGCTCCCGTTCCCACAGTCGTCCAGGATCTGTTCGACACTAACAATCGGCGGAAACACAAACAGTTCAGCCAGGAAATCGAGTTTTCCGGTAGTGGCGATTCGCTCGACTGGGTCGTGGGTGGTTTCTACTTCTGGGAGAAAGGATCGGAATATAATCCGCAAAGCAGCGGCTTCATTCTCGACACTAACAGCACCTTTCTCTCCAGTTTCGGTGCCTTGGGACCCAGCTTTGTCGCCGCCAATCCGGCCCGCTACCGGCTCGTGCCGACACTGGCGATACTCAATTACACGGCAACCAGCGAAAGCACCGCTGTATATGGGCAATTCACATACTATCCCGGCGGCCATGCCAGCGGCATCCGCCTGACAGCCGGCGGACGCTATACATGGGATCAGAAGCGGCTATTCCGCCAACAGAACGGACCCGCGCCGCTTGCCATACCCGAAACCGGCAGCGCAGGATTCCAGAAATTCACCTGGAACCTGATGGCCGGTTATAATGTTGCCGAGGGCATTAATCTCTATGCCCGTGCGGCGACCGGTTACCGGTCAGGGGGTTCAACTCGCAGGATCCGGTCATTCCGGGCACCCACACCTTGGCGAGTTTCAAGCCGGAAACCGTGACCTCCTATGAGATCGGGGTGAAAACCGAACTATTCGACCGTCGCCTGCGCGTGAACATTGCGGGCTATCACAACATATACAAGAATCTGGCCGTCAATATTCCCCGCACCGATGCACCGGCTGGCACTTTCGCCACGCAGATCGGTAACGCGGGAAGGGTTAACTATACCGGCGTCGAAATGGACATGCAGGCCATTTTGACCGACAATTTTTCGGTCGACGGCAATATCGGCTATGTCGACGTGAAATATAAGCAATTCCTTGCCGGCCAGTCTCCGACGGCTGGGGCGCCACCAGTCAACATCGCCTCGATCGTCACGCCGGGCTATACCTCGCCGCTTACGGCCAATGCTGCAATCAATGCTCAATTCCCGTTAAACCGGGGTAACGCCCGGCTTATCGGTCGTGTTGGCTATACGCACGAGGATGGCAAATACAGTTTTTCCAGCATCAATTCGGCACCGTTCAACGAAGCGTTGAAGGGTGACAATCGGGACACTATCGACGCGCAGTTAGGCGTCGACCGCATCTCCATTGGCGGTGCCGAGGGCGAAATTCGTTTCTGGGCAAAGAACCTAACCAACGCGAAGGATTTCGTTCGCGGTGTCGATTTTGGCCAACTCGGATTTGCAGGCGGCTACTTCGCCGAACCGCGGACCTACGGAGTAACGGTAGGCGCGAAATTCTGACACTCGGGTTCGAAATATGGCCTAATCCCATCAGGGGTTAGGCCATACTTTTTTCGCTTCGGGCGATCGCAGCCCATACGCCGCAGCGGGATCTGACCTATCGCATTATCAAAACGCTTGAAACGGCGTCAGGCGGATAGTTTCGCCACTGACTTTGCACCGCCCCTGATCGCCCCCTCGATGTAAGTGACGCCAAGGCAGTCACCGACCGTCTCAACCTGAAACCCCTCTGCGCGCAAGCTGTCGGCGAGAGACGTATCGCCCCGCGCGCCCATTGCGACAATCACATGATCCGCCCGCGCATCGTGCGACGCGCCATCTGCAGCGCTGAACGATACCGCCTCGGGTCCGATCGCAATGTCTCTTGCACCGGCATGCAGAGCCACACCATGTTCCTTCAGTTCCGACACCAGACGCATCCGCCGGACCAGCAGCAATCCCTTGCCCACTCGGGGGCCGGGTTCCACAACAGTCACATGACGACCGCGCTCGTGCAGAAATTCAGCCAGTTCCAGACCAACCAGTTCACCGCCGATAATCACGATACGCTTGCCAAGGGGCATCCATTTCCGGCTGGCCGCGCGAACGAATTCCAGATTACTCGTAAGACCCGTAGCCGCGCCCAATCGAGTGGCCACGCGCGTCGCCAACCCCAGCTTTCGCGTCAAAGCGCCCGAGGTCTCGCCCATAAGCATATTGCGCATATCGTCGCCGCTGAAAACATGGGCCTGATCGCTGCCCGAAATGTCGGGCATATCCCGTCGCGCGCCGGTCGCGACAATGATGGCATCGGGTGCAAGGACGCGAAGCATGTCAGGCGTAGCGTCCGTATTGAGCCGCACATCGACCCCGGACCGCTGGGTGCGGGCTGCGAGCCAAACGAGCAGATCTTCGTTCGGAGGATAGGCAAGTGCAGCGAAACGCAGCGTCCCGCCCAAACGATTGCCTTTCTCGATCAGGGTGACGGTATTGCCTGCCTCCGCCATTCGACAGGCGGCCTCCATGCCGCCCGGACCGCCCCCGATAACCACGATGCGCATTCCCGTGCGCACGGGCGGCACACGCTCGCATTCAAAGCCTGTTTCGGGATTAACCGCACAGCGCAGCGGCTCTCGCGTGTAAGCCGCGCTGACACAGGTGTAGCAATAGATGCATGGCCGTACTGTATCCGCCATGCCCGCCGCTAACTTGTTCGGCAGCGCGGGATCGGCCAGCAATTTGCGGCCCATCGCGAGGAAATCATAATCACCAGCACCGATATGCGTATTGGCCGCCTTCGCCTCGACACGCCCCGACGCAATAATCGGGAGCGCTACAGCCGATTTGAACGCACGGGCGGCAGCGATATTGGTTTCCGGCACATGCGGAATATTCGAGCCGGAATGCAGCTTTCCCATACCGACATTGTGATAAGACGTAACGGTGATGGCATCGACACCCGCCGCTTCGACCAGACGCGCGGTTTCGATCGCCACGTCGAGGGTAATGCCGCCGTCCTTGCCGATCTCACGCGCGTCAAGCTTGCACCAGACAGGGAAATCGGAACCGACCTCAGCGCGTATCGCCCCGATCACTTCGAGCAGGAGGCGCGCGCGGTTTTCCAGCGGACCGCCGTAGCGATCGGTTCGGCTGTTCGTCTTGGGCGACAGAAAGGACGATAGCAGATAGCCATGCCCGGAATGGATTTCGACACCATCGAATCCCGCCTGCTTGGCGCGCCGCGCGCCCGCTGCAAATTGCGACACGACAATAGCGATGTCCGCCTCGTCCATCACCTTGATCCGGGGCATCTTACCGCCAGCAAAGGAAGCCATTTCTTCGGGCAAAAAATAGCTCAGAAAATCACCTTGCATCGGTGGTGGCAAGCAGGGCGCCCAGATCATCTCATCGAAAGCATCGCCGGAATAGCCGGCCACCAGCCCGCCATGATGCAATTGCGCTGCGATTTTCGTGCCGTGGCGGTGCACCCGCTCGGCAAGCGCCCGCAGGCCGGGCAGGAAGCGATCGTGAGAAATGGCGCTCTGATTGGGTTGAACCGCGCCCGTCGGCCAGGCGACACCCGCAACGCCAGAAATAATAAGCCCCGCCCCGCCCCGGGCCTGCTCTTCATGATAGGCGATCAGCCGTTCGCCACACTGGCCATCCGGCTCGGACAGGCTGACCCCCATGGCCGTAACAAAGATGCGGTTACGCACATCGAGTGTTCCGATCCGACCCGGCGCGAGTAGATGCGCATAGTCATCGTTCGCCATCAGACATCATTCCTTATGTCATTGCCGCCACGCGTCATGCCGAGGCACTCGCCACAAGGGGAGGGTAATCGATATACCCCCTCTCCTCACCCGCATAGAGCAGGGAGAAATCGGGTTTTGCCAGCGGCGCGTTGTCGCGAAGCCTTTCAACAAGATCGGGATTGGCAATAAAGGCCCGGCCGAAACTGACGGCATCCGCCCTGTCCTGCTCGAGCAGCCTTCGAGCCGAATCGGACTTCAGATTGTTGTTGGCGATTATCGGGCCCGACCAGCGCCCCCGCAGCATTTTCAGGATCGGCAGGTCAGGAATCTGCATATCGACAAGATGCAGATAGGCCAGTCCCAGACCGTCAACCGCCTGAACGAACGGGAGAAACGTATCGACGGGGTTGGCCGGGTCCATGCCGTTATAGGGGTTGCCCGGCGAGATACGGAACCCGACGCGATCCGCACCGATTGCGGCTGACATGGCCTCCAATACCTGAACTGGAAAGCGGATCCGGTTTTGCACTCCGCCGCCATAATCATCGTCGCGCGCGTTACTGATGGGATTGAGAAACTGGTTGATCAGATAACCGCTGGCACAATGCAGTTCTACGCCGTCCATCCCTGCGTCCATGGCATTTCTGGCTGCGGTCGCAAAATCATCGATCAGTGCCGGGATTTCGCTCCTCGGAATGGCGCGGGGCATGGCCGTGGGTGCCGGCACACCATCCGGACCGGGGACTTTTTCCGGACAGGAAATCGCAGACGGCGCGATGATATCCGCTTCGAATCCCCGATTGGCTGGCACGACCACACGGCCACAGTGCATGAGTTGCATGACTATTCGCCCCCGCGCTTGTGAACGGCGCTCGTTACGGCCCGCCAACCCTCGATCTGCGCCTCACTATGGATACCCGGTGTGCGCCAATAACCCTTACCCGCTGGTGTCGGCTGCACACCCTCCGTCACGAGCAAACCGGCGGTGGCGCGCTGTCGATAATAATCCACCATCAGCGAGGTTGGAATGTCGTCATCCCCTGCGCGACCACGAGTCATCGGCGCCATAACGATCCGATTGGAAAGCGCTATTCCACCAAGAAGTGTGGGGACAAATAAAGGATCAACCACGTAGTTCGCTTTCAATATGGACCGTTGACCGGTGTTTGCGTCGTAAACTATACCTTTGGATACGCAATTCAAGGATGATGCGCATGAATTATGGTTTTGAAGGACGGGTCGCGCTGGTGACCGGAGCGGGCGGCGGAATCGGTCGCGCCACAGCGATCGCCTTCGCTGCATCGGGAGCATCGGTTGTTGTATCTGACATCGCTGAGGAAGGAGGACGGGAAACCGTCGAACTCATCGTAAAAGCTGGCGGCCGCGCACTTTTTCAACGGTGCAATGTTGCTGACCCGGAAGATGTAAAGGCGTTGATCAATCACACGATCACTGAATTTGGCGCTCTCGACTTCGCCCATAATAACGCGGGCATCAACAGTCCGACGGCCAACGAATATGAGGACGACGTCTGGGCACGCAGCCTGTCGATCAACCTGTCAGGCATCATGTATTGTATGCGCGAGGAAGCAGAGGCGATGCTCAAGCGCGGCAAGGGTGCCATCGTCAACACCGCTTCCATCAACGGGCTTGTCGGCAACGGCGCACAACCTGCCTATGTTGCGGCCAAGCATGGCGTGGTTGGCCTTACTCGTCACGGCGCGCTGCGCTGGGCCAAAAATGGCATTCGCGTCAACGCCGTGTGCCCCGGCGTTATCGAAACTCCGATGACAGCACCGCTCACATCAAACCCAGAAATGCGCAAGGTTCTGGATGGCATGACTCCGATGGGTCGCATGGGTCAACCCGAAGAAATCGCCGCAGCGGTGCTCTGGCTTTGCTCCGATCAGGCCAGTTTCGTTACTGGCCATCCTCTGGTCGTCGACGGCGGTGCCACCGCCTGAACGACGAGGTGGCACCGCATTCTACGGGGTGGTCCTGATCGGGACCGCCCCCGTAGCACGCCATCAAACTGCAACTGGAAATCGCCGATAGGCACGGGGTTTGCAGAATTGTTATTCTACACATCAAGCCAGGTTGGGCGCGCCCTCCGTGGTCACCAAGTCCGTGATGCGCACGATCCGCGGATTATATTTGACGGTTTTAACTGCGATCGAGGTTTCGATATGGTGGACACCCGGCAACGATAATATCTGTTCCGACGCCAGTTCATGCAATTGATCGAGATCGTCGAACAGGCAAATGGTCAGAATATTGAATCGGCCCATGGTAATCATCACCGCCTTCACCATCGGCAATTCAGAAATCTTCTGCCCGATCTCACGCGCATTCTGAATTTCCGCCTGAACACCGACAAAAGCGAGCTTGGCGGAATTGGCGAGCCCGAGGCTGGTGATCGCGGTAAAAGCGATCATTCCATCCTGCTGCAGCCGCTTGATCCGTCCGCGCACCGTCCCTTCGGTGACTTTAAGATCAGCCGCTATCTTGCGGTTCGACACGCGCGCGTCACGCGCCAATATTTCGATTAACTGCCTGTCGAGTTCATCAAGTTGCGGCGTGCTCATATCATTCCCTCGCCTCGATCGGCGCCACATCAAAGTGGTATTTGAGGACATCGAGCGCAATCGCCGGAGTAATCGAGCGGATACCGCGCACGTTCGCGAATTTGGCCGACATGAGATTCGACAGTTCGTCAAAATCACGCAGCACGACCAACAGGTCGATGTCGTAACGTCCCGTGACCAGATGTGCAGCGAACACTTCCGGAAAAGCTGCCAGTTCCTCGGCCACTTCGGATGCCGGTCGCCCCTTCACTTCTATCACCATCTGCATGAGCACATTATAACCATGCGCCGCAAAGTCCGACACCGCGACCACACGCAGCTTATTGGCATCCTCCAGGCGGCGAATGCGTGCCGAAACGGTCGCCGCCGTCAGGTCGAGCATGTCGGCAATCTGCTGATTGGTCGCTCGCCCGTTGGCCCGCAGAAGCTCTACGATCTTCCAATCGACGTTATCGACGGCGAAACGATCACCCATGCGTTTACCTGATCCCTTGTTAGTTGGCACCTGCCCCCCTGTTCTAATAAAGGTCAACTGGAATGTGCATCACGCCCCCGCACAGTCGACGACGTTGCGGACGCACCGAGTTCGTGTCCCATCATCGCGAGACTAAAGCCAACTTGTAGCGCGGATAGCGATGGTCACCGACCGACGCAAAGCGGATTATCGGAACATCCGGTTCGGGGACCGAAAGCACCGCCTCATCCCGCCGCGGCCGTGGAGCGCACCCGCACACTCAATGCTTCGTCCAGCGCATCCAGCGCCGCCCGGCCCCGCTCCACCTTTATGCTTGCCAGCCATCCAAACAGCGCGGCCAGAAATCCGAACGGAATGACGACGCTGAGCGCAATCCGAAGCGAATGAATATCGTTGCCGAGCGACTCGCTGATTACGCCAACCGCCCATGGTCCGACACAAAAGCCGATCAGAGTCGTTACCGACAGGAACAGGGCCGTTGCGCCCGCACGGATGCGACCGGGCAATATATATTGCAGCGTCGCCAGGAAACCGACCGACCACCCGCCACCCAACAGGCCGGCGGGAATGGCGAGCAATCGGGCAACAGCAAAGCTGTCGGCCCAGGTCGCAACGAGGATCGCCATCGTCGCGGCACCCACCGCAATGGCGGAAAGCCGTGCTGGCCAGACCATGCCCCGACGCGACATCCGGTCGGAAATGGCTCCGAACGAGAGCATACCGATTATACCCGACAGCCCGAAATTTACCGCAAACGTCGTTTTGGCAACCACCGGATCAAGCCCGTAACTGCGCGCAAACAACTCCGGCCCCCAATAGCCGAAAGCGACGCCCGACAACGCTCCACAGGCAAAGGCCAGCATCATCCATACATAAGCCGGCGTGGCACCGAGCGCCCGCACCAGCGCCATGAACGGCATGGCTACGCCCGTGCGTCCACCAGACGAAACGCGCTCCGGCTCGCGGATCACAAGCAAAGCCACGATCGCCAGCACCACGCCGATGCCACCCATGAGATAAAATGCGCTGCGCCATTCGAAATGCGCAGCAATGGCGGGTCCACCGCCCTGACCTGCGATCTGACCAATATAAGTCGCAAGCCCCAAGATCGCGAAAGCCATGCCCCGACGTTCGGCACGAAAATAGTCGGACAGCAGCGAATAAGCTGGCGCAACAAAAGCCGCTTCACCGACCCCAACTCCGACCCGCGCCAATGACAAGTCCAAAAGACTGGTCGCCAGTCCCGTCGCTGCGGTCGCGCAACTCCAGAGCAAGCAGCCTATGGCGATGATCCGAACGCGCGACCACCGATCCGCCAGTCGGGCGAATGGAACGCCGAGCACCACATAAAGCAGCACGAAAGCCGGCCCCATCAACAGGCCCATCGTTCCGTCGCCAACGCCGAATTCAGCCTTGATCGGCCCGACCAGTCCCGTGATCAGATAACGGTCGGCAAAGCTGAAAATATAGATAAACAACAGCGTCGCGAGAACGACCCAGGGATTGGAAGCGCGGGTCATGGGCATTTACCTCCTCAATCGCGAAACAGCGATCCGCCATTGACGTGCCACAACTGGCCATTGACCCACGCGCTGTCTTCCGACGCCAGAAAGGCGACAGCCGCCGCGATATCCTCTGGCTGGCCGAGCCGCCGATGAGGCACGGTGCGCAGCATTGAGGTGACATATTCGTCGGTCAGATGCTCCGCCACTGCCTCGGTCAGGACCACGCCCGGACAAATGCCGTTGGCGCGAATGCCCTTCTTGCCGTATTTGCGCGCAACGTGGCGGACAAGGGCGTGAACCGCGTTCTTTGTCATTGGATAGGCAACCTGCAACGGATTGCCTCCGATCGCCGCACCGGAAGACGTATAGATCATCGCTCCGCCACCGCTCTCGATCAGCACGGGCAAGGCGGCCTGGGTCGCGAGGAAATGGCTCTTGGCGTTAATCGCGAAGGATCGATCCAGCACTTCTTCGGTGCAATTCAGCACGTCGATGTCACCTTCTGTCCCGCCCGCAAGGTTGGAATGATAGAAGTTGAGCGCACCGAACTCGTCGATCGCCATTGCCACGATGGCAGCCTGCGATGCTGCTTTGGTTCCATCAAGATGCACGCCAACCGCCTTGCCACCGCCACCACGGATGGCGGCGGCCGTATCAACCGCCCATTGTTCGACGATATCGCCAATGACGACGCTCGCACCTTCCTCAGCAAGACGCCGCGCTGTCGCGGCACCGATGCCTCGTCCGCCGCCCGCCACCACGCCTACCTTGCCAGCTAATCCGCGCACTTCCGTCTCCAATGCAATTTATGCGTTATTTTCTAGAATTATTTATACGCGTTACACGGGCGTATTCAAGTTAATACTTTTGATTTGCGTAATCCACGTCCGTCGTCGGAAAGTCGATCAGAGTATCGGCCGCCGATCCTTCCAGGGCGCAGCTTTCTCCAGTTGGCCCGCCAGACGAAACAGCGTCGCTTCGTCGCCGTAACGCCCCATGAACATCACGCCGATGGGCAGCCCCGTGCTCGACATGCTGAGCGGCACCGACATGGCCGGCTGGCCGGTCATATTGGCAAGCTGGGTGAAGGGAGAGAAGGTCGCCGCGCGCTCGCCCCAATGCATGAAATCAGTATCGGGTGAGAGGTTGATCCGCCCGATCGCGAGCGGCGGCGCACCGAGCGTGGGCGACAGGATTACGTCGTAGTTCGCCATGAACCGCGCCACCGCCAGCGCTGCGGTCTGAAGCGTGTTATTGGCGCGGGCAAAATCCATTCCCGTGGTTTTCTGCCCATAGGCGACGAAGTCCCGCGTGATCTGTTCCAGCACATCGGGTCCGATCGCCACACCCGTAGCTTTCGCACGGTCGAGCATATCGGCAGCGACCGACGACGCGATCAGCACGAAGCTGGCCCCACCCAGCGCAGCCGCATCGATTGGCGGCGCAGCTTCCTCAACATGATGCCCAAGGCTTTCGCACAGCCGCGCCGCCGCCCGCGCAGCTTCGACACATTCCGGATCGATCGGGCTACCCGTCGCAGATTTCAACATCAGCGCCACGCGCAACCGCTGCGGCGCTTTCGTCACCTGCGACAGAAAACTCTCGCCGGGCGTCGGCGCCGCATAACGGCTACCCAGTTCCGGCCCCTGCGTCGCATCAAGGATAGCCGCCGAATCGCGCACGCTGCGAGATACGGCATGATGAACCGACAGACCCGCCCAGCCCTCGGTACGCGGTGGCCCCATTGGCACACGCCCCCGACTCGGCTTCAAGCCAAAAAGTCCGCAACAGGATGCCGGAATACGGATGGAGCCTCCGCCATCTGTGGCGTGAGCCGCGGGCAGCACACCCGCTGCCACCGCCGCCGCCGCTCCGCCCGACGATCCGCCGGTGGTATGAGCCGGGTTCCACGGGTTGCGGGTATCACCGGTCAGTTTATTCTCGGTCGTGCCTGTCAGGCCCAGTTCGGGCACTGTGGTCTTGCCAAAAACGACAAAACCCGCCCGCTCGATCCGGTTGACCAATTCCGATGTAACATCGGGCCGGTAGCCCTTGAAGAAACGGCTACCATTTTCGGTAGGCAGACCCGCGATATAGGTATTGAGATCCTTCAGCAGCCAGGGAGCGCCGGTAAACGGCCCCTGTGGCAGACCTTTGGCGATCGCCGCCCGACCATAAGCATAATGCCTCTGGGCAATGAAGTTGAAACGCGGGTTGAGCGCCTCCGCTCGGGCGATCGCGCGGTCCAGCAACTCCGTTGGCGACACCTGTCGCTTGCGGACCAGTTCGGCGAGCCCCAGCGCATCATGGCTATCGAGCGGATCGGCGGCCTTTACCGCCGCGCCAGTCGAAATATTCGCCATGCCCAGCGCCGCCGCGCCACTCGCCACAATCTCGCGGCGAGTCATGCCCCTGCCTTCGCCCATATCCTGCTCCTCAGCCCTGCGCATAATAGCGCGAAAAAGCGTGTGCGGAATTGCGGGGTCAGCCCAGTGACAGGAGCCACATTCGCTTCAGACATTTGACCCTCTCCGATTCAACGCATCATTTTTATTGATTGGACGATATTACACTATTTGCGAAATTCAAGCTTATTTTGATTACGCATTATTCAGAAAAAACGCCTTTTATACCAACAAGCGCGAAAAATATGATCATTGACCTCTTTCATTGCTTGCTACTGCACACCCCGGCCAGCGTCGCGATCAAAACTGGCGACAATCATCACTCACCCGATATATTCGTAATTTACATGCCTTTAAGATACGCATACAATCAGTATCAACAGGTCGCGCATGTTGATTGCGTTTTGACCGGAAAAATATGTCGGACACATAAATCAAGACATTATTAAAGGATCGGATTGCTGATGAGTCAGGATTTTTCAGGCCAGGTCGCCATCGTCACAGGTGGTAGCGACGGCATCGGCCTCGCGACCGCCGCACTGCTCGTGCGCCGTGGCGCGCAGGTTGTCATTTGCGGACGTCGACAGGAACAGCTCGATAAAGCGCTGGCCCGAATCGCGAGCGAAGGCGGCAAGGCAGAAGCGATCCAGCTCGACGTCTCGGACGATGTGGCCTTTACCGCGATGGTCGAGGGCGTCGGTCAGAAATATGGCCGTCTCGACATGATGGTCAATAATGCCATGTCCGCTCACTATGCTCCGATTTCCCAGCTAACGCTGGAACAGTGGCGCAAGGATTTCACGGTCAATGCCGACGCTGTCTTCGTCGGCACCAAGGCCGCGATGAAAGTCATGGCGGCGGCCGGCAAGGGAGCCATCGTCAATATTTCTTCGACCTGCGGCATTCGCGCGACCCCCAACATGTCGAGCTATTCTGCGTCAAAGGCTGCGCTTATCCAGTTCACAGCCGTCGCCGCGATGGAAGGTGCCCGGTTAGGCATCCGTGTCAACGCCATCGTACCGGGTCAGGTGCAAACCGCCGGAACGGAAGATTTTGCCGCTCGCGCGCCGGAAATCGCGGGCAAGACGATGGACGCCATCCCCATGGGCCGTGGCGGTCGCCCGGAGGAGTTGGCAGAAGCCATCGTCTTTATGCTTTCCGACGCCGCAAGCTATATTACCGGCGCGGCGCTGCCCGTCGATGGTGGCAAGGCGGCGCAGCTTTACATGCCGGGCTGACACCGCCTTGATCGGCGCAAAAAAATAAAGCGTGCGCCAAAGGTGACACGCCAAATAATTGAGGAGAATGAATGATGGCAGGACGTCTGGACGGCCGCGCGGCGATCGTGACCGGCGCGGGGCGCGGCATCGGTCGCGCCATAGTCGAACGGCTGGTGGCAGAGGGCGCGCAGGTCGCCGCGCTGGACCTCAATCCGGGTGAGGTTGAAACCCTTTCCGGCGTGCTGCCGATCGCCTGCAACGTCGCCGACTCTGCATCGGTGGCAAAAGCGATCGCCGTCGCGCGAGAAAGCTTCGGCCGACTCGACATAGCGGTCAATAACGCCGGCATCGGCCGTGCGGCCGGTGACGGGTCGGACGAATTTTACGGCGCAATGGCCGCTCGAGAAGCCGAGGTCGCAGAGAAAGGCAGTTCCACCATCTTCGTGGATCAGTTGATTCACATGGAGGACGATGGCTGGGCGGGCGTCATGGCCGTCAACCTCAACGGCACCTTCTATGTCTGTCGCGAATTTGCCCGCCAGCAGGCGAGGGACGGCCGTGCAGGCGCAATCATCAATGTCAGTTCGACCAGCGCACAGTCGGGCGAAGGAAGCACCCATTACGTCGCCAGCAAGGCGGCGGTAATCGGCCTCACGCGGCAGTTGGCGCGCGAGTTGGCACCCCGCAAGATCCGGGTCAACGCCATCGCCCCCGGCCCTACCGACACCCCGATCATGCAGGGCATTCCCGATGCGTGGATCAAGTCGATGGAACAGTCCGTGCCACTGGGTCGAATGGCCGACCCGGCCGAAATCGCCGCGGCCGTCGCCTTTTTGGCCAGCGACGACGCCAGCTTCGTCAATGGCTCCGTCCTCGCAGTTAACGGTGCCAGTTACTATATCTGAACGGGTCGGGAGGCAAAAGCCTCCCGGTCCATCCTTGCGGCTTACTCCGCCCGCACCTTGACCTTCGGTGCCGCCGCACCCCGTCGCATGGCGTTCAGGAACCCCTCCAGTGGCGCAGGCTCGGCGACCGGGCCACCGTGATCGTCGGCACGCGCCCAGAACTCGGCATAACTCGGGAAAAGCTTGTGGAAGTTTCCCGCTACCCACTCAGTATCAGGCCAGCGCATCTTGCGCTCGCCAATGGGCGGCTTGTTCAGGTCGGTCGCGTACCAATACAGCGGCAGCCGTCGCGCGAAATACCAGCGCAGGCCGTCCGGTCCGGCGGCACGGACATAATCATCCACGTACATCATCTGCATGATGACCCATTCGTCGCCGGTTTCATGCTCGTTCTTGGAATAGACTATTCCATGAGCATGGTCCGGATCGTCGAATTCGATCACATGCCCGCCAATGTGATGGGACGTGCCGGTAAAGGGCGAACGCAGGGTCCCGTCCATATAACTCCGTAGCGCCATGCGGCCCGACGCGTCTCGACCGACGCGCACATCGTCCGGAAAAAGCGAAACCATCGCGTCCATGTCCCGCATGTCGAGCGCCAGCGCATATTTGGCTGGCAATTGCCGGATTGCATCAAGCGATTCCAGGCGATCCACGCGCGCAAGCAGCGTTTCCGATTCTACAGGCCCCATGTGCCTTTTCTCCCAAAATAATATACCCGTTCCGCCATATGCGGAACATTGATAGCCGCACCCCTTGATACAACAAGAATTATAACCGCACAAATTCTCAATACGCGTAATATTATATAACTATTATTACGCATGATCGGCGTATCGAAGCAAACTCTCCGCGCCCTGCTGAACGGCCACGCCAGCCAGTCTGCCAAAGTGGAAGTTCGCTTTGAAAAAACGTTCGGCATAAGGGCCGATACGTTGACGCGGGTGCAAACTGCATATGGACTTACACAAGCACACGCGCATGAAGATAACTAAAGGTGGAACGTATCGCAAAGGCAGCCTGATCGACAGGCACCGCGCGCAAAATCGCGCGCATGGCCGGTTTGATTGATTGAGCTAGGAGGGCTACATTATGCGCTGTTATTATACCGTCAGGCACCAGACTGAAGCGGCCAAGATCGGCCTCTTTCTTGGTTCGATCCTCTCCGCGCTCGCCGACTTTGCGATTCTGCGCATGGCACCATGGACAGCGCACTCATGAGGTTGTTTCCCCGCGTGAAGCAACTGGCCGCCGTATGGCAGGGCCTGGTGTCAGGCGATGCGACCGATAAAGCCCGCGACGCACTGTCCGTGTTCAGGCGCCGGATCGCTACCGGCATCGGCGCCGTGCTGCTGGGTCTGTTTGCCATCGCCTTCGCGAAAATGGGCGACCTGGCACAGCGGATATTTCTCCAGGTGGATAATCTATGGCCTTATGGGGCCTTGCTGCTGACGCCGGCAGTGTTTGCCGGCGTCATCTATTTCACCAATCGCCTTGCACCCGAAGCGCGCGGCTCCGGTATACCCCAGGTGATCGCGGCCTCTCGCAATCCAGGTCGGGAAGCCTTGGGGCCCCTGGTATCTCTGAAGACGGCTGCGGTGAAGCTGATCATGACGATCGTGATGCTCTGCGCGGGCGGATCAGTCGGGCGGGAAGGGCCGACCGTGCAGGTCAGCGCCGCAATCATGGTGGCGGTGCATCGCGCGCTGCGGGTTCCGATAACGGCGGGGTGCTGATTGCAGGCGGCGCTGCCGGTGTAGCCGCCGCCTTCAATACGCCGCTGGCGGGCGTCGCCTTTGCGATCGAGGAGCTGGCGTCTGCCTATGAGCAGAAGGTCGCTGTGCTGGTCATGGCGGCAGTCATGGTGGCTGGCCTCGTCAGCCTGGGTATCGCGGGTGACTATATCTATTTCGGCGCGATGCGACAGACGCTCGATTTGCGTTCGGTCCTTGTCGTAGCCCCTCTTGCAGGTATCGCTGGAGGATTGGCGGGAGGGCTGTTCTCGCGTGCGTTGCTGGCCTTCGCCGCTCCGACCCATCCCTGGATTCGTGTCGCCAAAAAGCGGCCAGTTCTGCTCGCGGCTGTCTGCGGCCTGATCGTCGCCGTGCTGGGCATCGCGACTGCGGGCGCGACTTGGGGGACGGGCTATGAAGCGACCCGTCATCTCGTTGAATCCCAGGGCGGCTCATCCTGGTTCGGCCCCGCGAAGTTCCTGGCCACGATGGCGACCGCCTTGAGTGGCGCGCCGGGCGGTATATTCGCGCCATCGCTGTCCGTTGGTGCGGGGTTCGGCGATCTCCTGACCGGAATCTTTCCCGATGATCCCAAGGGGGCAATCGTGCTGCTGGGCATGATCGGCTATTTTGTGGGGGTCGTGCGCGCGCCCCTGACGGCGGTAATCATCGTGACCGAGACCACCGCCAGTCGCGGAATGATCGTGCCGCTGTTTGTGACTGCCCTGATCGCGGATCTCGTCAGTGCGCTGGTCTGCCGCGAGCGACTCTATCATGGCCTGGCCAAACCTTTCACCCATGGGCGCGGTGCGCCACAGGACAGCGGTCAGACAAAGGATGCTGCGACCACCGATGGACATACGCAGCAGGGTTAGCGCGCTCTTCCTGTCAAAAGTGGTCGATCAGTGCGGCACCGCGCCCGCTTCCATGCCGGTCCTGACGTAGCGACGGTGGCTGCCTTGGTAATCACCGAATTGGGCGAATTTCTGCTAAATCGCGCTGGTGTATGGGGGGATGAAAAATAAAAATCGCTATTTTGAGGCCCATTGGTCTCAAACCATTCGGATCAATCAGCGGCGCTTATCCAGTGCTTGTGCGGACCCATTCGCCTCTTATCTCAAAACCCCCAAACACCACCCAAGTGCCTGAGAGTAATGGTGCTGCCGCGGAGGATTGAACTCCGGACCTCAGCCTTACCAAGGATGCGCTCTACCACTGAGCTACGGCAGCACATTGACTCAAACGAGCGTCAATAGAGGCGCGCCTATGAACAAAGCCGGTGGACGGGTCAAGGCACAGGAGCCTATCAAGAGCAAATGGTTCAGGCAGACCCCGAAAAACTGGCAGCGGCGCTGCGCGAGAATCTTCGCAAGCGCAAAGCTCAAAGCCGCGCGCCGCAGCCAACTTATGGCGCTGATGAAGAAGGCGATTTCCCCCCGGAACAGGACGCCCGAAAACAGCCTGACAAAGGTTCATCGGAATAAGATTCCGCATGTGGAACGTGTTGTTTCACGGAACGTTCTTCCTTCTGGTATCACGGAAGGAAATCCAATGTTCGGAATGATAGCAGCGGTTCTCGTCGTGCTGTGGTTGCTCGGGTTCCTGGCGTTTCACGTCGCCGGCGGGTTGATCCATCTGTTACTGGTTGTCGCCGTAATCATGCTCGTGATTCATTTCGTCAGCGGTCGTCGAGCGGTCTAGCCGACCTCAGGCACGGGTTCGCCGCGCGAGGCCGAGGATATCGTTCAGGATCGGACGAGCAAATATCCCGGCTGCGGCGGCGAATGCGATCGCCCCAGTGGTGACCAAAATAATTAGGTGGGGAAGTGTCGAGAGCGTTGGCAACGCATTATCGACCATCGCAACCACCACCGCCATTAATGCGGCAGCAGTCACCGGCCCAGCCAAACCGCGCAACAACGTATTTGCGCCCAGCCCTATCACCGGCAAAGACATGGCTCCGGTCGCTATCGTCAATATCGGAAATCCGACCATCCAAGCCTTGGTCAGGCCGATTGTTCCATGCTGGACGCCGATCGCAAAGCACGCCGTCATGATTATCGCGCCCGCCATCGAGCTATAGACCGCCATCCTTGGCTTACCCAGGGCATTGGTCACCGGAGCAAACAGGATTTGCAGTGTCACGAACGGCATGATCCACGCAAGATGCGTGATCAACGGTGCCACGCCCGCCCAGTGTGGCCCCAGCACCGTCAGCACCAGCGGCTTGGCCGTCAGCGCCATTCCGGCGTAAAACGGCAACGACACGAACATAATCATCGCCGTCGACCGGACGAAGGCATCGGCCACGGCAGGACGGTCATCCTGCAAACGTGCATAGGCGGAATAGGCGATCTCGTTCATCGGCGGCACGAATTTGCTGGTCAGTAACTGAGCCAGAAACAAAGCGGTCGTATAAAGCCCAAGGTCGCTGGCCGACAGGAACCGCCCGCCGATAAAAATATCCGACTGCGTTTGGATGAACCAGAAAAGCTGGCTTGTAATCATCGCAATGCCAAAGCCCATCGTCGCCCCGGCACCGCGAAAGGTGAAACTCGGCGTCAAATCGACCCTCGCGGCAATCGCCATGCCGATCGTGCGCGTCCAGATCATGGCTATTGGTGCGAATACGAGGGTCCATACCCCCCACCCCGCCAGCGCCCCTGTAAGGGCCGTCCCAGCGCCCGCAAACGCCGAAGCAAAGTTCGCCAGAGCCTGTGCTTTGAAGTCCATCTTGCGACTGAGCAACGCGACCGACAGGGCCAGCACGGGATTGGCAAGGTAGATCAGCGTCTGCACACGCAGCAAATCGGCGATGATGGGCTGGCGATAATAGGCGGCAACTGTCGGTGCGACCATGAACTGCACGATCCCAAGCGCACCGTTCAGCAGGATCAGCAGTCCCAGAACTTGCCGAACATGGTGCTGATCCAATGACGGGGAACGGACGAGTGCGCTTGCAAAACTTCCCCCGCTCAACATGCTGAGCAGAAAGAGCACGCTGGATGTCATGGCAAACACGCCATAATCGGCGGGGGCCAGCAGGCGAATGACGATGAACGTCGCCGACCAGGTGAATAGCTGGGCGAAAATCTGGCTGCCAGACCGCCACACAAGACTTTTCACGACGTGCGAGCCAAGTCCGGCAGAGGCCATGGGCATATCATCGGCCGTGACGATTGGGCCATGATGGCTGAGTTCGTCAGATATCGACATTGATACTGCATTTCCCTGCGGCTCGGACATCCATGCGTCCGCCAAGGATCAGACCAGTATCAGCAATTCCGTTAAACAACCGCCCGGTTGTTCAAATAATCTCGCGGCGACTTCCGTGCATGAACAGACGATATCAACGCCCGCCAAAGCGCGCTGGCGGCGATTCGATCTCGATCTGGCTCTTTGCGACGATCTTTTCGTAATGCTCCGCCATCTCGATATGAATGCGCGCAATTGACGCATTGGCGGATGTCCGCGCCAGTTCACGTTCACGAAGGGCGCGGCCCTGATAATATTCCATGTTATTGTGCTCGTTCATTAAAACAGCCCCTCGCCGACCCCTGAATATGCCTCTGAAACGAAATCACGAATAACCTCGATCAATTCATTTTGACGCAAAGGGAGCTAACGCGGGAACGAAACGTTGCGCTCAGGACACGAATATTGGGCGTGCATATTGGGGGACATGATGCTGAGCAGCCGGTTTTTGATGGGCCGTCACCGCGAAGACCTGAGTGAAATTGAATTGACCGCGCTGGAACAGGCCGCCGATTCGGTAACGACCTATGGCGCGCGTGAGGAACTGGTTCACCACGGCACCGAGATCAATCACAGTATGTTGCTCGTGGAGGGGTTCGTCTGCCGTTACATGGACGGGCTGGAAGGTGACCGGCAATTGGTCGCGCTCCATGTTCCCGGCGATTTCGTTGATCTGCACGGATTTCCATTGCGGCGGCTGGATCATGACATCGCCTCGCTGATCGAGGTTAAAGTCGCGAATTATCCGCACCCCGTTTTGTCGAAACTTATTATCGACCACCCCAATCTTGGGCGGATGCTGTGGTTCAGCACGTTGCTCGACGCGGCAATGCATCGTGAGTGGATTTTCCGGCTTGGGCGTCTGGGCGCGAGCGGCCGGGTCGCGCATTTCTTTGCAGAGATTGGGCGGCGGCTTCAGATGGTCGGGCTGAGCGACGGTTGCAATTTCCCGTTACCGCTCCACCAGTCCGACCTCGCAGAAGCCTGTGGCATCACGGCAGTCCATGCCAACCGCGTTCTGCGCGAATTGCGCGAGCGCAATATCGTCACATTCAAGGGCGGCCATGTGAACGTCACCGACATCCGTGCGCTCCACTCGATTGCGGAGTTCGATGATGGATATCTTTATCCGTCCGCGCATTGAACCCTAAAGGAGTTGGCTGGATGAGCAGCAAGACCGAAAATCAGGCCGGCAAGGTACAGGCCGAAAGTGGTGTCGTCATAATCGATGGCCCCGATGCGGTAGCGTTATCGATGACACCCGAGGCCGCGGCCAAAATGGGCAAACGGATGATCGACGCCGCCGGGGAAGCTGTTGCACACCCCGAAACCAAAGAAAAACGCCGCCGCCCCTGAGGGGCGACGGCGTTTTTGAATCAAGCAGCCTAGGTTAATCAGGCAGCCTTGGCACGACTGGCGCGCTTGCGCTCGTTCGGATCAAGGTAACGCTTGCGAAGACGAATGCTCTTGGGCGTAACTTCGACCAGTTCATCGTCATCGATATAGGCAATCGCCTGCTCCAGCGTCAGACGCTTCGGCGGGGTCAGGCGGATCGTGTCTTCCTTGCCGCTCACCCGGAAGTTGGTCAGCGCCTTCGACTTCATGGGATTGACTTCCAGATCGTCGGTCTTCGCGTTTTCGCCGACGATCATGCCCTCATAAAGCTGCTCCTGTGGAGCAACCATCAGGATGCCGCGCTCTTCAAGCGGGCCGAGCGCATAGGCATTCGCCTCGCCCGCTCCGTTCGAAATCAACACGCCATTCTTGCGGCCTTCGATCTTGCCCTTGTGCGGACCGTACTTCTCGAACAGCCGGTTCATGATCCCGGTGCCGCGCGTGTCGGACAGGAATTCACCGTGATAACCGATCATCCCGCGTGCTGGCGCACTGAAGGTGATGCGGGTCTTGCCGCCGCCCGACGGACGCATGTCGGTCATTTCGGCTTTACGGATGTTCATCTTGTCGACGACCGTGCCCGAATATTCCTCATCGACGTCGATGATGACGATTTCATACGGCTCGGTCTTCGCGCCGCTGTCATCCTCGGCGAACAGCACGCGTGGGCGGCTGATACCGAGTTCGAAACCTTCGCGACGCATCGTCTCGATGAGAACGCCAAGCTGAAGCTCGCCACGACCGGCAACTTCATAGCTGTCCTTGTCGGACGATTCGGTCACCTTGATCGCGACGTTCGATTCGGCTTCGCGGAACAAGCGATCGCGGATCATGCGGCTCGTAACCTTGCTGCCTTCGCGGCCCGCCATCGGCGAATCGTTCACGGCAAAACGCATCGACAGCGTTGGCGGATCGATCGCCTGCGCATGCAGCGGCTCAGTTACGCTCGGATCGCAGATCGTGTTTGCGACGGTGGCGACGGTCAGGCCGGCAAGGCTGATGATGTCGCCCGCATTGGCTTCATCGACAGGAACACGCTCAAGGCCACGGAACGCCATGATCTTCGATGCCCGGCCGGTTTCGACGATCTTGCCGTCCGGGTCGAGCGCATGGATCGCCATGTTGGTCTTGACCGAACCACTGAACACCATCCCGGTCAGAATACGACCAAGGAAGTTATCGCGGTCGAGCAGCGTGACGAGGAACTTGAACGGACCATCAGGATCGGCCGACGGTGCTGGCACATGCTTGACGATCGTTTCGAACAACGGGGTCAGCGTACCTTCGCGAACGTCAGGCGTATCGCCCGCATAACCGTTACGGCCACTGGCGAAAATGACTGGGAAATCAAGCTGTTCGTCGGTCGCATCAAGGCTGACGAAAAGGTCGAACACCTCGTCCAGCACTTCCTGGGCGCGCGCATCCTGACGATCGATCTTGTTGACGACGACGATCGGACGCAGCCCCAGCGCAAGTGCCTTGCCGGTGACGAACTTGGTCTGTGGCATCGCGCCTTCGGCTGCATCGACCAACAGGACAACGCCGTCGACCATCGAAAGAATCCGCTCCACTTCGCCGCCGAAATCGGCATGGCCGGGCGTGTCGACGATGTTGATCCGGGTCTTTTCGCCGTGATGGTCATCCCATTCGATCGACGTGCACTTGGCAAGAATCGTGATCCCGCGCTCTTTTTCAAGATCGTTCGAATCCATCGCGCGCTCTTCAACCCGCTGGTTGTCGCGGAAAGTTCCCGACTGACGAAACAGTTGATCGACGAGAGTTGTTTTACCATGATCGACGTGCGCGATGATGGCTACATTACGTAGGCTCATGAAATATCCTGGGTGAACGAACTGGGAGTTGGCGCGCGCTTAGCCGAAATGACGCTCTGCAACAAGGTGCGAGGTCAGGCGTTACGCGCTTCTGGAAAAGGAGAGCCGAAATGCCCCGTGGATCGAAGGACGTTTATACCGACAAACAGAAGCGTAAAGCCGAGCATATCGAGGAGAGCTACGAAGACCGTGGCGTCCCGAAAAAAGCCGCAGAAGCACGGGCATGGGCCACCGTGAACAAGGAAAGCGGCGGCGGGAACAAGTCGGGGTCGGGACGCGGCAAGAAGGACACCCACGTATCCTCATCGCGCGGCGGAAAAGCAAATGACGGCACATCGGCAGAAGGGCGTTCGGCGGCAGCCCGCAAAGGCTGGGTGACGAGACGCAAGAATGCCGGGAAATAGCTGAGCACAGTCGCGGTTGAGCGCAAGCCCACTAATCTCAACCCCAATAGTCTCCGTTTCTCTGAGCTTGTCGAAGGGCTGCCCTTCTAAAGGGTCAACGCAGGACAACCCTTCGACAAGCTCAGGAACACGGGTTTTATGGCAGACAGATTATGGCTTCAACAACTTATGGTTTCAGCAACGCTCTGATCGCAAATCCGACCACGCCAAGTGTGGCGACGCTGGCGACCCAGATCAGGATCAACCAGCCCACCTGCTTAATGGTCGTGCGCATGATAGCCGTCTTCGCCGACCTTTCCGCGAAACACCCAATACGACCAGCCTGTGTAGGCAAGGATAAGGGGCACCATGACTCCCGCCCCGACCAGCATGAATAACTGGCTGACAGGCGGCGACGCAGCTTCCCAGATCGTAACACGACCGGGGATTACGTCCGGCCAGATCGACACGGCCAGACCCGCCATCGACAGGCCAAAGATAGCAAGCGCCCAAAGGAATGGTGAGTGGTCCTTGCCCTTATGTACAGTACGCCACAACATGATCGCCGCCACACCGACCAGTATCGGCATCGGGATCGCAACGAACAGGCCCGGCGAACTTAACCAGCGTACGTAATATTGCCCGTCCAGAAAAGGTGTGGCGAGACTTACCAGGCCAAGGGCAACGACCATTGCCGGGGTCAACCATTTGGCAAATCGGCGCGCATCGTCATGGACCGGTCCTTCGGTCCGCCAGATCAGCCAACAGGCACCCAGCAGGGCATAACCGACCAGCAGGCTGAACCCGCAGAGCAACGAGAACGGGGTCAGCCAATCCCACCAGCCACCGCCATAGCTACGCCCGTTGACGGCAATACCCTGTAACAGCGCGCCCAGAGTGATCCCTTGAGCAAATGTCGCGACCGACGAACCGATACAAAATGCCGCATCCCAAGCCTTGCGATGGTTCGGGTCGCGCCATCTGAATTCAAATGCGACCCCGCGAAAGATCAGCCCAAGCAACATCGCGATCAACGGCGCATAAAGAGCAGGCAGGACAATCGCATAGGCCAGCGGAAACGCAGCCATCAGCCCGCCTCCACCAAGCACCAGCCATGTCTCGTTCCCGTCCCAGACCGGCGCGATGGCGTTCATTGCCATGTCGCGTTCGCTGCCCACCCTGAAACGCGGAAACAGGATACCGATGCCCAGATCGAAACCATCCATGACGACATACATGGCAACGGCGAAGGCGATGATTCCAGCCCAGATTACGGTCAGGTCCATTACGCTTTCTCCGCCATCTGGCCCTCCATCGCGGGCGTGGTTCCGCTTGTGCGGATCGGTCCGGCGACATTGTCGGGCTCATCCTCGTGCGGGGGGACCGCCATCAGCTTCAGAATATACCATGTGCCCGCCGAGAACGCGGCGAAATAGACGATCACGAACGCCGCCAGCGACGTTGCGACGCCCGGCGTGGCGATGGCCGACGAAGCATCCGACGTGCGCAACAAGCCAGTTATTACCCAAGGCTGGCGGCCCACTTCCGTCGTCGCCCAGCCTGCAAGAACGGCAACCGTTCCAGACGGTCCCATCAATATCCCGGCACGGTGCAGCCAGCTCCAGTCATATAGTTTGCCACGAGCCCGTGCGAGCAAGCTCCACAGGCCCAGCCCAAGCATCGCAAAACCGATGCCGACCATGATGCGGAACGTCCAGAATACGATCGCGACCGGCGGCTGGTCGGCGCGCTTTACCGTATCCAGGCCTTTCAGCGGCGCGTTCAGGTCATGCTTCAGGATCAGCGATGACAGCTTCGGAATCTCGAGCGCATAGCGCACGGTCTGGGCATCCTGATCGGGCAGGCCGAACAGGATCAGTGGCGCGCCGTCAGGATGGCTTTGAAAATGCCCCTCCATCGCCATGATCTTTACCGGCTGATGTTCCAGTGTGTTCAGGCCGTGCATATCGCCCGCGAAAATCTGGATCGGCGCGACGATCGCCGCCATCCACATCGCCATTGAAAAGCTCTTTTTGACCGCAGGGGTCTTGTTGCCCTTCAACAAATGCCACGCCCCGACCCCGCCGACGATAAACGCGGTCGTCAGATAGGCCGCGATAACCGTGTGGACGAGGCGGAATGGAAAGCTGGGGTTGAAGATGATCGGCAACCAACCGTCCTTCGGCACGAACTGACCGACGGCGTTGACCGCCCAGCCCGTCGGCGTCTGCATCCAGCTATTAACGCTCAATATCCAGAATGCAGAGATAAACGTGCCGATGGCTACCATCAGCGTCGCACCGAAGTGCAATCGCGGACCGACCTTTTTCATGCCGAACAGCATGACGCCCAGGAAACCGGCTTCGAGGAAGAACGCGGTCAGCACTTCATAGGCCATCAGCGGCCCGATGATCGGTCCCGCCTTGTCAGAGAATACCGCCCAGTTGGTCCCGAACTGATAGGACATGACGATGCCCGAAACGACACCCATCGCGAACACGATGGCAAAGATGCGGACCCAATATCGGAACAGGTCGATGTAAACCTGCTTGCCGGTCTTCAACCACAGCCCCTCAAGGACAGCGAGGTAGCTCGCCAGTCCGATCGAAAAGCTGGGGAAGATGAAATGGAATGAAACCGTGAACGCGAACTGGGCGCGAGCAAGGATTAGCGCGGTTTCGGCTGGGGTCATTGCGCGCGATTACGCCTGTTATGGCCGCGATAGAAGAAGAATCGACGACAGTGCGATTGCAGTAACTGCAATTAACTGTGTCACTTGAATAAGACACGTATCCCCGCTTATCTAGGGGGGAACTTGAAGAAGGCGATGACGATGGCGACCCAGACTGCCGAACCCGCAGACCTTGTCCTGACCGCGCCCGATCCCGTGCCGGTTGTCGCTCCTGAAAAGGCGAGCGGGCTTGTCCCTCTGGAGGATGCACAAAAGACTCAGTTGGAGGCCAAGGCAGAGAATTTCGTCGAAGAACTGGCCGCGCAGGATGTGAACTCGCCTGAATTCGGCAAGCGCGTCGATCAGATTTCCGACATGGGCCGCCGCGAGATCGCCGATGCTGCGGGCCAGTCAAACCGCTTTCTCGACCGTCCGGTACGCGCGATGGACAAGGAGAGCGGCGTCGGCACCGACCTCGCCGAACTGCGCCGCACGATAGAGGATCTGGACCCCGGCGCGCGCGGCAACCTGACCGCACCGCGCAAGCTGTTCGGCATCCTGCCCTTCGGCAACAAGATGCGAAATTACTTCGACGGCTATAAATCCGCACAATCGCACATCGCGTCCATCCTCACCCGCCTTCAGGGCGGCAAGGACGAGTTGCTGAAAGACAATGCCGCGATCTCGGTCGAGCGTCAGTCTCTATGGGCGGCAATGGGTCGGTTGGAACAAATGATCCACGTCTCAAAGGCTCTGGACGCAAAGCTCGAAGCCAAGGCGTTCGAACTGGAAACCAGCGACCCGGCCAAGGCGAAGGCGATCCGCGAAACCGCTCTGTTCTACGTCCGCCAGCGCACGACCGATCTACTCACTCAGATGGCCGTGACGGTGCAGGGTTATCTCGCGCTCGATCTCGTCAAAAAGAACAATGTCGAACTGGTAAAGGGCGTCGATCGCGCCTCGACCACTACGGTCTCCGCGCTGCGCACCGCTGTCACCGTGGCGCAGGCCATGACCAACCAGCGGCTGGTGCTCGAACAGATCACCGCACTGAACACCACGACCGCGAACATCATCGATTCGACCGGTGCGCTGTTGAAAGCGAATACGGCCGCCATCCACGAACAGGCCGCTGGATCGACGATCCCGCTCGACACCCTGAAACGCGCGTTCCAGAATATCTATGACACAATGGACAGCATCGACACGTTCAAGGCCAAGGCGTTGATCTCGATGAAAACCACGATCGACGCGCTGGGAACCGAAGTCGAGAAATCGCGCGGCTATATCGCCCGTACCGAAGGCGCATCGCAGGCCCGCATCGGGAGCAGCACCGCGCCCAGCCCATTCGAGCCGGTATGAACTCCAACGAAGTCCTCGCCCGCGCAGAAGCCGTTCTCCAGCGTCACGGCACCGCCCCGCGCATGGAACAACGCGTCCGCGCGGCACAGCGCCGTTCCGCCGCGCGAAAGGCTATGCGGATAGTCTGGGCCGCGATGGCAATCCTGCTGACCGTCATCATCGCCGGCTTCATCCTGCCAACCGGGGTCGGCACCACTGGCGTGATGATCGCCGGCCTCATATTCCTGCTGGTCGCGCTGGGTGTCATCATGATGCCGGGCGAACGCCAGCCCGATGCAGCAGCACTCCCCACCACCGCGCTGGCACAACTGCCGCTGCGCACCGAAAACTGGCTCGCCAGTCAACGTGCGCTGCTACCCGCTCCAGCCCAACGGCTAAGCGACGGCATCGGCCTGAAACTCGAAGCACTCGCCCCGCAACTTCAGACGCTGGATGAGCGCGAACCCGCCGCGGCTGAGATCCGCCGCCTGATTGCCGACGAACTGCCCGAACTGGTGAAAGGCTATGGCCGCGTCCCCGTCGCTCTCCGTAGAGAGGGCGTCGATGGCATGGCTCCCGACAAACAACTGATCGACGGCCTGACCGTCGTGGACAGCGAACTGGCCCGAATGAGCGAACAACTGGCGCGCGGCGATCTTGAGAAACTGGCGACGCAGGGCAAGTATCTGGAATTAAAGTATCAGGGCGACGTGCTCGGTTAAACCCCGGCGATCACCGCGTCCCGCACGCCTTGATTGCGTCCGCCTCAGGTCGCAGCCCGCGTGGTTCATAGGCCGCCAGATACCCGCCCGCCGACGGCATCACCTGCATATCGACCCGCGCATAGCCGACCGCCGCAAACTCGCAGTCGAGCAATTTCGGCGGCGTACCATGCTGATTGGTCGGGCGGTCGGCATCGACCACGATCACCCGCCCCCCGCTTTTGACCGCAGGCCGCAGGTTCCAGAGAAACGCATAGGGACTCGCGATCTCGTGATACATATGAACCAGAAATATCCGGTCGAAACTGTTTTCGGGCAATTCCGGGTTATCGGGTTCACCCAGTTTCACGCTGACAGTATCGAGCCGTTCCCGCGTCACGCGTTCGGCCAGCGCATCGCGTACCTCGGGTACGATATCCTGCGCCAGAACGCGCCCCTTGGCACCCACACGAGCGGCAAGGCGGACGGTGTAATAACCCTCGCCCGCGCCGATATCGGCTACCGTCATGCCGGGCTTCACGCCGGCGCGGTTCATCACCTCGGTCGCTTCACCGGCACGGTCGCGCGTATCCTCATCGGACCAGCGCGGCGACACAATGGACGCAACCGGACGTTCGGCCGACGGAAAATCGGTTGAGCGCGGATTTTGCGGCTGAGCATGGCAGGCGGTGAAGAGAAACATCGAAAACAGTCCGACATTTTTCATCACCCGCACGTACCGAGGCTCGCTCACGCTCAATCCACGTCCTCCACTTCGACAGTTTCTCCGGTCACGCGCTGCGACAGGGCCGCCGCCATGAACATGTCGAGATCACCGTCTAGGACATCGCCGGGCGCAGTCGAAACGACGCCAGTCCGCAAATCCTTTACCATCTGGTACGGCTGCAAAACATAGGATCGGATCTGGTGCCCCCATCCGATGTCGGTCTTGCTCGCCGCCGTTGCGTTTGCTTCCAGCTCGCGCTTGCGCAACTCAGCTTCATAAAGCCGCGCGCGAAGCTGGTTCATCGCCTCCGCCTTGTTCTTGTGCTGCGACCGCTGGTTCTGGCACTGAACGACGATGTTGGTCGGAATATGGGTGATGCGCACCGCAGAATCGGTCGTATTGATGTGCTGCCCACCGGCACCCGACGCGCGGTAGGTATCGATGCGCAGTTCGCTCTCTACGATCTCGATGTCGATATTCTCGTCCACCACAGGATAGACCCAGACGCTGGCGAAACTGGTGTGCCGCCGCGCCGCCGAATCATACGGACTGATGCGGACAAGCCGATGCACACCGCTTTCGGTCTTCGCATAACCATAGGCGTTCTCGCCCTTGAGCATCAGCGTCGCCGATTTCAGCCCCGCCTGCTCACCCGAATGGCTGTCGATCAGTTCGACCTTCATGCCGCGCCGTTCGGCCCAACGCTGATACATGCGTGTCAGCATCCCGGCCCAGTCCTGACTTTCCGTGCCGCCCGCGCCCGCATTCACTTCGACATAAGTGTCGTTGCCATCGGCCTCGCCAGCCAGCAGCGCCGAAACCTTGTCGCGCTCGGCCCGTTCGGCAAGCGCAGCCAGTCCCGCCACGCCTTCATCGACCATGGCCGAATCGCCCTCGGCCTCGGCCATTTCCATCAGCTCGGTCGTGTCGTCCATTTCACTCTGGATGGCACGCGTCGCAGTGATCGCCTCGTCCAGACGGCGACGTTCGCGCATGACCGCCTGCGCCGCCTTTGGATCGTTCCAAAGCGCCTGATCCTCGACCTTTGCATTCAGTTCGTCGAGCCGCTTCAGCGCGCGATCCCAATCGAGAAAGCGGCGCAACAGCTCTAGAGCGGCATTGATCTGATCGATATGAGCCTGCGCTTCGGCGCGCATGGTCTTTTCCTTAAATAAACTTAGGGGCAGTAACGGGGAATATAGGTTCGGTAGCTAGTAAATGCCGCCCTGCCTTTGCAAGAAATCGCTGTCGGGGCGGTTTGTCGATTGCGCCTTCGCCGCAGCCTTTGGACGCGCGACCGGTAATTCGTCCTTGCGGATCGAACGTCGCGGTTCGCTCTCGGGCTTGAACGCTTCCCATATCACAGCCGCCTTGGGGTCGTCGATATTGGGCCATACGCCATACACGCGCTTGCCCGATCGCCGGTCTATACGCACCATGCGAATGCCCGCCGTCGCGCGGAATGGCACGACCGGCATATCCTTCATGGCCCTCTTCGCAAACTGGTCGAAGATCGGCGCGGCAATCCGTCCACCCTGGGCATAACCACCCATCGAGCGGGGTGTGTCGAAACCCATATAAATGCCGCCGACCAGATCCTGTGATCCGCCGACGAACCACACGTTGGTTGGCCCGGACGTCGTCCCCGTCTTGCCGAAAATCGGGCGGTTCAAATCGCGCAACACCGTTGCCGTTCCACGCTGAACAACACCTTCGGCAATATGGACGACCTGATAGGCGGTCATCGGATCGATCACCTGCTTTGTGCTGGCGGGCGGGCGCGGCATCGGTTTGCCGTCATATTGCGCCATGTTGCAACGATCGCACGGGCGTCCGTCGGCACGATAAATGACCTTGCCGTTACGGTCCTGAACGAAATCGATCAGCGTCGGCTTCAGCGCGCGCCCGTTATTCGCCAGTATCGAAAAGGCATTGGTCATACGCATCACGGTCGTCTCACCCGCGCCGAGCGCAATCGCGAGCACCTTTGGATAGGGTTTGCCCGGCGCGCTGATCCCGACGGCGTCCGCCATCTTCACGACGTTATCCATGCCGGTCTCGCTTGCGGCCCGCACGGTCATCAGGTTGCGCGACTGTTCCACGCCCCAGCGCATCGTTTGCGGTCCCGCGCCACGCGCGTTGCCAAAGTTGCGGAAGCATTTCTGGCCGAGCCTCGCGCCCTGATAAACGCAGAACGGCCCATCGACGATGATCGACGCAGGGGTCATGCCGTGGTCGAGTGCGGCGGCGTAAACGAATGGTTTGAAACTGGAACCCGGCTGGCGGAGCGCCTGCGTCGCGCGATTGAACGAAGCCAGACGCGCGTCGAATCCGCCCTGCATCGCCAAAACCTGACCGGTATGGGGATTTTGCACCATCATGCCGCCCGAAACCTCCGGCACGTTGCGGAGTGCCCAATTGCTGCCTTCAGGGGCCACAACGATGATATCGCCCGGCTGCATGGCACTGAACGCGCTCGTCGCAGTCCCATGCCGTGGCATCGTGGCGGAGGCAGCCGACATGGTGCCCGAACTGCCATTTGCAAAGCCGATCTGTGCCGCTCCGCCCGTCTTTGCGAGCACGACGGCCGTACGCCAGTCCTTATACGATATACCGATATTGGCGGCCGCAAACTTGCCGGGCCATTCATCGTCCATCGCGATGTGTCCCGACGGCCCGCTCCATCCGTGGCCGCGATCAAAGCGCAACAAGCCGTCCCGAAGCGCGTCCTGCGCATATGTTTGCAAAGCGGGGTCAAGGGACGACCGCACCCACAGCCCGCCGGAATAAACCGAGTAAGGACCATCTTTCGCGGTTTCGCCGAACTTTGCGATCAACGATCGGCGAACTTCCTCCATGAAATAATCGCCGACATCGGTTTCACGCGCCGCAACGCGATTAACGGTGCCGAGGGGAGCCGAACGGGCAGCGGCATATTGATCGTCGGTAATATAGCCGTTCTTGTTCATTTCGGTCAGCACATAGTTGCGCCGATCGGTTGCCTTCTTGGTATCCCGGTCGGGATCATAGTTTGACGGAGCCTTGGGCAAAATCGCAAGATACGCTGCTTCGGGCAGAGTCAGCTCGCCGACATCCTTGCCGAAATAAGCGCGCGATGCCGACTGCACGCCATAGGCATTACGCCCAAGGAAAATCTGGTTGAGATAGATTTCCAATATCTGCTTTTTAGAAAGAGCGGCTTCGATTCGATAGGCAAGGATCGCCTCCTTTACCTTGCGCCCGATGGAATATTCGTTGCCGACAAGCAGGTTCTTGGCGACCTGCTGGGTGATGGTCGACCCGCCTCGCGCCCGCCTGCCGCTCCCGATCTTGCTCACATAATCGACTACCGCGCCCGCAACGCCCGTGTAATCGACGCCGCCATGCGAAAAGAAAGTCTTGTCCTCGGCGGAAATGAACGCGTCGATGACGAGCTTGGGATATTCATCGAAAGAAAGCTGGACGCGGCGTTCGCGGGCATAACTATGAATCGGCGTCCCGTCATAACCGCGCACATTGGTCGGCAGCGGTGGTTGATAGGCAAGCAATTGATGCGCGTCAGGCAGGTCGCGCGCAAAAACCATCCAGACCCCAAACCACACCACGATCAGCGCCGCGACCGCGAGCACCACACTGCGACCGATGCGGTTCGCCCACACGCCACGGCCCCAGCCAAGCGCGGCACCCCCTTCGCGCGTCAGGCGCAATTTCAGCGGTTCGTCTTCTGGTTCGGCCATTGCAAGGGCGGCTCTAGCAAGTTTACGCGCGCTTGCCAGCCATCACGGCTGCGAACTTTTTGCAGATTGCGCAGCGACCATCAGCCACTGACGGATTGCGCTCGCCAGATTTGGCGGATCGGCGGTGGCAATACGCTCCACATCGATGCGTGCGATCAGGGCATTCAGGGGCAAGGATTGCGCCTGTGCTGCGACTCGCAATGCCGTCCAGAATATCGGCTCCAACGTAATCGCCGTCTCATGACCCGCGATCGTAACTGAATGTTTGACGGGGGACCGGTAAACGAAGGTCGTCCCGTCTTTCCCTTCTCCGCTCAATACATATGCTGCCCGCCGTTGAGCGACAGTGTCGATCCTGTCACGAAGCCGCCATTCTCGGACACCAGAAACGAAACACCGCGCGCGATTTCACGCGCGTGGCCCAAACGGCCGACGGGTATCTTTGCCACGATCTTGGCAAGCACATCGGCAGGAACGGCAGCAACCATGTCGGTGTCGATATATCCAGGCGCGATCGCGTTGACGGTCACACCCTTTTTCGCGCCCTCCTGCGCCAGAGCTTTGGTAAAACCATGAATGCCCGACTTGGCAGCAGCATAATTGACCTGTCCATATTGCCCGGCCTGCCCGTTGATCGAACCGATATTCACGATCCGTCCCCAGCCACGCGAAACCATGCCGGGAAATGTCGCCTTTGCCATGTTGAAACACCCGCCAAGGTTCACGCGCATGACGTCGTTCCAATCCTCGAACGACATCCGGGCCAGTGTGCCATCGCGTGTGATACCTGCGTTGTTGACGACGATATCGACCGCCCCGATTTCATCTTCGACCCGCGCGCAACCGTCCAGACAGGCCTGATGATCGCCGACATCCCAGCGATAAACCGCGATTCCGGTACGTTCGGAAAATTCCTTCGCCTTCACATCATCGCCGCCATAATTCGCGGCAACCGTGATGCCCATTTTTTGCAGGGCAAGACAGATCGCTTCGCCGATTCCGCGTGTTCCCCCGGTTACGATTGCGACGCGTGGCATTCTATCTCTCCTGGTTACTCCGCGTGAGACTAAACGGGCGCACTCCAGCCTTCAAGCTCACGCCCAAGTATAATTCGTAACATTTCAATACCCGGCGCGCTGTCGTTCAGGCATGGCAGACAAGCGAAATTCTGTCCCCCGCCGCCATGAACGTTCCGCGTCCCCGGATGGCGATTTCCTCGAGCGTTTCCAGATTGTCGGCAGAGAATCCCGGCGTCACCACCGCCACGGATCGCACGCCCTCACCCGCCAGCCGCGCCAATGTCGCCTCAGTCGAAGGCCCCAGCCATTTCGCCCGCCCCAGCTTCGACTGGAAACTCACCACCAGATCACGCCCGAGCGCCGCCCCCAGCAACCGCGCCGTCTTCTGGCATTGGCAGTGATAGGGATCGCCCTTCATCAGCGTGGCTTCGGGCATCGAATGGAAACTTGCCACCACCACGTCGGGCTGAAAATCCAGCTCCGCCAGCGCCCCCTCGGTCGAAGTCTTCAGCGCCGCGATATAGGCCGGGTCATCGTGATACTGCGGCAGCGTGCGGATCGCCGGTTGCCAGCGCATCGCCGCCAGCGTCTCGAACGCCTTGTCGTTGACCGTCGCCGTCGTCGCCCCCGAATATTGCGGATACAGTGGCGCAATCAGGATTCGTTCACACCCCGCCGCCTTCAGGGCGTGAAGCTTTTCGGGAATGCCGGGCCGACCGTAACGCATCGCGAAATCGACCGCGACATTCGGCCCAAAGCTGCCCGCCAGCGCCCGGACCTGCGCACGCGTGATCGCATCCAGCGGCGACCCGTCATCCGTCCACACCTGACTATACGCATGAGCCGATATCTTTGGCCGCGTATTCAACACGACCCCGCGCAAAATCGGCTGCCAAAGGAGCGGCGGCAGTTCGACCACCCGCCGATCCGACAGAAACTCCCGCAGATACTTTTTAACCGCCCCCGGCGTCGCCGCATCGGGCGTCCCCAGATTAACGAGCAGCACGCCAATCTTCGGCTCAACGACCGGCGGATGATCGGCTGGCTTTTCCATCAATCAGTCTCTGGCCCCAGCAACGGCAGCGTCCGATAGCGTCGCCCTGTAGCTGCAAACAAAGCATTCGCGATTGCGGGTCCAACCGGCGGCACCGATATTTCGCCCACGCCGCCAGCAGGATGCGGACTGGCAAGCAATTCGATCGTAATGCGCGGCGCATCGCCCAGCTTTGGCAGGTGCAGCGCACCCAGCCGTTCAGGCCCGGCAAGTCCCCGCCCAACATGGACCGGCGCACCCGTCGCTGCCGACATGCCAAAGATCATTCCGCCCGCGATCTGCTGGCGCACGATATCGGGGTTGATGATCTGACCACAGTCAACGACCGCGACCAGCCGATCGACCTTTACACGCCCGTTATCGCCGATCCGCGCCTCTGCCATGACCGCGACATGCGACCCCGCCATCGAGTGGCAAGCGATCCCCTGCCCCGTACCCGGTCCGCCGCCGTTCCATCCGCCAAGCGTCGCAGCTTTCGACAGGCACAGTGCCAGCCGGGGATTGTCCACCAGCAATCCCATGCGGAACGAAAATGGCTCGATCCCCTGCGAAGCCGCCAGTTCGTCGATAAAACATTCGGTGAAAAACGCGCTCAGCCCATGCGCCCGCCCGCGCCAGTCGCCCGTCGGCACACCGATATTGACCGGATGATGATCGACCGCGACACTCGGGATGGCATAAGGTGGCACCGCACCGGCAACCGACGCCGGCATCGAAACCCCGGCCTGCGCGATCATAGCATCATGCGCACGGACACCATCCAGCGCCCGCGCCTTCAGTTCGCCAGTCGTGGCAGGCGAAGCAATCTTTGCAAGCCACGCCTCGATCCGCCCGCCCGGAGCCATCCGCGCCGCCATCTTTGCCGCCGCTGCGGGTCGAAAGCGGTCCTGCCGCATATCCTCCGCCCGCGACCAGGTCAGTTGAACCGGGCGTTTCAGCTTGTGCGCAAGGATTGCGGCCTGTGCGGCAATTTCCACCTCGTACCGGCGACCGAACGATCCTCCGATCAGCATCGGATAAACCGTGACTTTCGCCTCATCGAATCCGATGGCGCGCGCTGCCGCTTTGGCCGCAAGCCCCGGAACCTGCGTCCCGATCCACAATTGCAGCTCGCCATGATCGATGCTCGCGGTCGCACTCATCGGCTCGATGGCCGCATGGGCTGCAAGACCGATGCGGTATTCGGCGGTCAACACTTGGGCGTCGCGAAAGGCCGCGCCAACATCCCCCATGCTCGAAACGCGCATGCCCCCGCCCAACGTAGCGTCGAATGCAGCGTCCAACGCCTTGTCGATTCTGTGGTCGCTCGCAAATCCGCCAGTCGTTTCAAACTTCGGACGCATCGCCAGCAGCGCCTTGTTCGCGGCCCACCAGTTCGTCGCGACGGCGGCGACCCAGCCGTCGGTCTGCACCACCGCCACCACCCCGGCGATCTTCTCACCTGCCTGCCGATCGATGGATTTCAACCGCGTATCGCCCAGCGGCCCCTGCGCGATGCTCGCATAAACCATATCGGGCAGGCGCACGTCGGCGGCATATTGCGCGGTGCCATCGACTTTCGACGGAGCATCCAGCCGAGGCAGAGACTTGCCCGTCAGCCGATTTTCACGACCCTCGCGGCGCTCCACCCCGGTCGGCAGCTTTTGTGTGGCGGCGTCCGCTGCCACTTCGCCAAAACGCACCCGGTCGTTACCGCGCGTCACGAACCCGGCCGCCGTATCGCAGGCCTGCCAGTCCGCATCCCAGCGCGCCGCCGCCGCAACGCAAAGCAACGCCCGCGCCGCCGCCCCCGCATCGCGCAACCGTTGTTCGAAACCACGAACGGAGGTCGATCCGCCTGTCACCATCAACCCCTCGCGCGCCGACCACTGGTCGACTATCGCTCGTGGCATCCGGCTTCCCGCCTCGTCTTCCCATTCTTCGACAAACAGCGTGTTGGCATATAGCGGATTGTGGGGTGCCGCCTCGACCCCGATCGTCCGCCAGTCCGCACCCAGTTCGTCGGCAACGATCTGCGGCAATGTCGTATAGACTCCCTGCCCCATTTCGACCTGCGGCACGATTACCGTGACATGACCGTCCACGCCGATCTTCACGAACGGGTTGAATATCTTTTCGCCGGGCGCGGTGTTCAAATTGGCCCGGTATGTCCGGGGCCAGACAGCCCATCCGATCAGCAGGCCAACACCCGCGCCACCACCGATCAGCAAGCCGCGGCGGGTTATAAAAGGGGATCGGTCGACAGCCATTACCTGCCTGATAGGCAAGCCTATGGAATCGCGCCAGACCCCGCACCAATCCTTTCCACAGGACTAGGCGTGAACAGGGCTCGGGCTATAGATTTCGCGATAGGCGCGGCGGATGCTGACCTTGTCGATTTTCTCGGTTCCCAGCTTCGGCAAAGGTGCTTCGGAAATCCAGACCTGCGCCGGCACTTTGAACGCGGCCAGTTGCTCACCAACAAAAACCCGCAGCGCGTCTTCGCTCAGGTGATCGCCGGGATGAAAGTAAACCACCGCCCCCACGATCTCACCGAGCCGCTCGTCGGGCAGGCCGAATACACATGCTTCTGCGACGGCAGGATTGGTATAGATCGCCGCCTCGACCTCCTGACAGCTAATATTCTCACCACCACGAATGATGATGTCCTTCTTGCGGTCCACAATGAAAAGATAGCCTTCGGGGTCGAGGTAGCCGATGTCACCGGACCGGAAATAGCCATCCTTCGTGATCGAAGCCTCGGTTGCTTCCGGCAGATTCCAGTAACCGGAAAAATTGGCGACCGAACGAATGCAAATTTCGCCGCGTTCACCCTGCGGAACCGCTGCGCCCGCATCGTCAAGGATGGCAACTTCGACGATTGGCTTGGTCGCCTTGCCGGTCGAATTGGGCTTGTCGATATAGTTCGACATAAAATTGCCGCAGCCGACCGCATTGGTCTCCGTCAGGCCATAGCCAAGCGCAGGGGGAGCAGACATTTCATCGTTGAGCCGTCGGACATGCTCAGGCGCGCGCGGTGCGCCTCCGGCAAAGAAGGATTGCACCGTGGACAAATCATATTGGCTGCGGTCGGGATGGTTGAGGATTTCCCAGCTCATCAGCGGGACACCTGTGAAATTGGTGACCTGCTCCTTTTCGATCAGCTTCATTGCCTCAAGCGCATCCCATTTCGGCATCAGGACCATCTTGCGCCCGATGGCAAAGCTCATCAGCATCATCGGAACCTCGCCAGTCACATGGAATAGCGGAACGGTCATCAACTGCGCGTGTTGCGGCCGGTCTTCCTTGATCAGGCCGTCCTCAGTGCCCAGCTTCAGGATCACCAGAGCGGTGGCAAGATAACTATAGGTTGCCTGCACGACCGCGCGATGAGTGGAATACGCCCCCTTCGACTGGCCGGTCGATCCACTGGTAAACAGGATCGTCGCCAGATCGTCCGGCCCGATTTCAGGAAGAACGGCGTCATCGCCCGCTCCCCTAACAGCCCGTGACGTAACGGGTTTGAGTGCCTCGGCCATCGGCAACGCAACGTCGATCGACACGATTTCGCACTTGGGGTCACGGCCGCACTGGCCGATACGCTTGACGCGCGGGGGGTCGGCGAACACGAGTTTGGCCTCAACATTCTCGATGCCGCTGAACAGTTCGGAACCCTGCCACCATCCATTCAACAGGGTGGCGACACCGCCCGCCATCAACGTTCCCATATACAGGATGATCCAGCTTGGCGCGTTACGCATCGCTATGCCCACCCGGTCGCCCGGCTTTATGCCGAATCCGCCGACCAGCGCGTTCGCCACTTCGACAGCCGCGGCATAACCCTGGGTGAAACTGATCCGTTCGCTGCCATCGACGATAAAATCGGCATCGCCATGCTCGGCACAATAATGGGCGAAATAGGCGTTGAGCGTCGGGGGAGCGGTCGCGATCATCGGAACCACCACACCGCCGGGCAGCGTAAAATCGTTCAGCGGTAAGGGGCCGCCTTCCTTTATCAGGTCACGGATGGCCTGTTCGATCCGAACGTCCAGTACCGATTGCATTGCAATTTCTCTCCGCTTGGTCTTCGCCAATCCCCTCTGTATGGAACGCAAAACCCTCGGGGAAAAGCATTGATCGTACAGATTGCAAGTGACGCTACGGCAGCCATCAATTGGAGCGACCTTCACCTGTCGCCGATTGCTCTGGACCTCGGATTTTTCAAATTACGCTGGTACAGCCTCGCCTATATTTCAGGGATTCTCATCGGTTGGTGGTATCTCCTGAAACTCCTCGCCCAGCCCGGCGCACCGATGGCGCGGCGTCATGCCGACGACCTCGTTTTCTATGTGACGCTCGGCATCATTCTCGGCGGTCGATTGGGGTACATCCTGTTCTACAAGCCAGAGATGATCGCCACGCCGCTCGAAATGCTAAAGCTGTGGGAGGGCGGAATGTCGCTCCACGGCGGCTTCATCGGCGTCATCCTCGCGCTGCTCTACTTCACCCGCAAACATAAACTGAACATGATGCGAGTGTGCGATTACGTCGCCTGCGTCACACCGTTCGGCCTGTTTTTCGGGCGGCTCGCGAATTTCGTAAATGGTGAGCTTTGGGGACGCCCAACGACGGTGCCGTGGGGAATCATCTTTCCGGGTACCGGCGACGGCATCCCCCGCCACCCCAGTCAGCTTTATGAAGCAGGACTCGAGGGCGTGGTGCTGTTCACGGTCCTCAGCCTGATGTTCTGGAAAACCGATGCGCGGTATCAACCGGGCAAACTCGTCGGCACCGGCATGATCGGATATGGTATTTCGCGGACGTTGCTCGAAATGGTGCGCCAACCCGATGCCGGGCTGGAACATCTGTGGTGGGGACTGACGATGGGTCAAACCCTGTCGATCCCGATGATTCTGATCGGCATCTGGCTGGTGATGACGGCAAAGGCGCGGCGCGTTCGGGTTGAAGGTACGGCGGGTCTTGCCAGCATCTCCTGAAACCGGCGCACTGCCTGCCAGCGCTTTACCCGAACGTCTCGCCCGCGCGATAACGCTGGGTGGGCCGATGTCGGTCGCCCAATTCATGGCAGCCGCCAACGCCGAATATTACGCGACAAAGGCATCGGTCGGGGCCGCTGGCGACTTCATAACCGCACCTGAAATCAGCCAGATGTTCGGCGAATTGATCGGCGTCTGGCTGACCGATCTATGGGATCGGGCGGGTCGACCTGTGGTCCATTATGTCGAACTGGGACCGGGCCGGGGAACGCTGGCTGTCGATGCGCTGCGGGCTATGGTGCGGAGCGGGCTGGAGCCGGACGTGCATCTCGTCGAAACATCCCCCCGGCTGCGCGCCGAACAGAAACGGGTTTTGCCGAACGCGATCTGGCATGACGATATCGGCACTTTACCCGAAGATGGTGCGCTAATTGTCGTCGCTAACGAGTTTTTTGACGCATTACCGGTACAACAGGTTGTGCGCACGCCCGATGGCTGGCGGCAACGTATGGTCGCTTGTCAGGATACGCTGTTCCTGCCGGTTTCGGGCAAGCTGGTGCCGGATACGATCGTTCCTGAATCGCTAAGGGATTCGCCGGTCGGGAGCATCCTCGAAACATCGCCGCCGGGCGTTGCAACAATTCGCGCGCTTTCTCAACGGCTTGAACGACAGGGTGGCGCGCTTCTGGTCGTCGATTACGGCTATGACGGCCCCGCTATCGGCGAAACCCTGCAAGCCGTCCGCGCACACAAACACGCAAATCCCTTCGACGCGCCCGGCGATGTGGACCTCAGCGCCCATGTCGATTTCGCCACATTGGGCGCGGCGGCGACACTTACCGGCTCCACGGTGCACGGCCCGGTATCGCAGGGCGATTTCCTGGGAACTCTCGGCATCGCCGCACGCGCTGCATCGCTGGCGCGAAAATCCCCCGAACGCGCGGACGAAATTACCGTTGCGCACCAACGCCTTACATCGGAAATGGGAACTCTCTTCCGCGCAATGGCAATCACCGCGAGGGGTTGGCCCACCCCCAGCGGACTCTCCTGATGCCCCTCGAAATCATAATCGCGCCAGCACTCGCCAACACTCCCCACGGTTTCCTCGGTCGCTCCGGCGGAGTCTCAACCGGAATCGTAAACGGCCTCAACACCGGCCTCGGTTCCAGCGATTCCCCTGAAGCAGTAACCGAAAATCGCCGCCGCGCCACCGAAGCCGTCGCACCCGGCTCTCTGCTCACAACGGTTTACCAGACCCATTCCGCTGACGCTGTCACCGTAACAGCTCCCTTCCCCGACGACGCGCGACCACATGCCGATGCGCTGGTCACCGATCGCCCTGGACTGCTTCTCGGCATCGTAACCGCCGACTGCGCACCGATCTTGCTGTCCGATATCGAAGCCGGCGTCGTAGGCGCGACCCACGCCGGATGGAAAGGCGCGCTGAACGGTGTGACCGACGCTGCCATTGCCGCAATGGAGAAACTGGGCGCACGACGCGAACGCATCGCCGCCGCCATAGGCCCCTGCATCGCCCGCGCCTCTTACGAGGTGGATGACGCGTTCCGCCTGCGCTTTGCCGAAACCGACCCAGCCACTGAATGCTTCTTCGCAGACGGCCGTCGCAGCGGGCATTTCCAGTTCGATCTGGAAGCCTATGTCACACATCGGCTGGCGACGGCAGGGATCAAACGGATTGAGGCACTCGGTCTGGATACGTATTCACAGCCCGATCGGTTTTTCAGCTTTCGCCGCGCGACCCATGCTGGCGAGCCCGATTATGGGCGGCAGATTTCGTTGATTGCGGTGGCCTGACTCCGCGAAGGGTCTTCTCGCCTTCCGGTGATTGAGGCGCGGTATCGCCCTGTCGATCCGCGCGTTAGAACCGACTCATGCGAAGATGCGAAGGATTTTAACAATGACAGACGAAGCAGAACTGACGGGTGCCAGCCCGCGCCGCCGTCCCAGGAAAGACATATTGGAAATTGGTGGAAGACGCCTTTCGCCTGAAACTCTGATGATGGGGCATGGCTTCGATCCAGCGCTGTCCGAAGGGTCGTTGAAACCGCCGATTTTCCTGACCTCGACATTCGTTTTCGAAAATGCCGCAGCGGGTAAACGCTTTTTCGAAGGCATCACCGGCAAACGGCCCGGCGGGGCCGAGGGACTGGTATATTCGCGCTTCAACGGTCCAAACCAGGAAATCCTCGAGGATCGACTGGGGATCTGGGAAGATGCCGAGGATGCTCTCGTGTTCTCGAGCGGCATGTCGGCGATCGCAACGGTCATGCTCGCCCTCGTCAAGCCCGGCGACGTCATCGTCCATTCGGCACCTCTCTACGCCGCTACCGAAACCTTGATCGGTCGGATATTAGGCCGGTTCGGCGTGCACTGGCTTGATTTTCCGGCAGGCGCCACACGCGAAGAAATCGACGCGGTGATGGTGGCAGCAAAAGCAAAAGGCAATGTCGCCCTGGTCTATCTGGAAAGCCCAGCCAACCCAACCAATGCGCTGGTCGATGTGGAGGCGGTAAAAGCGTCGCGCGATGCGGCGTTCCCCGACGAAAAGCCGCCGATCGTGATCGACAACACGTTTTTAGGGCCGTTGTGGGCCAAGCCACTGAAACAGGGTGCGGATCTCGTCATCTATTCGCTGACCAAATATGCGGGCGGCCATAGCGATCTGGTTGCGGGCGGCGCAGTCGGCTCGAAGGCAATCATCAATCCGATCCGCATGATGCGAAATACCATCGGTACGATAACCGATCCGCATTCGGCGTGGATGTTGTTACGAAGTCTGGAGACTTTGGAACTGCGGATGAGCCGGGCAGGTGAAAATGCCGCCAAGGTCTGCGAGTTCCTGCGCGAACAGCCGCAAGTCGAAACGGTCGGCTATCTCGGTTTCCTGGAAGCTGGATCGCGGCAGGCCGACATTTACAACCGGCATTGCACCGGCGCGGGATCGACTTTCTCGCTCTATCTCAAAGGCGGCGAGCGGGAGTCGTTCGCATTTCTCGACGCACTGAAGATCGCCAAGCTGGCGGTCAGCCTTGGCGGAACCGAAACTCTGGCAAGCGCACCTGCGGCGATGACCCACATTTCCGTACCGCAAGAGCGTAAGGACGCGCTGGGGATTAGCGATAATCTGGTGCGAATATCGGTGGGTGTCGAAAATGCGGATGACTTGATCGCCGACTTCCGACAGGCGCTGGGCGAAATTTGAAAAGATCGTAATCGGACCGCCTCCCCCAAGCGCCACGGGAGAGGCGGTTTTCCCTGATCTTCCCTCCAGCCTCAGCTCCAGTCGTCGATGTTCCACTTCATGTTCCGCGCGAGTTTCTGCAACGGACCATGCGCATTCACCGCAAAGGCTTCGTCAGCCCATGCCAGCACCGGCGCGTCGGAGACATGGTCGGAGTAAAACCGGATGTGAGCATCTTCACGTGCGACGCCCATGTTTTTCATCCAGGCCGTGACCATCCGTAGTTTGGCGGGGCCGTAGCAGTTTTCGCCATCGATCTTTGCCATGATCCGCGTATCCAGACCGACAAGCGTGTTCGTTGCAATTACGTCGTCGAAGCCCATGCGGGTGCCAATGGCTTCGGCATAAAGACGGTAGGATGCCGTCGCGAGGACGAGAGTATAACCCTCTGCCCGGTCGCTGGCGATACGTGCGACGGCACCCCGGCGAATGTTCTTAACGGCCGTCTTTTCGGCAAAACTATCGACCACTTTTGCCAATCGGGCGGGATCGATCGAGCGGCCCAGCAACAGGCTCTGCATCGTCTCTTTCAGCGTCGCGCGATCGATCAACTTTACCGTGTATAAAAGAATCGCGACCAGAACGACCGGCGCAAGGAGCAAACGCAACGGATTGAGCGTTAGGGCTGCGTGAACAAGAAATGGGGTAAAGGTCGGACGTGCGGTAATCGTCCGGTCCATGTCATAGATTGCAAGGCGTTTCATCACGCCCTCCTAACGTCCGGGCGTCTTGCCGTCGCGGGCATAATGTATCATGTCCGCCATAGATGAGCCAAGCTAGCGAATTCACTGAAGAAGAGCGTGCAGGCAAGCACGAACTTGTTTTTACAGGCGATTTGACGCTCGCGCATTTGGGCGACCTGCCCGCGCGGTTGGCCGGACGCAGCCACGGCAGCGAAGTCGCGGTGATCGACGTGTCCGGCGTCAAACGTGTAGATACGGTCGGCGCGCTAATTTTGCTAAAGCTGGAAAAAGATAGCGGCGCATCGATAAACGGGGCCAGCGGACAAGCTGCGCAGGTGTTGAAACAGGTCGGTGACGCGCAACAGCCGGTCAAGATGCGGCCCGACAATATCAATGCATTCGAACGCGTTCTTGGTGAGATCGGTGCCGCGACAAAAACAGCCGGCGGGACGCTTCTGGGCCTGCTCGGGTTTTTCGGTGGCGTTTGCATTTCGTTTGCGAACACCATTTTACATCCGTCGAAATTCCGCATTCATGCGGTCGTACAGCGGTTCGAGGTTGTCGGTGTCTCGGCGCTGGCGATCATCGGCCTGATGAGTTTCCTGATTGGCATCGTCATCGCGCAACAAGGCGCGGTGCAGCTTCGTCAATTCGGTGCGGAAATCTACACAATCAATCTGATCGGCCGCATCACCACGCGCGAGCTTGGCGTGTTGATGACCGCAATCATGGTTGCAGGACGTTCGGGTTCGGCATTCGCGGCGCAACTCGGCACAATGAAGCTGACCGAAGAAATCGACGCCATGCGGACGATCGGTGTGTCACCGACCGAAGCGCTGGTGTTGCCGCGCGTCTATGCCGCCGTGTTGATGATGCCATTGCTTGGATTTTATGCGTCGATCCTGTCGATCATCGGCGGTGGTCTATTGTGCTGGGTTTCCCTCGGGATACCGCCGGTGACTTATGTCCAGCGCATCCGCGAGGTCGTACCGATGACCGACGTTTATGTCGGATTGATAAAGGCACCCGTGTTCGGGCTGATCATCGCACTGTCCGGTTGTTTTCAGGGTATGCAGGTTAAGGGCAATGCCGAGGAAGTCGGTTCGCGCACGACCGCGGCCGTCGTGCAGGCGATCTTTCTGGTAATCGTGCTGGATGCATTCTTTGCAGTGTTCTTCACGCAAATCGGGTGGAACTGATGGCTGATAACGATCAGGTCGCCAGCATCGCGGCGGAGAACGACGAAATCGCTATTAAAGTGCGCGGGCTGGTCAACAGCTTTGGCGATTTCCGCGTGCACGACGGTGTCGATCTGGACGTTCGCAGAGGCGAGATACTGGGCGTCGTGGGCGGTTCGGGCACAGGCAAGTCGGTGCTGATGCGGTCGATTATCGGACTGCAGATTCCTGATGAAGGCGAGATCACCGTGCTGGGTATCCCGATCGGTGGTGGCGGTGAGCTGGACGATCCATCGCTAAGCAAGCGGTGGGGCATATTGTTTCAGGGAGGCGCGCTTTTTTCGACGCTGACGGTCGCTGAAAATGTGCAAGTGCCCTTGCGTGAATTCTACCCCGACCTTGGTCAGGGACTGCTTGATGAGATTGCTTCGTTCAAGGTGGTGACATCGGGCCTTCCGGTCGATGCCGGGCCGAAATATCCATCCGAACTGTCGGGCGGTATGCGGAAACGTGCAGGGCTGGCGCGGGCGCTGGCGCTCGATCCCGACCTGCTGTTTCTGGATGAACCAACTGCGGGGCTGGATCCGATCGGGGCGGCGGCGTTCGATGAACTGACATTATCGCTAAAGAAAACGCTGGGATTGACCGTTTTCCTTATCACTCACGATCTGGATACATTGTACGCCATTTGCGATCGGGTCGCGGTGCTGGCGGATAAAAAGGTCATTGCCATCGGCACGATCGACGAACTGTTGGCAACCGATCACCCGTGGATACAGGAATATTTCAATGGCCCACGTGGCCGCGCCGCGACCGCCGCGAAAGCTGCGCATGAGAAAGAGGCAGTCTGATGGAAACCCGCTCCAACAATGTGCTCGTCGGCGGCGTCGTGCTTGGCCTGCTGGTCGCACTCGCGGCGTTCATGGTGTGGCTGTCCGGCGTATCGGGCGGCCATATGAAAGAATATGACATCTTCTTCAAACAGTCTGTCGAAGGCCTTGCAAAGGGTTCCACTGTCACATTCTCGGGCGTGCCATCGGGACAAATCATCGAGATCGAACTGTGGAAGCAGAACCCCGAATTCAAGCGTGTTCGTATTCAACTAAAGGATGAAACGCCAATCCTGCAGGGAACGGCAGCGACAATTCTGGGCAGTTTCACCGGACCATCTTCGGTGGTGCTGGACGGAGCCGTTAAGGGTGCTCCACCGATTACAGACGCGGGGCCAATGGGCGTACCGGTCATTCCGACCAAGCAGGGCGGACTTGGCGCGTTGCTGAATTCCGCACCGCAGTTGCTCGAGCGGATTTCGACGCTGACCGAGCGGCTGACCGAGTTGCTTGGTGATAAGAACCAGCAGTCGATTGCCGGAATCTTGGCCAATGTGAACCGCCTGTCGGATTCGCTGGCGGATCGCGGGCCGGAAATTGCGGCCACGCTGGCGCAGGCACGAATTGCCGTGAAGCAAGCTGGCGATGCCGTCGAAAAGATCGGTAATCTGGCGGAAGCGACGAATGGCACGCTGAACGGCGAAGGCAAACCACTGATCGCGGACCTCCGTAAGACCGTGCAGGCAGCGCAGCAGAGCATGGAATCACTGAACGGAGCGGTGAATGACGCACGGCCAGGCATTCAGGCGTTTTCCAAACAAACTTTGCCTGAGGTCGGGCAACTTGTCCGCGATCTTCGCATAATGTCCGAGAGCCTGTCCGCGGTGGCCCTCAAGATTGATCAAGGCGGGGCTGGCAGCATCGTCGGCAGCAGTAAATTACCCGATTATAACGGCCGTGGAGGCAGCAAATGAAGATCCCGCGTATCGCTTCCCTTGGTCGCCTCGCATTGGGTGGCGCTGCCGCGCTTGCGCTGTCGGGTTGCATTAGCTTCGGAGCAAAACCTCCCAAGACACTGCTTACCCTTGTCCCGGCGTCGACAATGACGGCAAACACCGTGCGGCAAGCTGGACCGGGACAGACTTTGACAATCCTGTACCCGACCGCGCCAGCAGCGATCAGCGTGACCCGCGTGCCGGTTTATGAAGCCAGCGGGACGATTTCCTATGTGAAGGGTATCGCCTGGAATGACACGCCGTCGCACCTATTCCAGAATTTGATGTCCGAAGTCGTCGCGGCAAAGACCGGCAAGGTTGTTGTGGACGTACGCCAGTACACGCTGGATCCCGGCACGAGGGTTTCAGGATCGCTTGCGAAGTTCGGTATCGACGCACAATCGATGCAGGCCGTGGTCGTTTACGATGCTATTTTGATGCGATCGGGCGGCACGGCAATCGAAACGCGACGGTTCGAGGGCCATGCTTCGCTGACGTCGATCAATGCGGGAGCCGGGCCAGCGCTCAATCAGGCGGCGAACGACGTCGCGGCTCAGGTTGCTGGATGGGTAGGCTGAACGCTGCCGATCGTTCATTTTCTGGGCGAGCCGAGCGTGAGCCGCAAACCTAAAATCAACAAGCTAATTAATTTTGTCGCCTGTGCCTCGATGGTCGAACTTAGTGAAGCTATAAAAAAACAAAAACCCGGCCTGTTTTCACAGACCGGGTTTGTTAGGTAATTAAGCTGGTCGAAAGTGGCTTACTGAGCCTGACCCGGAACCAGATTAACGGCAGCATGTTTGCCACGACGGTCAACTTCCAGTTCGAATTCGAGCCGGTCACCTTCGTTCAACGTGGTCATGCCAGCGCGTTCGACGGCCGAGATATGGACGAATGCGTCGGGCTGTCCATCGTCGCGCTGAATAAAGCCAAAGCCCTTCATCGCATTGAAGAACTTTACTGTGCCGCTAGCTTTTTCACCGGTCAGTTCGCGCTGTGGTGCGCCACCGAAACCGCCGCCAGCTCCGCCGCGAGGGGCAGGGGCCGCATCGCGATCGCGCGGAGGACCACGATCGGTGACAGCCATCGGCTCGCCGTCGATCTTCAGGTCTGTTGCCGAGATACGGCCGCCACGGTCGACGAGAGTAAAGCCTAGGGGCTGACCCTCGGCGAGACCGGTCAAACCAGCTTGTTCGACTGCGGAAATGTGAACGAACACATCTTCGGCACCATCATCGCGAACGACAAAGCCAAAACCCTTTTGTCCGTTGAAGAACTTTACGATGCCGGTGCCTTCTCCAACAACCTGGGCAGGCATTCCGCCACGAGCGCCGCCGCCGCCAGCGAACCCGCCACCGCCGCTGCCGCCGCCGCTGCGGAAACCGCCGCCACCGCCGCCGCCGCCGAAGCGATCGCCGCCACCGCCGAAACGATCACCGCCGCCGCCGCCGCCGCCGAAACGGTCGCCACCACCGGCAAATCCGCCGCCGTAGCTGCTGCCGCCGCCGCCTTCATCGCCGCCGAAGCTGTCGCGTTTGTCGCGCCCACGTCCGCCGCGTTCACCGCGACCACCTCTATTGAAACCCATGCCCTGCCGTACTCTTTCGAAAATATTCGCCCGCTTGCCGTATCGAGAACATACTACACCGGACGGCGGGCAGCAGTTCCCCGGCGCGAATCCATTAAGCGCCAGTGAGTCGCAATACCCGAACAACGCAAATCCTGCGAGCGATTTTGAGCGCTTAGCCAAAATGTGGCGATTTAGTGGCCCTGAACGGCATTTCCCTAGCAAGGTGTGGCCGATACATCACGTGCTACAGTGGGCGACGGGCTTGCCGCAATGGTTCGGGTCATGCAATTGCAGCCGATCATGACCGACCTCATTACCTTATTCTCCGATCCAGCAGTCTGGGCCGCACTTCTCACGCTGATCGTGATGGAAGTCGTGCTGGGCATCGACAATCTCGTGTTCATTTCAATATTATCGAACAAACTGCCCGCCGAAAATCGCGAGAAGGTCCGTCGCATCGGCATCGGCTTGGCGTTGATCATGCGCCTCGGCCTGTTATCGATGATCGCCTGGATTGTCGGACTGGTCCATCCGGTCTTCGATCTCGGCATATCGGGATCGCTCGACGCGCACGGCACGCCAAGTTTCGAAACCGCTTTTTCGTGGCGGGACATAATCCTGCTGGCCGGTGGACTGTTCCTGATGTGGAAGGCGACGACCGAGATACACCATAGCACAGACGATCATGACAGCGACGATATGCTGGACAAGAATAAGAGTCCGATCGCGCTGGGTATCGGCGCGGCAATCGTCCAGATCGTTTTGCTCGACATCGTGTTTTCGGTCGATTCCATCCTGACCGCAGTGGGCATGACCGATCAACTGCCCGTGATGGTAATCGCAGTTATCGTGGCTGTTACCCTCATGCTCGTCGCCGCCGGGCCACTCGGTAATTTTATCGAACGAAATCCGAGTGTCGTCATGCTCGCGCTGGGTTTCCTGCTAATGATCGGCATGGTTCTGATCGCCGAAAGTCTTGGGATGCACATTCCCAAGGGGTATATCTATGTGGCGATGGCTTTTTCGGGCGGTGTCGAGGGATTGAATATGCGGGCGCGGAATATTCGCGCCAGAAAAGCGGCTGCCCATGGCGCGGCTAATAAGGAAACAATGTGACCGTATATTTTCACGAAGAAGACCTACCTGCCGACGTCCTTGCGTCGGGACCGGTCGCCGTCGATACCGAGACAATGGGCCTGCATCCGGCGCGCGACCGATTGTGTCTTGTCCAGATTTCGGATGGTGGCCCCGACGAACATCTCGTCCGATTCGGACCAGGCAGCGATTTTGCAGCACCCAATCTGCGGGCGGTACTGACCGATCCGGCACGGGTGAAGCTGTATCATTTTGCGCGTTTCGATCTTGCGTCCATCCACGCTTACATGGGAATAATCGCAGGGCCAGTATTCTGCACCAAGATCGCGTCGCGCCTGACCCGGACCTATACGGATCGGCACGGACTGAAGGAACTCGTCCGGGAAATGCTGAGCACAGAGATTTCCAAGGCTCAGCAATCGTCCGATTGGGGAGCTCCCGTGCTGACCGATGCGCAGCGCGAATATGCCGCGTCTGACGTTCGTTATCTCCATCGGCTGAAGGACCAGTTCGAAGTGCGCCTTGCCCGTGAAGGGCGAACCGCGCTGGCTCAGGCTTGTTTCGACTTCCTCCCTGCGCGCGCGATGATCGATCTCGCCGGTTGGGATGAGGTCGATATCTTCGCGCACATCTGACACACGAGACCATGTCCGAACTTGCCGAACAAACCCGCGATCAGCGCCGCCACTGGGCCGCGCCGGGGAGCAACCATGACCGGGTCATCAAGACGGCAATGATTATCCTGCCGTCGGCAATCGGTGCATTGGCAGCGGTTTTACTGATCGCGCCGTTGCTTGCCCGAAGCGAAATCAGCTTTGTGCTGGACAAGGACAAGGTTGCACTGGCGAAAGAGCGGATGCGGGTCAGCGATGCGCAATATCGGGGGCAGGACGACAAGGGGCAGCCGTTCACGCTGCATGCGGGCAACGCGGTTCAGCGGACGTCGCGGGTGCCAGTAGTCCAGATGACCGATCTTTCGGCACGAATGCTATTGGATGATGGCCCGGCTGTTCTGACGACCAAGAACGCGAATTATAATATGACGAACGAAAATATCCGCGTGCCGGGCGAAGTCCTGTTTAAATCACAGGGCGGATATAGCATGATTACGCGCGGTGTTGGCGTTGATATGAAGGCGCGGACGATGGCGAGCGACACGCCGGTAGATGGTCAGATGCCCCTCGGAACTTTCAGCAGTGACCGGATGCAGGCTGACCTGAATGGCCGGATCGTTATTCTGAATGGTCGCGCCCGCTTGCATATCGTTCAAGGTGCGGCCAGAGCAAAATAATGACTATGCGACCTCTTCTCATGCTCGTTTTGCTAACGGCTTCGCCTGCGGCTGCTCAAGCTTTGAAGGGCCATGACACCAACGCGCCCGTCGATTTTGCCGCAGACCGGATCGAGGTTCAGGACAAGGCCAATCGAGCGGTGTTTTCGGGCAATGTGCATGCGATACAAGGTAATATGACTCTCGACGCAGCGCGTATGACAGTTGCCTATACCAATCAGAAACAGGCTAGCAGCCCGAGCGTACAGCGCCTCGACGCTTCGGGCGGGGTAACGGTTCGCAGCCCCGATCAGACCGCGCGCGGAGATTTCGGAATCTACGATCTGAATCGCAAGCTTATCACGATGCTGGGTGCCGTGACACTGGTTCAGGGTACCAATACCGTACACGGTGGCAGGTTGGTGATCGACCTGAACTCCGGACGCTCGGTGATGGACGGCAGCGCAGTCAGTGGCGGCGGCGCAGGCGTTTCGACGGGTGCGGGCGGGCGCGTGACCGGGCGGTTTACGGTGCCTCAGCGCAACTGATCCATGTCGAAAGCATTTCGGACACATCGTTATGCATGAAACCTGCCAATTGCCGCTAAGATAACCTTCGGGTAACGGATGCATGTCACCGGATGGAACTGTAATGGCCGATACCGAAACATTAGACCGCACCCACGCCGCTGCCCCCGATTTATCGCTTGCAGACGGACTTTCTGTGGTTTCCATCGCAAAATCATATGATCGTCGCGCCGTGCTGTCCGACGTGTCCCTGTCTGTGGGTCGCGGCGAAGTGCTGGGGCTTCTCGGACCAAATGGCGCTGGCAAGACGACGTGTTTCTATTCGATCATGGGGCTGGTAAAACCGGATTCAGGCCGCATCTTGCTGGATGGGGCGGATATTACCGGACTACCGATGTATCGCCGCGCGGTTCTGGGGCTGGGTTATTTGCCTCAGGAAACATCGATCTTTCGCGGGATGACGGTCGCTGAAAATATTATGTCGGTGCTGGAACTGGCAGAACCGGACAAAGAGACACGGCTTGCCCGACTGGATGAATTGCTGGGCGAGTTCAGGCTCGACGGGTTACGCGATTCGATGGCAACGGCGCTATCGGGTGGTGAACGGCGACGGTGTGAAATTGCGCGCGCACTGGCGGCGAACCCGTCCATCATGCTGCTGGACGAGCCGTTTGCGGGTATCGATCCGATTTCGATTTCGGACATTCGTGACCTGATCATTCAGTTGAAAAAACGTGGAATCGGTGTGTTGATTACCGACCATAATGTTCGCGAGACGCTCGATATCGTCGATCGCGCCTGCATCATCTATGATGGTCAGGTGCTGTTCGCGGGATCTCCCGAAGATCTGGTTGCCGATGAAAACGTCCGTCGCCTGTATCTGGGCGAGGGTTTCTCGCTTTAATCATGGGTTTGGGGCCGCGCCTTGATTTGAGGCAAAGCCAGTCGCTGGTGATGACGCCACAGTTGCAGCAGGCGATTCGCCTGCTCGCGCTGTCGAACCTCGAGGTTGAGACGTTTCTGGCTGAAGAGATCGAAAAGAACCCGTTGCTAGAGGGAGGACCTGCCGATGAGGGCGACCTCCCAACCGAAGGCCCAGTTCCCGTTGAAGCAGAACCCGTCGCCGACCTGAGCGAGCCGAAACCGGACGATGCGGACTTTTCCGAAGACATTTTCCACCACGACGGCGCGAGCGACGGTGCTGGAGCAAATTCAGGGTCAGCGGGCGAAGACGGCATCGATTTCGACAGCTTCGCCGGCGCAGCTGAAACGCTGACCGACCATCTGATCGCACAGGCGGGCGAAGTGCTGATCGGCGTCGCTCTGTCCATCGCGACCGTATTGATCGATGCCATCGATGAATCTGGCTATTTGACTACCCCCGTGCTGGAAACCGCGCGGCGACTTGGCGTTCCTTTGGGCGAAGTCGAGGCAGTGCTGACGGTCATTCAGGGCTTTGAGCCAACGGGCGTCGGCGCACGCACCTTGTCCGAATGCCTTAGCCTGCAGGCACAGGAGGCCGACCGCTACGATCCGTGTATGAAGACTTTGCTCGATAATCTCGAGCTGTTGGCGGGTGGCAAGATCGCACATCTTCAGCGGCTGTGCGGTGTTGATGATGAGGACATGACCGACATGATCCGCGAACTACGCAGCTACGATCCAAAGCCGGGCCTGCGTTTTGGCTCGGCGCGGGTGGAAACGGTGACGCCCGACCTGTTCGTAAACCGGACGGCAAAGGGTTGGCGCGTGGAGATCAACAGCGCCACCCTGCCCCGTGTTCTTGTCAACCGGCGTTACCATGCCGAGCTGACAAGCAGCGCGAACGATCGTGCATCAAAGGCTTGGCTAAGTGATGCGCTGGCAAGTGCAACCTGGCTGATCAAGGCGCTGGACCAGCGGCAGCGGACGATCATCAAGGTCGCGACCGAAATCGTGAAGGCGCAGGAGGGGTTCTTTCTCCACGGCGTCGCGCACCTAAAGCCGCTGACACTGCGAACGGTGGCTGATGCCGTTTCGCTTCATGAATCGACGGTCAGTCGGGTGACGAGCAACAAATACCTCAGTTGCCCACGTGGTACGTTCGAGCTGAAGTATTTTTTCACCAGCGGCATCGGGTCATCGGATGGCGGCGAGGCGTCTTCCGCATTGGCGGTAAAGGCTGCGATCAAAACGCTGATATCGGCAGAGGCTGCGGATGCTATCTTGTCGGACGACACGCTGGTCGATCTGTTGCGAGAAAAGGGGTTCGATATTGCCCGGCGGACCGTCGCGAAATATCGCGAGGCGCTTGGACTGGGATCATCGGTGCAGCGGCGCCGGGCGCGCGCTATAGAGACGAAGGCCGCTTAAAACGGATCAGCAACCCCCGTTCTGGCCTTAGTGCCGGAACGGGGTGCTAAACTTTTCAGCAATCAGATCTTGCTGAGATGCGCCGACAGATACTTGTTCATTTCGAACATCGTGACCTTATCGCGGCCGAATACAACCTTCAGCTTTTCGTCTGCAACGATCTCACGCTTGTTGGCGGGATTCTGCAGGTTGTGCTTCTTGATGTATTCCCAGATTTTGGAAACCATTTCGCCGCGTGTGACGGTACCATCACCGATCACTGCACCGAGTTCTTTTGAAGGCTTAAGTGGCGTCTGGAGCGCGTTGGGCTTCTTTGCGGGTTCTACGGCCATAGATATTTCCTCCCAAAACAGGTGGCACTTTCTTGTGCTGCGAAGGGGATGTCGGGCCGTCACGCCTTCGTCAAGCACCTCCGAGGAGAAAGCGGCGATTTTGCGGTGATTTGGGGCGATATAGGCCGGAATCGGGTGCAATTGTTACATTCGTAACCACGTTGCTGCACCGGACCGGACGCAACATACAGGTGTTGATGGTCGAAGCGGTGCGGCTTTGAGACGACGGAGGGACGTCAGGCGTTTTAGCGGGCGGGGATGATGAACCATCCTATGCTGCGACATTTCACACTCGCCTGCGTCCTGACCTCCACACTGACAGGGGCTAATTTCGCTATACCCACTCGTATCCAGCAAGCACGCTTTGATTATTGTTTCACCGGAGGCGGTGTGAATTGCGTCGTCGATGGTGACACTTTCTGGGTGAATAGAGAAAAGGTGAGGATCGCCGATATCGACGCACCCGAAACGCATCAACCACGTTGCCCGCAGGAAAGGACGCTTGGCAACGCTGCGACCCGACGGCTGCATGCGCTATTGAACGCCGGACCGTTTCGGTTGGCGAGCATCGATCGCGACACTGATCGTTATGGCCGCAAGCTTCGCATCATCGTGCGGAGTGGGCAATCGCTCGGCGAGAAGCTGGTTGCCGAAGGACTGGCGCGCGAGTGGGACGGCGCGCGCCGATCATGGTGTACGTGAGTTAGATTGTGGCGACGGCCTGTTCGATGACACCGAAGATCGGCCGGTGTTTGTCGTCGTCCATCCAGATGCGGACGGTGTCGCCGCCTTTCAGGAAGGGCGTTTCAGCTTTCCCGCGCAGGATGGTTTCGATGGTGCGGACTTCGGCGATGCAGGAGTAGCCGACGCCGCCGTCGCTGATCGGTTTGCCGGGACCACCGTCGCTACCGCGATTGGAGACTGTGCCTGAACCGACAATCGTGCCTGCTCCGAGACTGCGGGTTTTGGCAAGGTGTGCGATCAGCGTGCCGAAATCGAAAGTCATGTCGATGCCGGCATCGGCACGACCGAAGGGTTTACCGTTGAGATCGACGTTCAATGCGCCGTGGAGTTTGCCATCCTCCCACCGTGCGCCGAGCGCGCCAGGGGTGACGAAGACTGGCGTAAATGCGCTGGCGGGTTTCGACTGGTAGAAACCAAAGCCCTTGCTGAGTTCGCCGGGGATCAGGTTACGAAGTGACACATCGTTAGTCAGGCCGACGAGGCGGATCGCGGCGAGCGCTTCTTCGCGCGATGCTCCCTGTTGGACATCACCCGTCACGACAACGACTTCGGCTTCCATATCGCAGCCCCAGCTTTCGTCGGCCAACGGGATATCGTCGCGCGGGCCGAGAAAGCCGTCGGAGCCACCCTGATACACCAGCGGGTCGTGCCAGAAACTGTCGGGCATTTCCGCGCCGCGCGCCTGACGGACAAGGGCAACATGGTTCACATAAGCGGACCCATCGGCCCACTGAAACGCACGCGGCAAGGGAGCCGCAGCCAGCCGTTCGTGGAAACGGCGCATCGGGATCGCCTCATGCGCCAGATCGGTCGACAGCGCCTCCAGCGAAGGCGACAGCGCGTCCCAATCGTCGAGGGCGGCCTGTAAGGTAGGCGCAATATGCTGCGCCTCCGCATACCAGGCGAGATCGTCCGACACGACAACCAAACGACCGTCGCGTCCATGTTTCAAACTGGCAAGCTTCACTTTATTTTCGCTTTCGGAAAGTCGGCCCATGCCGCGTCGTAATCGGGCTGGGCGGTTTCTAGGGCGTGGGCGGTGGGGCGGAAGGGCCAGCAGCTTTCGACCATGAACGCCATCGTCCCTCTATTTTGTGCGGCTGCAAGTCCGCATCTGTTGCCGCGCGCCAGCTTGCCGCATCGGGGCCGTGCGCGTTCATCATGTTGTGCAACGATAGTCCGCCGGGTGCAAATCCTTCCGCTTTCGCGTCGTAAGCCCCGGTAATCAGGCCCATCGCCTCCGACATGATGTTGCGATGGAACCACGGCGGGCGAAAGGTATTTTCGGCAACCATCCAGCGCGGCGGGAAGATAACGAAATCGGCATTGGCGCGGCCGGGCGTGTCGCTGGGGCTGGTCAGGACGGTGAAGACCGACGGATCGGGATGATCGAAGCTGACCGTGCCGATGGTATTGAACCGCGCAAGATCATATTTCCACGGAACGAGGTTGCCGTGCCATGCGACGACATCGAGCGGACTGTGATCGAGTGTCGTTGTCCAGAGCGAACCCATGAACTTCTGGATCAGTTCAAAGGGCTGATCGAGGTCTTCATAAGCGGCAACCGGGGTCAGGAAGTCGCGGGGGTTGGCAAGGCCGTTCGAGCCGAGTGGCCCAAGTTCGGGAAGGCGAAACAGGCTGCCGTGGTTTTCGGCAACATAGCCATAGGCGCTGCCATCGGGGAGCATCGCGCGGAAACGGATGCCACGCGGGATCAGGCCGATTTCGCCGGGTGAGAGGTCGAGGCGTCCCATTTCGGTGAGCAGCGTCAGGCGGCCCTGCTGGGGGATGAACAGCATTTCGCCATCCGCGTTGAAGAATGCGCGGGTCTGCATGTCGGCGTTGGCGCGGTAGATGTGGACCGCAACGCCTTCCAGACTGGCGGGGTCGCGATTGGCCATCATCGTTGTCATGCCGTCGATCAGGTCGGTCGGCGTGTCGGACAAGGGTAACGGCGACCAGCGCAGGCGGTTCGGAGGCAGCGGGTCTTTCGCGGTGCCGGGCGCGAATTGTTGCGCGGCATGATAGGGGACAAAGGGACGATGGGCGGCACTTGGGCGAAGGCGATAGACCCAGCTTCGACGGTTTTCGTGGCGGGGGGCCGTGAACGCAGTGCCCGAGATTTGTTCTGCATAAAGGCCGAACTGGGGGCGTTGCGGAGAGTTCTGGCCGACGGGCAGTGCGCCAGGGATTGCTTCGGACTGGAAGTGGTTGCCGAAGCCGGATTGATAGTTTTCGATCAAAATGCCCTCCGTTTGTCGCGCTAAATCCGCTGAGCTTTAAATCCGCTTCCCTGCGCCTGTCGAAGGGTTGTCCTGCCGAAAGTTTGAAGAAGGACAGCTCTTCGACAAGCTCAGGGAAACGGAGGAAGATAGGCTCTGGAAAGCGGGGAGATATGTTCGGGGAACCGGTGCTTTGGTTTACATCAGGCGCTTTCTTTGGTCGCCGGGATCACGCCGCGACGGACCTGGTCCAGTTCAAGGCTCTCGAACAGCGCCTTGAAATTACCTTCGCCAAAGCCATCGTTACCTTTGCGCTGGATGATCTCGAAAAAGATTGGGCCAACCATGTTTTCGGTGAAAATCTGGAGCAGCAATCCGCCCCCTGTTTCCGGCGCACCGTCGATCAGAATCCGGCGTTTGCGCATTTCCTCGACATCATGGCCGTGGCCCGGAAGCCGTGCGTCGATCATGTCGAAATAGCTGTCGGGGCTATCCTGAAAGCGGATGCCATTGGCGCGCAGCTTGTCCACCGTGGCAAAGATATCATCGGTGGCGAGCGCCAGATGCTGGATGCCCTCCCCCTTATAATCACGGATGAATTCCTCGATCTGCGAATGTTCGTCCTGACTTTCGTTCAGGGGAATACGGATCTTGTCGTCGGGGGCAGTCATCGCCTTTGAGAAAAGGCCTGTCGATTGCCCCTCGATGTCGAAATACCGGATTTCGCGGAAGTCGAAGATGCGTTCGTAATAATCGCCCCAATAGGCCATCCGCCCACGCTGAAGATTGTGCGTCAGGTGATCGAGCGTGTGGAGTCCGACATCGTGATCGGCAACAGTCGCGCCGGGGACGGGTTCGAAATCTATGTCATAGATCGTCGCGCCGCCGCGTTTATCGACGAGGTACAGATTTGCGCCGCCGATCCCCTCGATCGCGGGGATGTTCAATTCCATCGGCCCGACGCGCCCCTCGACCGGAGTCGCGCCGCGTTCGACGGCAAGTTTCAGTGCGGCATTGGCATCCGCAACCCGGAACGCCATCGCGTTGGCCGATGGGCCATGTTTGCCCCGAAAATCTGCGACTTGTCCGACCGGCTCCATATTCAGCAGGAAGTTGATGTCGCCCTGAGCGTAACGGCGGACGTTTTTCGAACGATGCGTGCCGACATGGGTGAAACCCATTTTGGTGAACAGATCGGCAAGCGCTTCGGGTTCGGAACTGGTAAATTCGACGAATTCAAAACCGTCGAGGCCCATATGATTAACTGCCGGGGCCTTTTGGACACCGTGCGATTGCTTGGTATCGATGGGGGTGAGATCGTTCATGTGAGTCTCCTATCCCCTAACTAACAACTTGCCCTAGGGGTTCAAATCGTGAGTGTGAGAAGAAGGATAGTCAGTGCCTAAATTGCTGTTGTTGCCCGGCGATGGGATCGGTCCCGAAGTTTGCGCCGAAGTGCGTCGTGTCGCTGCCGCGCTAACCCCCGATATCGAGGTCACCGAGGCCATTTATGGCGGCGCAAGCTATGATGCCCATGGAACGCCGCTGACCGATGAAGTGCTGGCGATGGCACTGAGTGCGGATGCCGTGCTGCTGGGTGCCGTTGGCGGGCCACAGTGGGCGAACGCGCCGCGTGCGCTGCGTCCAGAAGCTGGGTTGCTGAAGTTGCGCGTCGAAATGGGCGTGTTTGCAAATTTGCGTCCCGCGCTGTGCTTCGATGCGCTGGCCGATGCGTCGTCGCTGAAGCGCGAGGTGGTTGCGGGCCTCGACATCATGATCGTGCGCGAACTGACCGGCGGCGTGTATTTCGGCCAGCCGCGCGGCATAGAAACGCTGCCCGATGGTCAGAAGCGTGGGTTCGATACGCAGGTTTATACGACGAGCGAAATCGAGCGGGTTGCGCGGGTCGCATTTGAACTGGCGCGCGGACGACGCAATCATGTGACATCGGCGGAAAAATCGAACGTGATGGAATCGGGCGTGCTTTGGCGTGAGGTTGTGACCGAACTTCATGCGCGCGACTATGCCGATGTGACGCTGGAACATATGCTGGCGGACAATGCCGCAATGCAGTTGGTTCGGCGACCGACGCAATTCGACGTACTGGTGACCGACAATTTGTTCGGTGACATTTTGTCGGATGCCGCCAGTCAGGCGACGGGATCGCTCGGGATGCTGCCGTCGGCGGCGCTGGGGATCAAGGGTAAGCCGGGCCTTTATGAACCGATCCACGGTTCTGCGCCGGATATTGCAGGCAAGGGTGTCGCCAATCCTCTGGCGGCGATCCTGTCGTTCGAAATGGCGCTGCGCTGGTCGTTCGGGCGCGGTGATATTGCTGATCGGTTGTTCGCGGCTGTGACGCGGGCGCTGGATGGCGGCGCGCGGACCGGCGATCTGGGTGGGACGATGACCACAGTTGCGATGGGCAACGCTGTGCTGGCGGAGCTGGGTTAACCCAGTTCAACCCGCTTATCTGAGTTTGTCGAAGGGGGCTGCTTGCTTCGTGAGAAGGAGGACAGCCCTTCGACAGGCTCAGGGAAACGGAGGGACAGGAAGTTCCGCTTAGCTACCGAGTTTGAAATTCAGGAAGTCGGGCATCGGGCCGTTCCAGCCGTCATCCGGTCCATCGTCTGAGATGGGGGCTGGACGCGGCGCGGGACGAGCTTCGCGTTCGGGGCGCGGATCGCGATCCTGACGTGCCTGACGTTCTGGCCGAGGCTCACGTTCTGGCCGAGGCTCGCGCTCCGGGCGGGACTCGCGTTCTGAACGCGCTTCACGTTCTGGCCGTGGTTCACGTTCGGCACGGGGTTCGCGCGGCTCGCGTGCTGGGCGCGGTTCGCGGGCTTCCGGAGCCGCAACCTCATTCGACTTTGCGCCGGGTCGTTTGCGGACGCGGGACTTTTTTTCGACAGGCGCTTCGTCGTCGGATACCGCAGCCTTTGAAGGCGCACGGGCAGGAGCGACTTCCGCCTTTGCCACGCGCGGGATCTTGGTCGAGGTCAGCTTTTCGATATTGGCGACCGCTTCGGCATCTTCCGGCGTCGCCAGCGTAAATGCCTTGCCGGTCGCGCCAGCACGGCCGGTACGGCCGATACGGTGGACGTAATCATCAGGGTGCCAAGGCACGTCGTAATTGATGACATGGCTGACGCCCTTCACATCGAGGCCGCGTGCCGCGACGTCGGATGCGACGAGGACGGTGATGTCCCCAGCCTTGAACCGGTCCAGTTCCTTGATCCGGTCGCCCTGATCCATATCGCCCTGAATCTGGCCGGCCTTGAAACCGGCGCGGCTGAGACTGGAAGCGAGATCGCGGACGGTGGTCTTGCGGTTCGAAAAGATGATTGCCGTGGTAACATCGTCAGCGCGCAGGATATCGAGCAGCGCGTCCTTCTTGCCCCGCGCGGAACACTCGACAATGCGCTGTTCGATCTGGAGATTGGCACTGGCTGGCCGCGAAACTTCGATCTGTTTCGGGTTGGTCAGGAATTTATCGGCAAGCTTTTTGATAACCGGAGGCATGGTTGCCGAAAACAGCAATGTCTGGCGATTCGCGGGCAATTTGGTGCAGATTTCCTCGATATCGGGGATGAACCCCATGTCGAGCATCCGGTCGGCCTCATCAATGACAAGCAGCGAACAACCGTTCAGCATGATCTTGCCACGATTGAACAAGTCCATCAGGCGGCCCGGCGTTGCGATCAGGACATCGACGCCCTTTTCAAGCGCGGCCAACTGATCGCCCATCGATACGCCACCGATAAGCAACGCCATCGAAAGCTTGTGATACTTGCCGTATTTCTCAAAGTTCTCAGCAACTTGCGCTGCGAGTTCGCGCGTCGGCTCCAGAATGAGCGAGCGCGGCATACGTGCACGGCTGCGGCCCTCAGCCAGAATGTCGATCATCGGCAACACAAAGCTGGCGGTCTTTCCCGTGCCGGTCTGGGCAATCCCGATAAGATCGCGCATCATCAGCACGCTGGGGATCGCGCTCGCCTGAATCGCGGTCGGTTCCGTGTACCCCGACTCGTTTACGGCGCGAAGGAGCTGGTCGGATAGGCCGAGATCGGCAAAGTTCATGCTGGGCTAATCATTGTTTTGTCCGTGAGGAAGGCGCGTTCGCGTTGTCGGCGGACCCGGCGAAAGTCAAGCAAAACACAGATTAGCGTTGGGGCACCAGCGTTCGTATCTTCACGATTTCGCACTGTCCGCCCGCGCGTGAATGAATGGAATCACGGCCGACGCAGATCCTGCCATCCTCTGTCGGGCGGATATAAAATCCCGAATAAAATGCGATGGACGGGCAATCGTCTTCCAGATGTGCGCGGTACCGCAATCCCCCTTTCAGGAACAGGTCGATGCTGTCGGGCGTGGTGATCGCAAACCCGCCAAGCCCGGTGGTCGGGACACATTTCGGACCCTTTTTTTCTATCCAGCGCTGTCGCATTTCCGGAGGAGGCGGAGGGATAGATCGGGCCGGGGGATACGGATATAAATGCGGCGCTGAATGGTTAGCTGCGCAAGCTCGAGGCCTTCAAGATCGTAGGCCGTTTCGGATTCGGATTCGGATTCCACAACACGCACGTCTCCGGGTGCCGTGGCGGGCACGGTACTTGTCGCCAAAGCGAGCAGGGCGTAGTCAAATATCGTCAATCGCGAGTTTCCACTCCGGCTGTGGCGCATGGGGTCATATGGTTGAACAGACGATTAATTCGATCATTGCGGCTGCAAAAGAATTGATAGGTTCGCGCGGCGTTGTCGAGGATGCAAATGACATCGCGCCATGGCTGACAGACTGGCGCGGCCGGTTTCACGGGAAAGCGGCCGCCATCCTTGCTCCGGCAAACACCGGGGAGGTAGCGGCCATCGTCGCCCTTTGCGCGCACCACGGCGTTCCTCTGGTTCCTCAAGGGGGCAATACGTCGATGGTCGGGGGTGCAACGCCACCGGCAGACGGTTCGGCGCTGATCCTGTCGCTGCGGCGGATGAACCACATCCGCGCACTGGACCCAGCTGCAAACATTGCCGTGGCTGAGGCTGGGGTGATCCTGAGCGCGCTTCACGATGCGGCGGTTGCGCAGGGTCGGCGGTTTCCACTGTCGCTCGGCGCAAAGGGTTCGGCGACGATTGGTGGCCTCGTCTCGACCAATGCGGGTGGCACTCAGGTTCTGCGATTCGGCACGATGCGCTCGCTGGTGCTGGGCGTAGAAGCGGTGTTGCCCGATGGGTCGATCCACGACGGACTGGCTGCGCTCAAAAAGGATAATCGTGGCTATGATCTCGATCAGTTGCTGATCGGGGCAGAGGGTACGCTCGGCATCGTGACGGCGGCGACGCTGCGACTGGTGCCCGCCATCATCGACCGCGCGGTAGCGTGGGTGGGAGTCGATCACCCCGCCACGGCGCTAAAGCTGCTGCGCTATATGGAAAGCCGGTCGGACAACCGGATCGAGAGCTTCGAGATACTGCCCGCCGAATCGCTTCACGCCGTACTGACGCATATTCCGGGCACGCGCGCGCCGCTGAACCGGTCGCATCGGTGGCACATCCTGATCGAATATGTCGGAGAGGGCGCAGCGGAAGCGCTGGCCGGCTTGCTCCAGACCGATTTGATCGAGGATGCAACTGTGTCGGCCAACGAGGCTCAGGCAGAAGCGTTCTGGCGGATCCGCGATTCGATTTCAGAAGCTGAGCGCGCGACCGGTCCGGCGATGCAGCACGACATTTCGGTGCCGGTCGATTCGATGCCCGCCTTCATGATCGACGCGGCGCGAGCCGTTGAGGTCGCTTTCCCGGGAGTCCATGCCAGCGCATTCGGGCATCTGGGCGATGGCAATGTCCATTTCCACGTCCGTGCGCCAGCGGGCGTGGACGGCCCACGGTGGCGGGCGGAGGTGGGGGAAGCAGCCAGTCATATGGTCCACGATCTGGTTACTAAGGCTGGCGGGTCGATTTCAGCCGAGCATGGTATCGGCCAGATGAAGCGCGACGAGCTTATCCGCCTGTCGCCCCCCGCACGCATTGCGACGTTGCGGGCGATCAAAAATGCGCTCGATCCTCTGAATATCATGAACCCCGGCAAGCTGGTTTAGGCAGACGACTTGCGCGCAGGCCGCGCGCACCATAGGGCAGCGCCCATCTTTTCAGTCGTTCGGAGCACGCCGATGGCCAGTCAGGCCCCCAGAATACACTGCCTCTGTTTTACAAAGAATTGGTGCCAATTTCGTCGCAGGAACATGGCACCTGGCGCACCCGCCAGTTGCAGGGCGCACAGTTTGTCCGCACCGAACACGCGGTTCCGATCACGATCGACGAATTTGCCGTCGCTCAGCGATTCTATCCGATCATTTTTGCGACTGGTGACAACCCAGTACCTCTGGCTCTGATGGGCCTGAACGAAGGCGTGAATACGTTTTTCGGCGAAGACGGCATGATGGTGCAGGACGCTTATCTGCCGGCCTATATCCGTCGCTATCCTTACATGCTGGCCCGTCTGCGCCCCGACACGGACGAGTTGTCGCTGTGCGTCGATCCGACCGCAAATGCGATCGGTGCCTTTGACGAGGGAGAACCCCTGTTCGACGGCGATCAGCCAAGCACGGCGGTCAAGGCAATCCTCGAGTTTTGCGAACAGTTCGAACAGGCCGGTCAACGGACCGCCGCTTTCGTTGCGGAACTGAAGGAACTCGACTTGCTGATCGACGGCGAGGTTACGATCCAGACCGACGAGAACTCGCAGCCGTTCATCTATCGCGGTTTCCAGATGGTCGCCGAGGAAAAGCTGCGTGACCTGCGCGGTGACACGTTGCGCAAGATGATGAAGTCGGGATTGCTGCCGCTGGTTCACGCCCATCTGTTTTCGCTAAGCCTGATGCGAGAAATTTTTGGGCGTCAGGTTGCTCAGGGCGCTGTGCCGGAGGCAACTTCAGCCTGATTTCAGCCAGTTAGGGGAAGACGAACTTTTTGGTCAAGTTGCTGCTTGAAACCGGAATGCGCTCCCCTATCTTGGTTTGGACCGGCGCTGCGTTCCCCCCCTTTCGCAGCACGGTCGGCGCATCTGAGGATGCGCCTCCTCCTGAACCTGGCCACCCTGCACGAAAGTGCGGGGTGGTTTTTTTTGGTCGATGCGTGGTTTCATCGGCGAGTCCCGGTCGGCAGGTAACCGGAACCGCTATTCAGCGGCGATTGCCGATGGAGAAATCATCCGCGCTGCCAGGCCATCGACCAGCGTCGCGATAGCCACTTGCAGGCGGAAAAGGCCAGCGCCGGTCTGGTCGAATGCCCCGTCCAGATAGAGGGTGCGATCGACCTCAATCTGCAATGCCTGAATATCGCGGGTGCGATCGGCGTGGTGCGATATGATATGCCCCCCGCATATGGCGCGTTTCGCCCGACGCTGAAGCCCGCATCCGTAAATACCGTTTCAGCAAGTCCGGAAACGTGCGGAGAGGCTGTTCTGCCAAAGCGATCGCCCACAACGATCGTCGGTTTGCCGAAGCCTGCCAGTGGCGGCATCGAGTGGAGATCAAGGAGGATCGCGACTCCGAATCGCGCTTGTGCTGCGGCCAGCATAGCCCTCAGCACGGTGTGATAAGGCCGGTAATGCCCTTCGACTCGTTGTCGCACTTCTTCCCGAGAGAGCGCGACCCGCCAGATATCGCCGACTTCGTTCAGCCTCCGCGGTATCAGGCCCAGCCCGCCCCGCGCCCTTGGGGTGATCATATATCCGGCCGCTGAACGCCCCTCTACCATTGCGGGATCGAGATCACCTTCAGCGCGGTTAAGATCGATGCACAGACGCGGCAGCTTTGAGACGATGGCATTGACCCCGCCAGCAATTGCCCGCTCTGCAAGACGATCGGCATAGCGATCCTCAAGTGCCCGCAACCGTTCGACAGGATGACGCAGCAATTCCGCCAGATCGGGATAATCGCGTCCGGCATGAGGCACCGACACGACCACAGGACTGAGCGGAGTCGCCGGCCCAAAGATTTCGAAAGAGTTGGAACGGTTCATCTTCCATGACGATAAGCGACAGATTGTGTGCCGAACACTGGAAAATATTAACGGGTACGCGCATATTCACTGCCACGGGCGACATGGACAGTCGCTTCGGGGACTATGATGATCCGTATTTTGTTAGCCGAAGATGACGATGCAATGCGTGTGTACCTTGTACGTGCACTGGAAAAGTCGGGCTATTCGGTGGTTGCCTGTGACCGTGGAACAATCGCGCTGGAACATGTCGTGTCAGGCGAAGGGTTCGATCTGCTGCTGACCGACATCGTCATGCCCGAAATGGACGGCATCGAACTGGCGCAGAAAGCCGCGATCGTCGCGCCCGATATGCGCGTAATGTTCATTACCGGATTTTCGGCTGTCACGTTGCGGGCTGGACAAGCTTTACCAAAAGCGAAAGTGCTCTCGAAGCCATTCCATCTGCGCGATCTGGTGCTCGAGGTCGACCGCATGTTCGATGATCGCGCCGTTTACGAACTTTAAGCGGCCATTGTTTTAGCCGTTCGACGTTTAACCAGTTGCCAGCCGGACGGGTGCCGGTTAGGAGCGCCGCAGCGTGGGCGTGTAGCTCAGTGGTAGAGCACTGTGTTGACATCGCAGGGGTCGCAAGTTCAATCCTTGCCACGCCCACCAACTTTCCCCCGGAAATCAGCCATTTTTAAGAACTCCGGGGGGCGCTGACCTGATCGACGCTTGCGGTAAACATGCGGTAAGGTGCCATTTTTGCGGTGTGACGATCGCCTGCGAAATCACGCCACCGCCCTCAAAACAACGAGCCTGAACGCGCCCGGAGCCGCCTTTTCGATATCGTCGATGATGGCCTCCGTTACCGCCAAAGCACGTCCAAGATTGGCCGGATCTGGCAGCGCATAGAAATCGCTGGTTGATGCCTTGTGATGGCCGAGCATCATCTTGCCCTGCACCCAATGCTCCTCGCCAAGCCGCTTGCGCGCGATATGCGATACCGAGCGCCGAATGAGCTTCATGCCCGATTCGCCTGAGCGGGGCAGTTTGAGATCGATCTCCATCGCCTCCCATGCCGACTTCACGCTGGATACCGGGATATATGGCCCTTTGGCAGCTTGGAGGTGCGGCACGAACTGGCGAGGCACGGGAACGGTCGCGCGGTATTTGCGCGTCTGTCGGCGTCCGTCGGGATTGAGCGCCAGCACATGCGAGGTCGGGTGCCACTGACGCCGCTCGCGCCGGGTGTCGATGTCATGGACCGCATCGGGCCGTGCCCAGGTCGCTACCGCGGCGCGCAGGAATCGCAGGAGGTTGTCGCGCTTCTTCTTCGGGGTCATGGCATAGCGGAACATCGCTGCCAGCGTTTCAATGTCGGCGCGGTACTGCGGAGTGCGGACCAGTTCAGTGACCGGGATCGTTCCGAAGGCTGGTGTAACGCCGCCCATTCGGAACGCGGCGGCAAGCTGGATCAGGCTGTTTTCAATAGTACCCGGCGCGCGGACGCGATCGGTGCGCGCTGCCATCCATTTGCGGAACCCCTCAACCCATTGATGCAGCCAAGGCCAAGGCCCGACCGACCGGCGATAGCGACAGGTTCGCCAATGGCACCCCGAAAAAACGCGCGTTCCTCGTCCCGTCGCTGAAGGAATTCGAACAGTCAGGCGCGATCACCAATGGCTTTGAAGCTGCAGCCGAAAGGGCCACCAAATGATCCGCGAGCCGATCTACGCTGCGCTGTTCGATCTCGTGCAGGGTGCACCCGGCCTTGTCACCACAAGCCGCAAGCTCAAGATCTTCACCGACGTGAAGCCCAACCAGCGACCCGCTCTGTTCCAGGCGCAGAAGTCCGAAACCGCAATCCGCAAAACCGGCTTCCCGACGGTCTGGATGATCGACGTCACGCTCTACATTTATGTCTCGACGCAAGGCGCAGTGTCGCCGGGCGAAGTGCTCAATCCGATCATGGATTACCTCGAAGCTCAGCTTTCCGAGCCCGTGCCGGGCTTTTCGCAAACGCTCGGCGGCCTCGTTCAGTGGGCGCGCATCGAGGGAACGACCGTCACATCCGAGGGAACCTTGGGAAATGATGAAATAAGTTTGGTCCCGGTGAAGATCCTCACCGTCTGAAACTCGCCTCTCACCAACCACCCCGCCCCGCCGATGTGCGGGGTTTTTTATGGAGATTTTACATGGCACAGTATAACTTCGGTGCGGGCGCTCTTTGGGGCACCCCCACCACGGATGCGTTCGGCGCAATCATCGCGGTGCCAACGCCACAGCTTCTCGCCACAACGCAGGATGTCTCGATCGACATCAGCGGCGACATCAAAACGCTTTATGGTCAAAACCAGTTTCCGGTTGCAGCCGGTCGCGGCAAAGGCAAGATTTCGGGCAAGGTGAAATACGGCCAATTCAATGGTGCCGTTCTGAACGCGCTATACTTCGGCCAGACGATGACAAGTGCGCTGCTCGCCGATTATGCAGATGTCACTGGATCAGTAATTCCTGCCACACCGTTCACAATCACGCCAACGCCTCCGTCAACCGGAGCATGGAGCGTCGACCTTGGCGTTCGCAATGCGCAGGGCAATCCGATGACCCGCGTGGCATCGGCTCCGACCACTGGTCAGTATTCGGTCACCGCGGGAGCTTATCTTTTTGCTACAGCCGACACGGGGCAGACGGTTTTCATCAGCTATCAATACACAGCTACATCGACCATTGCGAAGACATCGCTCGTGCAGAATATCGCCATGGGTTCGGCACCGACCTTCCGCTGTGACTTCTTCAACCAACTCGGCGGCAACGGTCTTTCGCTCACGCTCTATTCCTGCATTTCGTCGAAGCTGTCGATTGCTACGAAGATCGATGACTTCCTGATCCCGGAGCTTGATTTCGAAGCATTCGCGGATTCAGCTGGTCGCGTAATGTCATGGGGTACGGCTCAGTAATGACAAAGCTGATAATCGGTGGGCGCGATTTCGAGGTCGCGCCCTACAAGATAAAGCAGCTGCGACTTGCGGCCCCCTCGATCGACGCCATCAACGCGCGGGCGGGTGCCGATACACCCATCACGACGCTGACCGAAATGACCGCGATGCTCGTCGATTTCATCGGCGCGTTGATCGTCGGCATCCAGATCGCCGATCCCACCATCACCGTTGACTGGCTCGAGGAAAATATCGGCCTGGGTGACATGGCCGCGCTCCAACGCAGCTTCAAAGATGTCATGGCCGCATCTGGAATGGCAGCCGCATCGGGGGAAGCCGCGGCTCCTCCGGTGCCGGTGGCGGACGGAGCCTAGACGACCGCCTCCGCACGATTGTTTTCGAGCTTGTCGCAGCGGGCATCGAAGGAGGTTCCAAGCGGATCATCGAAGAAGAGTGGGATTTGCACGATGTCTCCGACATTCGGAAACATTGGCGAGAGTGCGGACCGCCAATCCACATCGGTTTAGCGCTCGCTGCCAGCGCCCACGGCATTAAGCTGACCGCCGATGCGGACACACCGGAAGCAGGTAATTTGAAACAGGTCGATCTGCCCGAGGGCGCCGCACAGATCGCCGAAATCGCTGCCGGCATAGCTATGCCGGGGCAGGAATGGATACGCTTGCCGCGTCCAAGGCCATTGCCGATAAAATAATGAAAGGCCGAACATGAGCGACACCGAAGTCAAAGTATCAATCATCGGTGACGCTTCGGCTGTCGCGCCTGCGACTGCGGAAACCAAGGCTCAACTAGAAAGCATCGACGGTGTTCTGGAGAGCCTGAATGCCGGCTTCGCATCCCTTGCTGCCATCATGAAAGAGTCGATGCAGAGCGGCGCGGCCAGCACCGCCGAAATGGTCAGCGAGATGCACAAGCTCGAGGAGGAAACGGAAAAGGAGTCGTTCAGCCTCAAGGAAATGGCTGCCCGCGCCAAGGAAGGCGCAGAGGCCATGGTCGAAATGCGCGAGTCCCTGATGGGCATCGGCGAACTAATCCTTGCTGTGTTCGCTGTTGAGTTCATTAAGGAATGGACCGAGCACATGGCCGAGGCGGCCGAGTTGGTCGAGCACCTCAGCCAGCGGTTCGGAATGGCCACGTCGCAAATTCAGGGATTGCAGGGCGCAGCCCTTGGCACAGGCGTAGCGTTCGACACGATCACAAAAGGTATGGCGATCCTCGATAAGAACTTCGAGAAATCACCTGACAGCTTTGCCAAACTCGGTATCGCTGTTGCTAGCTCCAAAACGCAGATGGATATTCTGCTCGCGACGGCAGATCGGTTCAAAGGCATGGAAGATGGCCCCAACAAGGTTGCACTCGCTATGCATCTTATGGGCCGCAACGGCGCCGAGATGATCCCTTTCCTAAATCAGGGTGCAGATGGCTTACAGGAGCTAATCACCAAGTCCAAAGAATATGGCATGGTCAACGATGACGCCATCGCGAAGGGCATGGCCCTCGCCGAGTCTGTAAACGAAAGTAAGATGGCATGGGCTGGCCTGAAAACGACATTGATGGACGCTTTCGCACCATTGCTCAAAGAGATGGTCGATAACTTCAACAATCTCGTGAAGTCGATGACCGAAAGCTACGAGGCTGGCGGCTTCGTTAAGCAGGCTTTCGAGATCATCGTGACACTGTTCGAAGGTTTGGGCGAAATCATCGATGTGATCGGATCGGCGATTGGCGAATTTTTCTCGCAGACCGGCGCTGACACCGTCGATTGGGCCAATGTTTTCAAGGTAGCGATGGCTGTCGTTGTCGATGCTTTTAAAGCGGTTGCAATCATCTGCGGCTTTCTTAGGCAGGTTCTCGTCGACGCTTTCGAATATATGGCTGTGGTTTGCATCCAGTGGGGCGGCAAGCTTCAGGAAGTTTTCGACGAAATTTCGCTCGGCATAAACGTGCTTGGCGCTTTGATGAAAACCACCGCGATCATCATTGCCGATGCGCTCACAATGCAATGGACCGACATCGCTGCCGACTGGCGCGAAGGCATGAACAGCGTGGATGCCGAGGTGAAGGCCGGTGGCGCCCGGATTGTTGCTGATGCTCGCAAGACCGCCAGCGATGCGAACGCCGAGTTCGCCAAGATTGGCAAGGGTGATGCAGCCTTTCAGGCATGGGCCGACGGCTTGATGAAGCCGGCCGCACCGAAGCCAACCGGCGTCAAGGAGCACGAAGCGCCAAAGGGCGGCGATGCTGGCCCCAACCTCGAGCACACCCCGAAAGCTAAAAAAGAAAAGGACACCGTCGTCTCGGACCTGAACGACATTCTCACCGCCAAGAAGTTGGCGTGGGCAATGGAGCAGGACGCGCAAGGGACCGCCCAGGCATACAGCTTGCAGTCGGAGGCTGATTATTGGGCGCAGGTTCTTACCCGCACGGATCTCAGCACCAAGGATCGCGCGCAGGTCGAGACCAAATATCTGGCTGTAAATTCGCAACTGGTGAAGGAGCGTATCGCGATCGTCATTGACGGTTACAAAGCTGAGTTGGCCGAGGCTGACAAAAACGCGACCGCCAAGCTCGCAATCGCGACCCAAGAGCTTGCTTATGTCGCTCGAATGTATGGGCAAGATTCAGCAGAGTACAAAGCCGCCCAGGCACAGATTGTCACTTTCAAAAAGGCAGCTGCGGCACAGATCCGCGAGATCGATGATATCGCAATCCAGTCGCTCGCTAAATCGACAACAAGCCAGATCAACGCCGCCGACCAAGCCGCTCAGCATCGGGTTGCGATGGGGCGCGAGACAACGGCGCAACTGATTGCCGAGGAACAGCGCTTCGAAGACGCGAAGTATCAGATCGAGCAAGCATCACTGCAACGCGAGAAGGCGCTTATTCCTCCTGGCAGCGATCCGGTTCAAGTCGCTAAGATCAACGCTCAGCTGCTCGTCGCGTATCAAAAATATCAAGATGACAAGACGAAGCTGACCCAGAAGGCAGAGATCGAGCGCACGAAGATCGAAACGACCGCTACGAACGCCACAAAAACCTTGTTTGCGAATAACCTCGCATCAATGCTGACTTTGCAGCAGGGGTTTGGCGGGATGATTACCAGTCTCTACAAGGGGATGGTGTCAGTCATTTCGGGCGCGCTGTCCTCAGTTATTGAGAACTGGCTGTCGCAACAACTGGCGGCGTTTCTGACCAAGCGGGCGATGCAATCGGGCGATGGTGCAATCACAGTGACATCGAACGCGGCCATCGCGGCATCCGCAGCTTTTGCATCGACCGCGGCGATTCCGATTGTTGGCCCCGCACTCGCACCCGCTGCCGCAGCTACGGCGATGGGAGCCGTCATGTCCTTTGCGCCGATGGCGTCGATGGCTGGCGGTAACTGGCAGGTGTCCGACGACATGATCGCCCAGATCCACAAAGACGAAATGGTTTTGCCGGCCCGGCTCGCTGCGCCGCTACGCTCAATGATTAATGGCGGCGGCGGAAACGATAATACCAAAGAGGCCGCCAACTCCAACGGCGACACCCACATTCATCTGAACGTCAACGCGGTCGATGCGAAGTCCGTCAAGCGAATGCTGATGGAGCATAAGGGACCGGTCGCCGACGCTCTCAAGTTGGCATATCGAGACGGCAAAAGGTAAGGCGTGAAGCGCATCGTTTCGGCACGCCGTGTTTAGGCGATATTGACTTGGCGTCCGAAACGATTCCACTGATGCGCATGAGAAAAATACTTTGCGCCATCGCGTTGATCGCGTCGCCTGCTCTGGCGGCCGAACAGGCTCTCACCCAAGCGGACTTCGGGCCTCAACCGACTTTCGCCGATGCTGTCGCAACATCAGAAGCGGCCATCAAAACCCGTTTGGTTGATCCGGGATCTGCGCAATTTAGCTGGCCCTACAACTTCGCGCGCGGCAGCCTCAAAGGGCTCCTTTCGAAGTCGCGCCTCGGATACTGGACGTGTGGGCGTCTTAACTCGCGAAACAAGATGGGCGGATACTCGGGCGAGTCATGGGTCAGGGTCGTAGTGAATGCCGGAATGGCAACGCTGGTTGATATAGGCGAAGATAGCTCGTCGGATCTCACAAACGCATTTTGCGAATATGCTTTGAAGCAGGGCCAGCTTCACCTCGTGGCGAATATGCAAGTCCCTGTTGCGGCTGCCCCGGCTGCGCCAACAGGCCCGCGCCTCGGGGTCGTCTATCAGCCGACACAGATCGGCGTCGTTATCATGACAGTCGCGCCCGGATCGACTGCCGAACGCGCGGGCCTCAAAGTCGGTAACGTGATTTCAGCGGTCAATGGCAAGTCTCTCGCTGGCATGGGGCCGGTTGAAATGACGGCGGCGGTTCGACCGACCGCTTCGACGATGACATATTCCATAATCGGAGCGCCTGACGTGAAGGTCACGCTTCCCTAAGCCTTAGCCCTCAGCCGCTCACCCGGCACACTAAACCAACCCATCAGGGCGGTCAGCAATGGCCGCCCTTTTTCGTGTCCAAAAAGGATCACCTCACTTGTCGAACGCCGTATTCCCCGCGCTTACGGGGCTGACCTTCCCTGTCGTGAAGACCCCGATGTGGTCGACGAAAACGCAGGATTCGGTGTCGGGCAAGGAAACGCGGATCGGCTTTTGGAGCTATCCGAAGTGGAAGTATTCGCTCGCCTACGACATCCTGCGCTCGGACAATGTGAACCTCGAGCTGCAAACGCTGGCCGGGTTCTACAATGCGCGCAACGGCGGCTTCGATACGTGGCTGTTCAATGATCCCGATGATAATTCGGTCACGCTGCAAGGCTTTGGCATTGGCGATGGAGCTTCGACCAATTTCCAGCTGACGCGCTCGCTGGGCGGTTATGTCGAGCCGGTGCTGGCCGTGAACGCAACGTCGGCGCCAGCAATTTATATAAACGGTACGCTCAAGATCGGCGGCACCGATTACACGCTCAACGTCACGACGGGCCTCGTCACCTTCACGACCGCGCCAGCTGTATCAGCGACCCTGACATGGACCGGCAGCTATTACTGGCGCTGCAAGTTCCTCGACGACAGCATCGATCTGAGCAAGTTCATGCAGAACTTGTGGGAGCTTCAAACTCTCAATTTCCAGAGCGTGAAGTAGATGAAGACCATCTCCGCACCGCTCACCGCGCTGTTCAACTCAGGGGCTCAATTTTACAAGGCGGATTTCTACACCTGGAGCTTTGCCGACGGCTCGGTGCTTCGGACCACGAACGCCGATGTCGCGCTGACGTTCGGCGGCTTCGCCTTCGCAAGTTGCGCCCCGATCTGCACGCGCTCGAAGGTGACGCTAAAGATCGGCGTCGAGGTCGACTCGATGCAGGTGACGGTCAGCCCTACGGCAACCGACATGCTGAGCGGACTGCCTTGGCCGCAGGCTGCGCGACAAGGTTATCTCGACGGAGGCACGTTGCTGGTCGAGACGGCGTATCTGACGACCTGGCCAACGGTGATTGGCACCATCCCGATCTTTCAAGGCCAGCTTTCGGACGTTGTGCCGTCGCGATCGGAAATTGCTGTAACGGTGAAGTCAGCGCTCGAGCTGCTGAGCCAGAACTTCCCGCGCAACGTCTATCAGTCGGTTTGCGATCATACTGTTTACGACGCGGGCTGCACGTTGACGAAGTCAACCTACTCATTTGGCTCGTCTGTGACCGGTTCACCCGCTTCGACCACGACCTTTCTCGATACCGGGCTGACGCAGGCTGCGGGTTATTTCGATCAGGGGGTGCTGACGTTCCTCAGTGGTGCGCTCGCAGGCATCAAGCGCACGGTCAAAGCCTATGATGGCGCAGGCGGCTTCACCTTCGCGCTGCCGCTGCCGAGCATCCCAGCCACCGGCGTAACGATATCGGTATTTGCCGGCTGTGATCGCACCAAGGCAACCTGTCTCTCGAAGTTCGCCAACACCATTCACTTTCGCGGAACGCCGTATGTGCCGACGCCTGAATCGGTGCGTTCGAATTGACCGACGCAGCCAAGCGCGCCGAAATCGTTGCCGAGGCGATGACGTGGCTCGGGACCAGTTATCACCATAACGCATCGATCAAAGGCGTCGGCGTGGACTGCGCCCGATTGCCCGCAGCGGTCTATCATGCCGTCGGCCTGATCCCGCAGATCGAGCCCGAATATTCGCCTCAGTGGATGTTGCACCACGATGAGGAGAAGTTCCTCGAATTCGTCATTCCCTATGCCCGCGAAATCGATCGCGCCGCGCTCCTGCCCGGCGACCTCATCATGTGGAAGTTCGGCCGAACCTATAGCCACAGCGGGATCGTCATCGATGACGATGGTCACATCATCCACGCCGTCACCCGCAACCACGCGGTCGTGCTTGGCGATTTCGAACGGGACACTGACCTGACCTCACGCCCTTCGCGCTTCTTCTCATTGTTCGGGAGCAACTGACATGGGCGGTAAAACCATCTCGACCACGGCGACGCAGATTGCGGGCATTGTCATTCAGACGTCGAGCTACGGCATCCCGCGCCCGGTCATCTACGGAACCAATCGCGTATCGGCCAACCTGCTCTGGTTCGGCAACTTCACAGCGATCCCGCACACGACGTCAAGCTCGAGCGGCGGCAAGGGGCTGGGCTCCGTCACGCAAAAGGACACGACCTACACCTACACCGTCGCTGCCATCATGGGCATTTGCGAAGGGCCGATCGTGGGCATTGGATCGGTTTGGAAGGACAAGGACAAGACCACGCTTGCGGCGGTCGGCCTGACCCTGTTCACCGGTACGACAACACAGTCGACGTGGAGCTTCCTGACCGGCTGGAACATATCCACCAACTGGATCTACGATCAGGCGTTCGGCTATGCGGGCCAAGGAACGTCCTTCACCGATCAGGCGATTTCCTATTCGGGCACCGCCTATGTCTGCTCGTCGGCCTATGACCTGGGCGATAGCGCGTCGGTACCGAATCACAGTTTCGAGGTGCAGGGCAAATTCATCTACGGCGGCGCGATCGTTGACGCGAATCCTGCGGTCATCATCCCTGATATCCTGACGGCGCAGGCTTATGGTATTGGGCTGACTTCGGGCCAGATCGCGCCGCTTTCGGGCTATGCGGCATCCTATTCGAATTACTGCATCGCGATGGGCCTGTTCATGTCGCCGGCCTATTCGGATCAGGCGACGGGTGCCGACCGGGTTCAGGAAATCTGTGACCTGACCAACTCCGCGCCATTCTGGTCGGGCGGTCAGCTCAAGATCACCCCGCGCGGCGATACCGCTATCACCGGCAACGGCGTTACCTTCACGCCCGACCTCACTGTTCAGTTTGACCTGAGCGATGATGACTTTCTTGGGGTTGGCGTCGATCCCGTTCGGGTTACGCGCACGTCGCCAGCGGATGCCTACAACCGGATCACGATGGAGTTTTCGAACCGCGTCAACCAGTACAATGCTGAGATTTGCAGCGCCGAAGATCAGACAGCGATTGAAGCCTATGGCCTGAAAACCGGCAGCCAGATCACCGCGCATATGTTCTGCGACAGCACGACGGCCAAGCTCTCGTGTCAGCTGCTGTTGCAACGCAGCCTGTTCGTTCGCAACACCTACGAATTCGAGCTTGGCGCACGGTTCGCGATGCTCGAGCCTATGGATATCGTGACGTTGACCGACGGTCCGCTCGGCATGGCCCGCCTGCCCGTCCGTATCATCGAGATCGACGAGCAAGACGATAGTTTCATGGTGACGGCAGAGGATGCGCCGATCGGCATCGCCTCAGCTGCGCGCTACAGCCATGACAACGGCCTGCGCTGGCAGCAAATCATATCACAGATGCCGCTCAGCTGCGCGGCGCCAATCATCTTTGAAATGCCAAGCCTTGCTGTTGGCGACGGCCTGCACATGGGAATCGCGGTCGGCGGGCAAACGAGCGACCCGCTCTATGGCGGTTGCCGCATCTGGCTTTCGCTCGATGGCACGAACTACACGCAGGAAGGCACGATCTACGGCTCGTCGCGTTATGGGACGCTCAGTGCGGCGCTTGCGGCTCACGCGGCCGGGACCGATACAGCCAGCACCGTTGCGGCGGCGCTCCGATCGAACGCTCAGCTTGTTTCCGCTTCGACGGCGGATCGTGACAAGGGCACGACGCTCATCAATGTCGGCGGTGAATATCTCAGCTATCAGACCGCAACCCTCACGAGCACGAACAATTACAACCTGACGTCGCTGAACCGCGGACTTTACGGCACGACGCCGGGTGGAGCGGCAAGCGGTGCAACCTTCGTCCGCGTCGATGACGCCATCGCTGTATTGCAGGATCTTAACCTCTCGCTGATCGGGCAGACGGTTTTCATCAAGTGCACGGCCTTCGACGTGTATCGGACCTCTGAGCAGGCGTTATCGGCCGCAACGGCCTATTCCTACACGATCACCGGCAACATGAAGGCGCTCGAAACGCCGGTTGATTTTGCTACTGGCGTGGGCGGCATTACCAAGCCAGCGCCTTATGCTGGCACATCACTATCGCTGGTCGATGTTTCCTATTCGGGCACAACGACGATCGTCGCCAATGGCTTCAAGGGTAACGGCTCGGGCGGCGATTGGACCACAGGCGTTGCCGACAAAAACTATTATACGAGTGGCTATGTCGCGGCGCGGATGGCAGGCGTTTCGCAGCGGTTAATGGTGGGCCTGACGTCACAGTCGTCGTTCTCGACAATGATCTACACGAAGATGGAGTATGCAATTTACTCACAGAGTGGCGCAACCGCCTACTTCATTTATGAGCTAGGCAACTCAGTCTATACTGTTCCCACCATCACCACTGCGGCCGGTGATTACTTCGATGTTGTGAACGATGCGGCAGTTGTCCGCTATTACATAAACGGCTCACTGGTTTATAAGTCGCTGGTAGCACCGAATGGCTTGAAGCTACGCGCGTGCATCACCGTTGGGAACGGGTCGCAGGCGACGGCCAACGTCACCGACGTTCAGGCCGGTCCATCGCTCTCCGCCATCGACACGCTGGCAGGCAATGGCGGGCAGAACCTAATCTACAACGGTGGCGCTGAACTCGGCACCACGGCGGGTTGGGTCAAGAACTATGTGGGTGGCACAGGGCCGGTCGCATTTTATACCAACACCACTTACGCACAATCAGGACAGTACTCATTTGTCTTGTCCAAGTCAGCAACAAGCGACCAGATCGGTGCAACCTGCAAGTCGGTCGCCGTCATGCCGGGCGAGATTTACAATATAAAAGTGTTTTTATACGGTATTCTTGGTTCATCAAGCACTGGGCTATACCTCCGAGCCGGAGAAAGCACTACTGACAATAGTCCGACGGGCCCAATAAGCACCCCTGATTTTGTCGCAAACGGACCGGTTACCAGCGGCGCAAGAGTTTACGATCTGGTCTATATCGTACCTGCAGGGGTCTACTTCTTTTCGCTGAATGTCATTGCCTACACCGGTACTCCAAGCATCGCTTTCGAAGCTACTATGTTGAAAACCGTCGACTTCACGAACGGCCTGACCGGCACCGGCAAGCCTGATGCGAACGCGACGAACAGCGCGCTATCCGGCTCACCGATCGGCACGATCACGGCGGGCGCCGTTGCGACAACAATCCTATCGGTCGGTGGCATTGCCAGTGGACAGGTAGGCACGTCGGCCATGGTATCAAACGCCGTTAGCAACGGCTTGATATTGAATAGCGGCACAGTCACAGCCGGAAACAATACGCGCACCTACCACACACTCGTTTCTGGATCGATCACGCTCAGTGTTGCTGGCGTCGTCTATGTGAACTTCACCGCGTCGCAGCAATACTCCACCGGGACCGCGTTCACGTGGGGTGTTATTGTCAATATTGGCGGTTCAGCCTTCAACTCGGCGAGTGGATCGTCCAACGTTCAAACCAATTCTATAGGTTGCTCGGCTGCTGCATCGCTGGCCGCTGGCACCTACACCGTCTCAGTCGTCTATTACGCCGACAATATCTCGGTGAGCGCATACAACGACACCACCTACATCCAAGGGCTGAAAAGATGACGGATTTCGTGAAATATGATCTGGATACCGGGGCTTTCCGCGGCGCTGGGTCAACGTCGGATGACCATGTTGATCAACAGGCATCAACGGGCATCGGCGTGGTCCGCGCTCTCCAAGATGTTCTGATATCAAACACAGTGGACGGCATCACGTTGATCACGGTCGATCTCACTCCTGTTCGCGGCTTCCTGACAGCCAAGATCGATGCCGACGCAGGCGCGTTCCGGGCGCAGTTCATCACCGTCTCGCCGGGGCAAGAGATGACCTATGTCTTCAAAGCTGCCGAGGCAAAGGCTTGGGTCGCAGGCGCTCCCGATGCCGATTTCCCGTTCATGGCTGCGGAGGCCGCGGCAGGCGGGCGAACCATTGCCGATGTTCAGACTGAGGTGGCCTATAGCAGCGCGCTATTCATCAAGCTGGGATCGCGCATCGAAGGCGCTCGGATGGCAGCAAAAGCCGCCGTCACCGCCGCAACCAACATCAAGGACATGGTGGCGGCATCAGCGGTCGATTGGGCCGCGCTGGCAGCGCCATGATCGCCCGCCTGAAAGTCGTCATTAAGGCGATCCTCGTCGGCCTGGATTGCTTCGCCGCATCGCTTTTGTTCGGGGTTGCCTACCTCATCACCAACACTGACCCGGTTAACGGTCGCCAGACCATATCGGGCCATATCGGACGCGCTGCGACGCAGGGGCTTCGCTGGGGCCTGATCGCCGAAACCCCGATCGATTGGCTGTTCGGCCACCTTGGAAGCGCGCCGCTCCATTGCCGCCGCACCTATGCGTTTGAAGTCCGCCACGGAATCCAAAGCTAGCCACCTCCCGTCCCCACATCGCCAAGGAGAATGACAATGCGCACTCTGTTCGCAGCCTCGATGTCGCGCGTCCTGTGACCGTCGGCACCGATCCAACCGAAATCGATAAACCCCAAAGAAGGGATGCGAGCGTGAAACGAGCCGAGTGGGGAGTCGTCGCTTCAATTTGTACCAGTATCGCGACGATGATCTTCACGGTCGGCTTCGTCTATGGCGAGGTTCAGGACCATGGGCGTCGCCTTCTGATCGTCGAAGCCAAGAGCGACGCGATGCAAACAACGATGGCGCGGATCGACGCCAACGTGTCCTTCCTTGCTGACCGCGCCAAGGAAGATCGCGCCACCATCCTCGACCGCGAACGGCGGTGACTGAAGCCGGGGCGCTCGCACTGAGTGCCCTGCTTGCCATCGCCAGCCTGATCTGGGCGGCGATCGTGATCCGGGCCGTTCTGTGGCTCGATGACCAAGGAACCCACAATGACCGATAATCCAATTCTGCCGATGGCAGAGCCGAAGAAGGCTGTCTCGAAGCCAAGCGCGGTCGCTCTCGCCATTGCCGCCGCTGTTGCCATATCGGTGCCGATCACGAGCGGTTGGGAAGGCACGCGGCTCGATCCCTATTGGGACAAGCTCGCCAAGGTCGAAACGGTCTGCCTGGGCGAAACGCGCGTGGCGATGCGCCACTACACGCTGGCTCAGTGCAACGCGATGTTAGCGGATGCTCAGGCGCATACCTACGGCCCCGAGGTTCTCAAGTGCGCGCCCGAGATCATGAATAACCGCTACATCTTCGCGGCCTCGATCGACGCAGCTTACAACGCCGGCAGCGGGGCATTCTGCCGTTCCCCGATGCGCGCGGCCTTCAACGCCCGCCAGTGGCGCAAGGGCTGCGACGCCTTCATCGGCTGGCGCGCGACCGCTCAGGGCGTTCCCGTTCGCGGGCTGGCTCGACGTCGATCAGGCACCCCGAAATCTGAACACGAACTCTGCATGAAAGGATTGCCCAATGGCTGACGCTCAAATCCAGGTCACCGAATCCGCGATGCCCGCGCTGATCGCAATGGGCTTCCGGCAGACCGGCCTGATCGCTGCGGGTGTGACAACCATCGTTGGGCTGGTGAAGTCGCACAACTTCCCTGATATTCTCACCTACATATCGAGCGACAGTGGCAACATATTCATTGCAGCCCTCGCGACCGCCGCCTTCGCCGGATACGGGTGGCTCAAAGCCATCTGGGATAAAGCTACCGCTGTTAAGCTGGTGAACGCCGTTCCTGATAGCGTGGCGGTTCTGAAATGAGCATCATCGAAGACGCGGCTATGTCCGCAATCCCCGGCGTTGGCCAAGCGCGGCTGATATGGGAAGCAGCGAAAAAGCTCCTGCCCGCCTTTGGGATTATCGCCATCGCGGTCTATGCAGCGGTCCAGCACGGTGAGGCGGTGCATTTCCACAAAAAGGCTGACAGCCTCCTCGCGTGGCAAGTCACGGTTTCGCAGGCCGTAACCGACGCGGCGATAGGCGGGCAGGCTAAAAAGCCACTCGCTCCCGCCGATGTCGTACCGCAGGTCAAGGCGATGGGATTGTCGATCGCCAGCCTTCGGGCATCACTCGACGGACAGAACGCGGCCGTCACAGCGCTCGGTGAGAAGTCCGACGCACAACAGGTCGCCGCTCAGGCTGCGATAAAACGGGCAAGGAGCGCCAACGCAGCCACCGAAGCCGCCGCTGCCCATCTTGTGGCTGGCGCGCACGCTGGCGGGTGCAATGCGTCGGCCACTTATGCTCTTGTTCGAAAGGATCTGTGATGCGGTTCATCATACTCGCGGCGTTGCTGCTATCGGGCTGCGGCGTTGCCACCCCTCACCCGGTCGTCGAGCATACGGTCGTCGAAAAGGTGCCGGTCGCTGTCACCTGCTACAAGGCGGCTGATCTGCCGGTCGAACCCGCCAAGGTGGCGAAGGATCTGACCGGCGATGCCATGCACGATCTTGATTTGATCAGCGCCTCGGCGCTCCGCTTGCGCCGGTGGGGCCAGTCCGAAGCTGCATTGCTGGCTGGCTGCACCGTTAAATAATTGCCGATTTCGTCGCGCGAGGCTCACTTCCCTTCGGGGAGGTGGGCCTCTTTTTTTGTGTCTGGCGAAGATGGGGTGGCCGCTAACAAGCCTCTACGTAGCGGCTAATCATGGCAGGTGACGCGACATTGCGACCGGCCAGTCGGGTGCGCGGCGGGCGGTCATAGCGGCTGCTCCAATAAAGCGGCGGCTTCGATCAGTAGCTCCGCCAACCGCTGTTCTCTTTTGGCTATCGCCATCTCTCGCGGTGCAAGTGCCACCGATTCAAAGGCCGTTCCGTTAAACCGGCTGCGGTTTAAGGCGCATATGGCGGAATCGTTCAAAAGGAACGCCTCACCGCGCAGACGGCCAGCCATCGCATTGCGAGGGTCCGACATATGTCGAGCGAGCTTATTCATTTCTCCGGCAATCTGTTCATCGGTAGCACCCGGAACACGGTCAACATGCCAGCGTCCCACGCCCTCCTTGGCATGTCGCGCTTCCATCTCAAGCCATTCTGGGCCGCGCGTTCCGTCCATCACAAACCCCCTCAGCATGAAACACGACCCCAACCAGCGCATCATCGGCGAATTGGCGGATAACCCTAAGACGCGTCGGTTTAAGCAACTCTGCATCTTGAGCGCTGAAAGGCTCTGGATTGGTCATGCGGATTGGCCCGTCTTGGTTAAACGCCGTGCGGCCTTGCCAGTTTGGCGGGATGGTGGTGTCAGGCATTGCATCCTCCATATGGCGAGGGCTTCAAATCGGCGCGCAGGTAAAGCGGATGCGCCGGAAAGCCATGCTTCGTGACCTTCAAGGCGTGGGGGATCGGGTCAGCCCAATGTCCGTCGATCCAGCCAAGCATCGTTTCGTCCTGCCCGATATGTCCACCGTGCGCGCCCCAAGCGCAGACAACTAGGCCCGCGTCATCCAACGCTAATTCGACATGGCGCTGGTTGTCGCGACCGATCGGATCGCCTTTCGCGGTCATCGCCAGAACTTCGCTGGGGTCGGTGGCTCGCCATGCAAACAGATTCACCACCTCCATGCGATCATAACCCCAAGCCTTAGCGAAGGCGACGCAACGCCGGATTGTTGGATCATCCTGTTCGGCGTCGGCGGTAGATGGATTGAGCATGATGAACAGGCACGACTTTGGTTCGCCCCATTGCTCTCCAGCACCATCGACTATCGGCTTACCCGCCTCGTCGGTGAACATATCCCAATGCGGGCTATTACCGAGACGCCACTCTCGCCAAAGCCGATAGCGGTATTTCCCGCAATGGCTGAGAACAGCGCCCGCTTTCAAATATTCCCCCATCTCAAGCCACCCGCGCGCGGGGTGGCTTGAGGAGTGGTATAGCTGATGCGACTGCCACGATTGTTGGCCCGATACTCGACCCGGCGACCATTTTCGTAATCCGCAACAAGGATACGCAGTGCGCCATCATCGTCAAACCAAGCAACGGCCTCGGTTGGGTCTTTGTATTCGGACGGGACACCTTTTCCCCGGAGCAGTCCGCCTGTGTTGCCTCGGCCCATCGAGCAGTGGTCCCACTCTTTGCGGACGCCGATTGGCCTATAGTTTGGGTACAGTGCCATGCTCAAACCTCCCCATCTTCCCGCTCACCATCGAGGCGGGGCGGAGTGGACAGGGCGGGATCAGCGTTTACGTGCACGGCCATGTAATCTCTCCTGTTTCATATTCTTTTTCGCCGTAGGTGCAGCACTTTGGGCAATAGACCTCCACGCGGTATTCATTGCTGAACTGCGACGAAACACTCTCTTGCCAATCATGGGAGCAAATCTGGTTTGGGATGCTTCTCACGTCCTCCTTCTGACTCTCAACGACCTCCGACGCGCCGGACAGGGCGGCGCGGGTGTTCCAAGCTGTGGCTGCGTCGTTTTTGCTGGACCATTTACCGGGGCCGTGAGTGCCGCACTTAGTGCACTTGCCCCAATGCAGATCGCTGTAACCAACTATGGCTACATCACCCGCACAAAACGGACATGTTTTTAGATCGCGGCTCATTTCACCACCTCGACAAACGCGCCGCCGATGCTTTCACCGGGGCCGTGGTCGATGGGATGGGTGCGGATGGCGGCGGCTATCCGATCAGATAGTTCGACTTGAGTATCGCAGCGGCACAAATCACCTAGCGAGCAGTCGCGCACACCGGTTTCTGAACACATAAAGCCTACATTTTCGCATGGCCCCGGTGCGCCTTCTTTTAAGGCAAGCGCAGCACACCGCTCCCGTTCACCCCTGATCGCGGCGTCTATGGTCGGTTGCAGATTGTCCATCGCCCGACCCATCAAGCCAATTGCCCGTCCGATCTCAAAACGCGTTGAAGCGGTCGCGCCATCATCGACTTTGATGCTGTCGAACAAGGCTTGGCGACAGTCGGCCAACAACAAAGAAAGACCGCGACCTGTTGAGGTAGGCCGCATGGCAGTGATGGCCGCTTCGGCTTGCGCGAGGAACAATCTCTGTGTGCCAGCGGGCACGTACTCCCACGCGGTATCGTTCCAGCTATCCTCAATGCCGTGCAAAGCCCGCGCCACCCGCTCGACATCACACTCCCGCGCCTGTTCAATGTCCCCCTCGACAGGCTGCGCGGTGGGGGTGGCTAGGGCGGCGATCCAGTTCGCATCGCCGGCAATCCGATTAAGGCGACTGCGCGCATCCTCCCGCTCAGCAATGACGCGGCTCAGTTCATATCGGAGGCGCGTATGGTCTGCCACAACCTCGTCGACCGCCTGCCGCGATACGCCGACAAGGGTGCCATCGACGTCGAGCTGGCGCTGGTGATCGGTTAATTGGGCGAGCGCCTGGATAATTTGAGTCTTCATTTCGGGTTGTCCTGTTTCCGCCATTCGGCCTGTTGATCTTCGGTGACGTTGGCCATGCCGCCAGCTTGGAGGTTGCGCTCGCGGCAGTAGCCCCATGTCGAGCAGGCCATCGGCGCGCAGCAGTTGCGCGGATCGCCAGTGGTCCAATGGCTGGCGCCTCGGCAGATCATCGTGCGGCCCGCGCGGTAAACCTGCGGTAAACACGCCCGATGTTCGCCCGATGTTCACGGTATTTTGCCCGAACCTTGATTCCAACAATGGCGCAAAACTGCCAAAAACTAGCAACCGCACTGTGTTGACATCGCAGGGGTCGCAAGTTCAATCCTTGCCACGCCCACCATTTTCTCCTCGTATCAGCCAAATATTTCCCCTCGTGGGAACGCACCGGCGCAAATGCCGTCGTTGGAACATTGTAATCCATCTGACCTGCTGGCGAGCCGATTTAAGCCATCAACGCATCTGTAAATCATTTACAGAATATCAGAATAGATCGCCCTATCTGCGACTCGTTGACGCTAATCTCCCTAGCAATACACTGTAAATTTCCGATCCCTTGTCTAATTCCGCTGAACGGTTTCAAGCGGAGCACGGCATGACTTACCAAAACGATATCGGGCGATTGAGCGATCTGATCGGCAGCAAAAACGGGACATGGGATGGCATCGACGCCGAATCCGTATCACGTATGCGGTTGCAAAACCGGTTTCAGACCGGCCTCGACATCGCGCGCTACACGGCAAAGATCATGCGTGCCGACATGGCCGCCTATGACGCCGACGCTGCCAATTATACCCAGTCACTGGGATGCTGGCACGGGTTCATTGCCCAGCAGAAAATGATTTCGATCAAAAAACACTTTGGCACGACCGACCGTCGCTACCTGTATCTGTCGGGTTGGATGGTTGCGGCGCTGCGTTCGGAATTCGGCCCCCTTCCCGATCAGTCGATGCATGAAAAAACTTCGGTGCCCGCCCTGATCGAAGAGCTATATACGTTCCTGCGTCAGGCCGACGCTCGCGAACTCGGCATGATGTTCCGCGACATCGATGCCGCTCGCGATTCGGGTAATCAACTCGAGGAACAGCGTCTGCTCCACGCCGTCGAGAATTATCAGACTCATGTCGTGCCCGTTATCGCCGATATCGATGCCGGATTCGGCAATGCAGAAGCGACCTATCTGCTGGCGCGTAAGATGATCGAAGCCGGTGCGTGCGCGCTTCAGATCGAGAATCAGGTTTCGGATGAAAAACAATGCGGCCATCAGGACGGCAAGGTCACCGTGCCGCACGAAGACTTTCTCGCGAAGGTTCGCGCATGTCGCTATGCGTTTCTCGAACTGGGCGTCGAGGATGGCATCATCGTCACGCGCACCGATTCGCTGGGCGCGGGCCTGACCAAGCAAATCGCGATCAGCCACACGCCCGGCGACCTTGGCGATCAGTATAATGCTTTTCTCGACTGCGAGGAGATCACGCCAGAGAACGCCACGAACGGCGATGTCATCATCAATCGCGATGGCAAGATGATGCGTCCAAAGCGCCTGCCCAGCAATCTATACCAGTTCCGGCCGGGAACGGGTGAAGACCGCTGCGTGTTGGACAGCATCACATCGTTGCAAAACGGGGCCGACCTGTTGTGGATCGAGACGGAAAAGCCGCACATCGAACAGATTGCCGGAATGGTCGATCGCATTCGGGAAGTCGTTCCGAACGCCAAGCTCGTTTACAACAACTCGCCATCGTTCAACTGGACGCTGAATTTCAGGCAGCAGGTTTTCGACGCATGGTCGACGGAGGGTAAGGACGTGTCGGCCTATGATCGCGCTCGCCTGATGAGCGTCGATTACGATACAACCGAACTCGGTAAAGTGGCCGACGAGCAGATCCGCACTTTCCAGTCGGAAAGCGCAAAACGGGCGGGCATATTCCATCACCTGATCACGTTGCCGACCTATCACACGGCGGCGTTGTCGACCGACAATCTCGCCAGAGAGTATTTCGGCGAAGCGGGGATGCTCGGCTATGTCCTTGGGGTGCAGCGGCAGGAGATTCGCCAGGGTATCGCCTGCGTCAAACACCAGAATATGTCCGGTTCCGACATCGGCGACGACCATAAGGAATATTTTGCGGGCGAAGCGGCGCTGAAGGCCGGTGGCGCGCATAACACGATGAACCAGTTCGCGGCCTGATAAGTTGCGAATGACAGACGGCTCCGGCGATCAACGCGGGGGCCGTTTTGTTATGAAAGCGTGAGGCTGGGACGCCGGTTAACTATCAAACCGCGCGAACACTGTCCCGATCTTGTCCAGTTCACGCTCGACTCGGTGTACAAACAGGACGCGCCGTGCGCCCTTGTGCGTCGCAGCACATTGCCCGGTATGATCGATAGCCCTAGACGGGACATCGACGGCAAGGAGCAATCTGTGCGCAAAGGTATTATTCTCGCAGGCGGATCGGGTACGCGGCTTTATCCGCTGACCAAGGGCGTCTCGAAACAGCTGATGCCGGTTTATGACAAGCCGATGATCTATTACCCGCTATCGACCCTGCTGCTGTCGGGCATTCGTGAGATCATGGTGATTACGACGCCACACGATCAGGCGGCGTTTAAAGCTGTGCTGGGCGATGGCAGAGATCTGGGGCTGTCGTTGCAATATGCTGTCCAGCCAGAGCCTGCGGGACTGGCGCAGGCCTATCACATTGGCGCGGATTTCATTGGCACCGATCCATCGGCGCTCGTCCTTGGAGACAATATATTTTACGGTCACGGGCTGGTCGAACTGCTCGAGCGAGCCAGTGCTCGGGAAACCGGCGCGACGGTATTCGGCTATCACGTCAGCGATCCGAAAGCCTATGGCGTGGTGTCGTTTGACGCCGACGGTCGCGCCGAGACGATCGAGGAAAAGCCTGAGACGCCAAAATCGAATTATGCCGTCACCGGTCTGTATTTCTACGATGGCAACGCCGTCGAAATGGCGCGCACACTAAAGCCGTCGCCGCGTGGCGAGCTGGAAATTACCGACTTGAACCGCCTTTATCTGGAGGCGGGGAAACTGGCGGTCGAGATCATGGGGCGCGGTTACGCGTGGCTCGACACGGGCACGCACGAATCGCTGCTCGATGCGGCGCAATATGTCCAGATTACCGAAAAGCGACAGGGTCTGAAAATCTGTTGCCCCGAAGAAATCGCGTGGCGTCAGGGGTTTATCGACGACGCGCAGTTGGAGCGAATTGCCGCTCCTCTCATCAAAAGCGGTTATGGCGCATATCTGATCGGTCTGCTCAACGGCCAGGGAGGCCCGGCGTGAAACTGATCGAGACGGCCATCCCCGGACCGACGATCATCGAACCGAAAGTGTTCGGCGACGACCGGGGTTTCTTTCTGGAAAGCTGGAACGCGCGCGCCTTTCGCGACGCTGGTCTCGACCTCGACTTCGTGCAGGACAATCACAGCCGTTCGGCCAAGGGTGTCCTGCGGGGTCTGCATTACCAAAAACCCAACCCACAGGGAAAACTCGTCCGCGTCACTGCCGGGCGCGTTTGGGACGTCGCGGTCGATATCCGCCGTTCGAGCCCGTTTTTTGGTCAATCGGTGGGAGTGGAGCTGTCCGCAGCCAACAAGCGGATGTTCTGGGTTCCTCCGGGCTTTGCTCATGGATTTGTCAGCCTGGAGGATGGCACCGAATTTCTGTACAAATGTACGGCAACCTATGATCCATCGGCCGAACATTCGTTGTTATGGAACGATCCTGCGCTGGCGATCGACTGGCATCTGGATGGCATGGAACCGCTGCTTGCCGCCAAGGACAAGGTCGGGCTGAAACTCTCTGAAATCGACGCGTTCGAATGAAGGCGCTGATTGTCGGCAGCAAGGGACAGTTGGGACGCGCGTTGGTTGCATCGGCACCGGTGGGCATGGAAATACTCGCCTATGCGAGCGACATGCTGGACATCACCGACGAAGCTGCGGTGAATGCCGCCGTGCAGGTTGCACAGCCAGACTTTGTGTTCAATGCCGCCGCCTACACCGCTGTCGACAAGGCCGAAAGCGACGAAGCCAGAGCACTTGCCGTCAACGCTACCGCCGTTGGCGTACTGGCCAATGCAGCACGGAGCGTTGGCGCGAAGTTCGTCCATGTATCGACCGATTTCGTTTTCGATGGGCTATCGGGCGTTCCTTATTTGCCCGGATCGGCAACCAATCCGGTCGGAGCCTATGGTCGCACCAAACTTGCGGGGGAGCAGCTTGCAGGAGTGGATGCACTTACTGTCAGGACCGCATGGGTTTACGCGCCACAGGGCAATAATTTCGTGCGGACGATGCTCCGGCTGATGGCCGAGCGCCCGGAAGTCAAAGTCGTCGCGGATCAGATCGGTACACCAACCTATGCCCCCGGCCTGGCTGCGGCGTTGTGGAAACTGACTGCGCAGGGTGTGCAGGGCATCCATCACTACACCGACGCCGGTGCCGCAAGCTGGTATGATTTTGCCGTTGCGATTCAGGAGGAAGCTCTGGCTATCGGCCTGCTTGCAAGGGCAGTCCCGGTCATCCCTATCGGGACCGCGGACTTCCCCACCCCTGCCCGCCGCCCGCATTATTCGGTACTGGACAAGTCATCGACTTTTGCCGCCCTGGGTGGTCCGGCCCCCATTGGCGGGCAAACCTGAGACTTATGCTGAGCGAGATAAAGACCAATGGCTAATCTGATCGTCACCGGCGGCGCAGGCTTTATCGGGGCAAATTTCGTTCATCACTGGCGGGCCGTCTCTCCCGATGACAGCATCGTCGTGCTCGATATTCTAACCTACGCCGGAAACCCCGCAAATCTCGATGGGCTGGACGGCGTTGAACTTGTGGTCGGGGATATCTGCGATACCGATCTGGTCAGCACGCTGATCGCCGATCACGCGGTCGACACGATCATCCACTTCGCTGCCGAGAGCCACGTCGATCGTTCGATCACCGGGCCAGATGCGTTCGTGACCACCAATGTCATCGGAACGCACAGCTTATTGAAAGCTGCCAAAACCGCATGGCTCGACAAAGGGTCGGGCAAACCGCACCGGTTCCACCACGTTTCGACCGACGAAGTTTACGGATCGCTGGGACCGGACGATGCCGCATTCAGCGAGACGACCGCCTATTCACCCAACTCACCCTATTCGGCGTCAAAGGCGGGTTCGGATCATCTGGTCCGCGCTTATCACCACACGTTCGGGCTCGAAACGACGACAAGCAATTGTTCGAATAACTATGGGCCGTTCCAGTTCCCCGAAAAGCTAATCCCGTTGTTCATGCTCAACGCATTGTCGGGTCGCCCCCTGCCGATTTACGGCGACGGCATGAACGTCCGCGACTGGCTGCATGTCGAGGATCACTGCCAGGGCATCGAGCGCATCTTGCGCAAAGGACGCATCGGCGAAACCTATAATGTCGGCGGCGGTCAGGAACTGCCCAACATTCAGGTTATCGAGGAAATCTGCCGCGGCATCGATGCGAAATTTTCCGCCGACCCCGAACTGGCAAAGCGTTTTCCCGATGCTCCGGCGGCACAGGGACGACAAACCGCCGAGCTGAAAACCTATGTCGAGGACCGCAAGGGCCACGACCGCCGCTACGCAATCGACGAGCGTAAAATCCGCACCGAACTCAACTACGAACCTGCGCGAGACTTTCAGCAGGGGTTCGCCGAAACACTCGACTGGTATCTCAACCGCGAGGACTGGTGGCAGCCCCTGATCACCAAGGCTAAACTGGCGGCTTAACGAGCGGCGCTGACCCGCCAGATACGGTTGCCGACATCATCGGCAACCAACAGGCTCCCGGCCTTGTCGACCATCACACCGACCGGGCGGCCCTGTGCTTTTCCGTCCTTGTCGAGAAACCCGGTCAGCACATCCTGCATCTTGCCGTCGGGAAAGCCGTGCGCGCCGAAGTGGACGAACGTCACCTTATATCCCGACACGGGCTTGCGGTTCCATGAGCCATGCTGGCCGATGAAAGCGCCATCCTTGAACGACCCAAGCGACCCGAATGCCAGCCCGAGCGAGGCGGTGTGCGGCCCCAGCGCATAATCGGGGCGACGCGTATATTGGAGGAGATCGGGACGCGATTCGACACGAGGGTCTTCATACCCACCCCAATAACTATACGGCCAGCCGTAAAAGGCACCGAGTTCGACCAGCGTCAGATAGTCAGGGGCCAGATCCGATCCGAGCATATCTCGCTCATTCACGACGGTCCAAAGCTGCTTCGACTTCGGCTCCCAACCCATACCGACCGGATTACGAAGCCCGGCGGCATAAATCCGTATCGCATGCGTTTGCAAATTATATTCGAGAATATTTGCACGGTTCTTTTCCGCATCCATCCCGTTATCGGCGATGTTCGTCGATGAGCCGACACCGATATACAGCAGCTTGCCGGTCGGATCGACGACGATGTTCTTCGCCCAGTGATTGCCACCACCGGGCAGCGCGACGATCTTTTCTGCCGGAGCGGTGATTTTCGTATCCCCGACCTTAAACGGATAAGCCACCAGCGCATTGTGATTGCCGACGAACAATTTGTCACCGACCAACGCCATTCCAAACGGCGAATCGAGTCCGGGCCCGGTCAGCAGCACCGATCGAAAATCTGCCACGCCGTCACCATTGGTATCGCGCAAAAGCACGATCCGGTTAGGCGAAACGCCCCCGCCCCAACCTTCGACATCAGGGTCTTCATGATGAAACCCTTGATGCCGCCATCTTCCCGCTTCGGCGAATTGGTCTCTGCGACCAGCACATCGCCGTTTGGCAATTCGTACAGCCAGCGCGGATGATCCAGATCGGAAGCGAAGGCGTTGACCGTCAACCCCGCCGCTGCGACGGGCTTTGCGCCGCCCTGCCATCCAATCACGTCGGCGGTATCGATCGTCGGGATCGTCTGAACGCGCGGACTGGTGATCTGCGGTTTATTGCCGGAGACCGCATCCACGCTCAACCGCGCCGTGTCTGCGCGCCCGAAATAAGCCCAAAGGCCGCCTAAAACGACGAGGATCATAACGACGATGATGAAGATACGGCTGCGAATGGTCATGCGGCCTTTATGGTGATTGCCGACGCGTCTTGCCAGCGGAATGCTACTTGCCCGCGGGTGTAGCGTCCTCGACCATCGGCGGGTGCAGGCGAACGCGCGTTGCCCGCCGCGTATCGCCCTCGGTCACCTCGATCCGCCAGCCGCTCTCATGTGTCAGGCATTCGCCGGGCTGGGGAACATGGCCCGCCAGCACAAAGGCCAACCCACCGATCGTATCCACGTCGCCGTCGACTTCACCCAGACGCGGGTCGATTGCCGCAGCAATATCTTCGAGTTCGGCACGGGCATCGGCTTCCCACAGACCATCGTCGAGTGCGACGATCAGCGCTTCGGGGGCATCGTCATGCTCATCCTCGATATCGCCAACGATTTCCTCGACCAGGTCCTCGATCGTGACCAAACCCTCGGTCCCCGAATATTCGTCGATGACAATGGCCAGATGGACGCGCTGCAACCGCATTTCGGCCAGCAATTCCAATACCCCCATCGATTGCGGAACATAAAGCGGCTGGCGAATCAGACCGGCTATCGTTTCCGGATGCGGCCCCTCACCGGCGAGAATCGCAAACACGTCCTTGATGTGAATCATGCCCACGATGCTGTCGAGACTGGTCTGATAAACAGGCAAACGACTATGGCCCGCGTCTGCGAAACAGGCGACCAGTTCGGCAAATCCGGTGGTGTCGGGAACCGCGATAATATCGCTGCGGGGGACAGCCACATCGTCCACCGTGCGTTCGCCGAAATGCAGCAGGTTGCGCACCATCTGTCGTTCGACGGGGGACAGATCTCCTTCGGTTGTCGGCTCCGGGTCGTCCTCGTGTTCAGCAATCGCTTCTTCGATCTGATCGCGCAAAGTCGGTTCGGAATGTTCCCCGAACAGCATTGCCCGTAACCCGCTGAACAGCCGCCCGTTCTCTACGGGCCTGTTGGTCCTACTATCGCCTTCTTTCATTGGGGGTGGCCAGTCATGCCGGTAATCAGTCCTCGATGGGGTAAGGGTCGTGAAGGCCGAGCGTAGCCATCGCGGCCTGCTCGATACTCTCCATGGCGTCGGCTTGTACGTCGTCCATATGATCATGGCCTAGCAAATGCAGAACGCCATGCACAATCAGATGTGTGGCATGATCCGCCAGCGCAACGCCGCGCTCATCGGCTTCCCGCGCGCAAACGCCATGCGCGAGCACGATGTCACCAAGCAGGATTTCACCATCATCGGTATTGTCGAGCGATTCGATCAAGTCGGCCTGAACCATCGGAAAGGACAGGACGTTGGTCGGCTTGTCCTGCTGCCGGTACTGCTTGTTCAGCGTGTGAACTTCTTCGTCGGACGTCAGCCGGACAGAGATTTCTATTGTGGCGGACGTGGCGGCGAGTTGAGCCTGTGGGCTGGCCTTTAATCCAGCAGCACAGGCGCGCTCGCTCAACGCCTGCCAGTCATGTGCAGGCCAGGGGCTTTCAATGAGTAAAGCAACGTCGATCATCGTTTAAGCATCCGGCATCGTTTAAGCATCCGGCCCTTCATATGCCTGAACGATGCGACCCACGATCGGGTGGCGCACGACGTCGGCAACACCGAAACGCACGGTCGCAATCCCGTCCACGCCTTCCAGTTTGGATACGGCATCGGCCAGTCCCGACTTGGTGATATCGGGCAAATCGATCTGCTTCGGATCGCCGCAGACGACCATCCGGCTGTTTTCACCAAAGCGAGTCAGGAACATCTTCATCTGCGAAGGTGTCGTGTTTTGCGCTTCATCAAGGATGATGAACGATCCCGCCAGCGTCCGCCCACGCATGAACGCGATCGGGGCGATTTCGATTTCGCCACTGGCTATGCGCCGTTCGACCTGTTCGGCGGGCAGGCAATCGTAAAGCGCGTCGTACAGCGGGCGAAGGTAGGGATCGACCTTCTCCTTCATATCACCGGGCAGAAAGCCGAGCCGCTCACCAGCCTCGACCGCAGGCCGCGACAGGATAAGGCGATCGACCGAACCGGTAATGAGTTGCGACACAGCCTGCGCCACCGCGAGATAGGTTTTACCCGTACCGGCTGGTCCAAGGGCAAAGATGATGTCGTGTTTGACCAGCGCTTCCATGTAGCGGATCTGCATGGCCGAACGCGGCACGATGGTTTTCTTGCGCGTGCGGATCATCACCGTCGGCGATTCGGAAACATCGTGGCGGATGATGCCCTCGAGCGTCGGTTCGGACGACATGGCGATAACCGCCTCGACCGCGCCGTTATCGATATCCTGCCCCTGCACGATGCGATTATACAGGCCGGTCAAAACGTCGCGAGCGCGGGCGGCAGCGGACGCTTCTCCCTCGATCTGAAGCTTGTTGCCCCGTGCGGCGATATAGACGCCCAGCTTATTCTCGATGGCGACCAGATTCTGGTCGTATTCCCCAAACACCCGCCCCAGTAATTGCGGTTTATCGAACATTACCTCTAGTCGCGAACGGTCTCCGGCTTTTGCGGGAACGGGTTTACGCGACATTCAGGCCGCCTTTCTTTTCTCAGGGGGAGTCCCGGTAACAGAATTGGGGCCAGCGGCCGTAATTGCAACATCTATTAAATCGCCAACGACGATGCCGGGCTGAACGATATGAACCGACTGCATCCACGGCGACTTGCCGAGCATCTGCCCGGGCAGTTTGCCGGCGCGTTCGATCAGGATGTTCGTCTGCGTCCCCACTGACGCGACATTGAACGCATGTTGCTGCGTATTGATGACTGCCTGCAAACGTTGCAGCCGTTCGCCCATCACTTCCTTCGGAATTTGATCGCACATCGTCGCAGCAGGGGTACCGGGGCGCGGCGAGTATATGAAACTGAACGCCTGTGCGTAACGCACTTCAGCGACAAGGCTCAGCGTGTCCTCAAAGTCCGCATCGGTTTCGCCGGGAAAACCGACGATGAAATCACCTGACAGGGCAATATCTGGCCGGGCAGCGCGAACGCGGTCGAGCAGTTGCAGATAACTGTCGCGCGAATGGCTGCGGTTCATCGCTTTCAGAATGCGGTCGCTGCCCGACTGCACTGGCAAGTGCAGGAACGGCATCAGCTTTTCAACATCGCGGTGCGCGTCGATCAGCCCTTGCGTCATGTCGTTCGGGTGGCTCGTCATGTACCGAATGCGCGCAAGTCCGGGGATTTTGTCGAGCGCGACCGCAAGGCCGTGCAGCCCAATCCCGTTATCGTCCCAGGCGTTCACATTCTGCCCGAGCAAAGTAATCTCGCGCGCACCGCCATCGACCAGCGCTTTTGCTTCATCGAGGATCGCGCCGAACGGCCGTGAAACTTCGGCACCGCGCGTGTATGGCACGACGCAATAGGTGCAGAATTTGTCGCATCCCTCCTGAACCGTCAGGAAAGCAGAGGTCCGTTGCCCCTTCGAACGAACCGGCAATGCGCCGAATTTCGACAGAATGGGCATATCGGTGTCGATCGCCGCCTTGCCACTACGCGCCGCAGTAACGAGTTCGGGAAGGCGATGATAAGCCTGCGGTCCGACGACGATATCCACTTCGCGCGCGCGCTTGGCGACTTCGGCTCCCTCGGCCTGCGCAACGCACCCGGCGACCGCGATCATCGGGCGCGTGCCGTCTTCGCGCTTCAGCGTGCCGATTTCGGAATAAACCCGGTGCACCGCGCGTTCGCGGATGTGACAGGTGTTGAGCACCACCAGATCGGCGGCGTCGGACGTCGTTGCGACCATGCCTTCGCCGGTCAGCAACTCGCTCATGCGATCACCGTCATAGACGTTCATCTGGCAGCCGAACGATTTAACGTGGAATGATTTGGGTTGCGGGCGAGTCAAGATCAGACGGCTATACAATCGCAACGCGGCTCAAGGAAGCGGCGAGCGCATCTGCGATACGTTTTTGTGATTCAGCGGCGATCGCCTTGCGATCAGGGAAGGCAGCGGGGTCGATCGAATCGAGAAATATCACGCAAACCGGGAACGTTCCGCGCCGGCTCAACAGCCGCACCGCGTTCTGACCGACGCCTTCATCATCGACCCAAGCGAACTCTGGCACCATATTTCGATAATCGATCAGCACCGGCTGGACCATCATCGGGCGGGGCGGCGGCGTTACCACGGCGAACAGCGGTGGTTTGAACGGCAACAGGCTTTGCCCATCGGTCGTCGTGCCTTCGGGGAAAACGACTATGGGTTGATGATGATTAAGGGCATCACGCAAGGTTTCGACCTGTTGCGCAATCGTCATGCGATCGGCGCGTGCCACGAATACGGTGCGGTTTAGTTTGGACAGCCACCCGATCAACGGCCAACCCGCAATCGCAGACTGTGCAACGAACGCCGCGCCGGTTGCCCCCGCAAGCACAGGCACATCAAGCCAGGTAATATGGTTGGAGACGTAAAACACATCGGATTTCAGCCGCGCGCCCTGCGTGGACACGACAGCCCCGCAAATGCGCGCCACAGATTTAAGAAAGAGGCGCGGACACGGCGACTGGAAACCGAGCGTTCGAAATAAAAAATGGAGTGGCAGGGCCATTGCCAGAGCGAGAGCAAGAAAAGTCAGCCGCATCGCAAGCCGGAAATTCCCTGCAAACTTCCCGTCGCTGTCAGCCCTTGCGGTCGAGCGCGACGCCATAGAGCTCCATGCGATGATCGACGAGGCGGAACCCCAGCTTTTCTGCGATAATCTTTTGCAGCGCTTCGAGTTCGGGATCGACGAATTCGATGACCTTGCCGGTTTCGACGTCGATCAAATGGTCGTGATGTGCTTCGGCGGCGGCTTCATAGCGCGAACGGCCATCGCCGAAATCATGACGTTCCAAAATGCCGGCTTCTTCGAACAGGCGCACGGTCCGATAGACGGTGGCGATCGAGATACCCTTGTCGATGGCGGAGGCTCGCGAATGGAGCACTTCGACGTCGGGATGGTCTTCTGCCTCGGAAAGAACACGGGCAATGACACGCCTCTGTTCGGTTATCCGAAGACCTTTTTCGGCGCATAGCGCCTCGATATCGATTCTACGTTGCATCGCGGTGACGCTAGCCGAATGCCAGCGTCACCGCAAAAACAAATCGTCTTTATTCCGATCAGCGTGCAGTCGTCGCTTTCCGACGCTTCGTGCCGAGACCGATTTTTTTCGCCAATGTGCGGCGCTGTTCGGCATAGTTTGGCGCGACCATCGGATAGTCGGCGGGCAGGCCCCATTTGGTGCGGTACTGGTCAGGCGTCATCTGATAATGCGTCATCAGGTGGCGTTTTAGCATCTTCAGCTTCTTACCGTCTTCGAGGCACACGACATAGTCGGGCTTGATCGAAGTGCGGATCGAAACTGCAGGCTCCTGCTTGACGGCTGGCGCAGCTACGGGCTGGTCGAGCTTGCTCAGCGCACCATGAACATTCGCAATCAAGGCGGGCAGATCGTTAACCGAAACACTGTTGTTGCTTACATGTGCCGCAACGATGTCGGCTGTAAGAGTGATAAAGGTTTCTTGCATTTCGGACATCTCAGTCATGTTATATTCCATTTCGTGATCTCTGGCGCGCTCGTGAACGATTGTAGTCATTTCCCGTGCTCGCAACCTACGCCATTATTGCGTATGTTAAAGGTGCAATTTTAACGCAGCATGAAGCGATAGGTCTCAGCGTCGAACGTTTCACCTTTATTGCCGCGATAATATCGCAGCCGCAATCCGACTTTCTCGAACCCTGAACGAATATATAGCTCAGTCGCGGGGTTACCGGATCGAACTTCAAGAAATACTGCCGAAGCCTGTTCAGAAGTTGCAATAGAGACAACGTTATTTAACAGACTTAAACCAACTCCCCGTCGTTGCGTGGCCGGATCGACGCCCAACATCATCAGTTCACATTCATCGACGACGGTCCGTATCAGTGCAAAACCGAGCAAAGTTTCGGCGCGGGCAAGTATCAGTCGCGTGCCCGGCATGGTCATCAGCGCAAGGCACTGGCTCGCCGTCCACGCTTCACCAAAGCGTGGATCGAACGCGGCCGTCATAACTGCCATCAGTTCCGGCAGATCATCCGGCGATCCGACGTCGATGCGATGACCGGTCATGACGAGTGCGCCGTGACCGCCATGGGTTTGGCGTCCGCGCCCCGGCCGTAAATCGGAACTGCTGGCAACGCGGAGAGATTTGGCGACAGGAACACCGCATCGCGTGCGTCGGGAGTACGTTCCACCGCCTGTCCTGTGCCGCGTCTATCCACGATGTCAGCAGCGGCATTGCCGACCACGACATTGCACGCGACCGCAACGGCGGCATCGGGAAACAGTGAAGCCAGAGCATCGAGTTCAGCCACCGGCGCACACTCGAAAGACTGGACAAATATTTGACCGTGGCCTGCATTGATCGCGACTGTGACGGCCTCATCCGGGTGCAAAGCCAAATGCCCGGTCGCCAGTAACGCCAGCGACGAAAAACCGCTGACAGACACACCCCAGCCCAGTCCAAGTCCACGCGCCGCTGCGACGCCGACGCGAATGCCGGTAAAACTGCCGGGGCCACAATCGACCAGTATCGAAGATGCCCGGCCTCCATCGGGAAGGGCTGCGATCATCGGAAGCAGTCGTTCGGCATGTCCACGCCCGACATTCTCGTGCGCCGCCGCAACGACTGCTCCATTCTCAATCAAGGCAACCGAACAGACCGACGTTGCCGTTTCGATCACCAGAGTTCTCACTTTATCGTGTTGAACCGTTCGAAGCCCGGACGCGGAAGGCGCTCGAACACGCTGGTCGGCTCACCATATCCGACAGTCGAGATAAAGTTTGACTTGAACGTCGTGCCTGCAAAAAATTCAGCATCGACAGAAGCGTTGTCAAAGCCTGACATCGGCCCGGTATCGAGACCGAGTGCACGAGCAGCCATGATGAGATAGGCACCCTGCAACGACGAGTTACGCATCGCACTGATTTCGATCAGCGCATCGTTGCCGGCAAACCAGCTTCGTGCATCGGCAGGCGGGAACAGTTCGGGGAGGTGATTATAGAACTCCAGATCCATACCGACGATCACCGTCACTGGCGCACTCATGATCTTGGCCCGGTTCGCTTCGCTCGAAAAACTGGCGAGCTTTTCTTTGGCTTGCAGACTCTCACACCAGATCAGGCGCGCAGGCAGCATATTTGCCGACGTCGGGCCGAACTTCATCAGTTCCCAGATGGCGTCCATCTGTTCGTGGCTGACTGGCTTGTCGGTATAACCATTATAGCTGCGCGCGGTGCGGAAAAGCTGGTCGAGTGCGGCATCATTAAGCGGTGTGGCCATATTCATCTGGTCCTTTGCGTCAGACCGCGAAAACCCCGGTCACCTCCGGCACATAGTGTTTCAGCAGCGATTCGATACCTTGTTTCAACGTGGCGGTCGAAGAAGGGCATCCGGCGCAGGCACCCTGCATCTTCAAATACACGTTACCGTTATTGAAGCTCTGGTAAATAATGTCGCCGCCATCTGCTGCTACGGCAGGCCGCACGCGGGTTTCGATCAGGTCTTTGATCTGGTCGATGATGTCGGCATCTTCGGGGTTGTCGGTCGAAGGTGCATCAGAGACCGCGATACCGCCAGCCGTCGCGGGTTTGAACAAGGGCATACCGCCACTGAAATGATCGAGCAGGATCGACAGCACATCGGGCTTCAGGTCGGCCCAGTTGCTTCCGGGCCCCGCCGTAACCGATACGAAGTCGCGACCGAAGAACACGCCCTGGACATCGCCCAGCGTAAACAGCGCCTCAGCCAATGGCGACGCATCGGCTTCTTCCGGTGTTGCAAAGTCGCGGGTTCCCATGTCCATAACGGCGCGGCCGGGCATGAATTTCAGCGTGGCGGGATTCGGGGTTGTTTCGGTTTCGATCAGCATAGGGAGTATGTGGGCCGCCACAACGTCGCGATCAACCCATAGGTTGCAATTCACCTATTAAGCTGCCATATCCTGTTGCAGCGCAGCGAAGCGATACTCGTTTTCGCAGGTTGGCCAGCGTGATTTTCCGTTCATTCGGACAGGCTCAACCCCATGACGCTCTCAGCCAATCGGCTTCCCCTTTCACGCGGGTTGTCACAACCTCCCGCTTGTCCAGCGCGCCCTTTCGGTATGCGCTTGCCACGCCATATTTGAAAGTTACCCATGACTAAATTTTCCGATCTCGGCCTTTCGCCGCAGATTCTCGATGCCCTTTCGGCCAAGGGATATGATGTTCCGACGCCAATTCAGGCGCAGGCCATCCCTTCGCTGCTCGAAGGTCGCGACCTTTGCGGTATCGCGCAGACCGGCACCGGCAAAACAGCGGCATTCGCCCTGCCATCGCTGATGCGTCTGGCTGCCTCGGGCAACAAGCGTATGCCCGGAGCCTGCCGGATGCTCGTCCTGTCGCCGACCCGCGAACTTGCGGCTCAGATTGCCCAGTCGTTCAGCGATTATGGCAAGGGTATGAACCTGGCCGTCGGCGTTGTGTTCGGCGGTATGCCGATCGGACGTCAGATCAAGATGTGCGGACAGGGGCTCGACATCCTCGTCGCCACGCCCGGCCGTCTGATCGATCTGATCGAACAGCGCGCATTGAACCTGCGTCACGTCGAAATCTTTGTTCTCGACGAAGCCGACCAGATGCTCGACCTCGGTTTCATCCATGCGTTGAAGCAGATCGACCGCCTGTTGCCAAAGCAGCGCCAGTCGCTGTTCTTCTCAGCCACCATGCCCAAGTCGATTTCCGAACTCGGCGACCGCTTCCTGACCGACCCTGTGAAGGTTTCGGTGGCTCCGGTTTCATCGACCGCAGAACGCGTCGATCAATATGTGACGTTCGTGAACGCTGCCGAGAAAATGGCGCTGCTGACGATCGTCATTCAGAACGAACCAATCGACCGCGCGCTGGTGTTCAGCCGCACGAAACATGGCGCCGACAAGATCGTGAAGTTCCTGGCCGCCGCCGGCATCCGTTCGGCAGCAATCCACGGCAACAAATCGCAGAACGCCCGCATGGACGCGCTCGACGCGTTTAAAAAGGGTGACATCAAGATCCTGATCGCAACCGACATCGCTGCACGCGGCATCGACGTTTCGGGTGTTAGCCATGTATTCAACTTCGACCTTCCAAACGTCGCTGAACAGTACGTCCACCGTATCGGTCGTACCGCACGCGCCGGAGCCAGCGGCATCGCCGTCAGCTTCGTCGATGGTGAGGAAAAGGGCTGGTTGAAGAGCATCGAACGCCTGACCGGCGTTGCGCTGACACCAACTCCGCTGCCTCCGCAGTTCGATGAGTTGCGCTCAAAGCTGCCTAAGCCTGTCATCACCCGCAATGCGCCGAATGGCCGTGGCGGCACGCGCAGCGACGCACCCCGCACCGACGATACGCGTCGTCATTTCCCACGTCGTCCCGGCGGCGTTGGCGCCCACAAGTCTGCCGTAAAGCGTACCGGCGGGCGGTAATATGATTAGGGTTTGGTGTTTGGGCGAAGAATTCCCAGACTCCAAACCCACTACCGCTTCCCTGAGCTTGTCGAAGGGCTGTCCTGCTTGCTTCGACGAACAGAAGGACAGCCCTTCGACAAGCTCAGGGAAACGAAGAAGTTTTAGCGCGCGGAAGTCACGCAATCATCCGCTTCAGCGTCGCGATCATATCCGCTTCAGCAGCAGGCTTATCCGTCCGAATCCGCGAGATTCGCGGAAACCGCATGGCAATCCCCGATTTATGACGTTTCGATTCATGGATCGAATCGAACGCGACCTCCAACACCAAAGTCTTCTCGACCTCGCGCACTGGCCCAAAGCGGTTGAGCGTGTGCTGGCGAACAAATCGATCCAGCCCTTTCAACTCTTCATCGGTGAACCCTGAATAGGCTTTGCCCACGGGCAATAACGCGCCCTCCTCGGTCCAGCACCCAAACGTATAATCCGAATAAAATGACGACCGTTTTCCATTGCCGCGCTGCGCATACATCATCACGCAATCGGCAGTCAGCGGATCACGTTTCCATTTGTACCAAAGCCCAGCGCGCCGCCCGCCAGTATAAATACTGTCCCGCCGCTTGAGCATAACGCCTTCAATAGCCGCATCTCGCGCGCCAGCTCTGATCGCCTCCAGCGCATCGAAATCCGCAGCGTCGATCACCGCCGATATATCGAACCGCTCTGGGTCGAAGCGCGGCAAAGCCATCTCAAGCCGCGCCCGTCGCTCGGTCCACGACAGGCCGCGCAAGTCCTCCGGCCCGTCGAACAAAATGTCATACAGCCGCACGAACGCCGGATATTCCGCCCGCATCTTGGCCGACACAGTCTTGCGCCCCAGCCTCTGCTGAAGCGCATTGAAACTCGCCGCCTCGCCGCCCTGAACCTCCCCGCGCACCAGCAATTCGCCGTCGAACGCGCCGTCGACCGTCACCGCCTCGGCTACGTCGGGAAAGCTCCCCGTAATATCGTCGCCACCGCGGCTATAGAGCCGCACCTGCCCCCCGGCCCGCACGATCTGGACGCGGATGCCGTCCCATTTCCACTCCGCTGCATAATCAGCCAGATCGACCCGCGCGTCCTCCAGCGGGTGTGCGAGCATGAACGGGCGGAAAACCGGCGTATCGAGCGCGGTCGGCTGCGCAATCCGTCCCTCTGCCCAATCGAATATCGGTGTGTAGGGCGGCGCAATGCCGTGCCAGACTTCCTCGACCGCATCGACATCAAGGTCGAACGCCTGAGCCAGCGCCGTCTTCGCCAGCCGCGACGACACGCCAGCCCGCAGCCCGCCCATCGCCAGTTTCAGCAGCGCAAACCGCTCGTCCGCAACCAGCACATCGAGCATCGCCGCCATCGCAGCAGGCGCTTCGACCCGCCCCAGCGTCAGCAGTCGGTCGATCACATAGCCCAGCTTCAGATCACCGTCCGGCTCCCCCCGCGCAGGCCACAGCAGCGCGACCGTCTCCGCCGTATCGCCCACATAGTCGCGGCTCATGCGGAACAGCACCGGGTCCACGCGCTTCTCGATCAGCGCACGCACGACCGCAGGCTTCACCCCCGGCAAATCCAGTTCACCGGTCAGCGCGGCGAGCGCCCAACCCCGGTCAGGGTCAGGCGTCGTCCGTAAGTAATCACCGATCAGTCGCAGCTTGGTATTGCGGCTCCGCGTATAGATCAGGCGGTCGAGGAGATCGGCAAAGGCACGCATTGGCCCATTAAACGGCCTGAGCAGCCTCGAACAGGAACCATGCACGCTGTTCTGCGTCATCGGTCCAGTTGTCGATAACCGCCGAAGTGGCATTGTCCTTGGCGTCGTCGGCCAGGTCTTTTGCCGCACGCAGCGATTCGACCAGCTTCAGATTGTCGTCACGCAGTTCGGCCAGCATATTGGCTGGCGACACGAAATCCTGATTATTGTCTTTCGAAGTCTGGTGCCGCGAAATATCACCGATCGATCGCAGCGTCGTGTTGCCGGTTTTGCGCACACGCTCTGCAATCAGATCGGTCGTCGCGAAAATCTGCGTAGCCTGATCGTCGAACAGCAAGTGATAGTCGCGAAAATGCGGCCCCGAAACATGCCAGTGAAAATTCTTCGTCTTGAAATACAGCGCAAAGCTGTCGGCCAATATACCGTTCAGCGCGTCAGCCACGGTCGCAACCGCGTTGCTGCCCAGGTCGGTTGGCGTCTTCAGCTTGGATTTAGGAGTTTTTGCCACGTCGGATCATCCCTTCGATATGTTTCGGCTGCATAACCATTTGCCGGACGAAAAGCTCCCTGGCGATCGTCTTTTGTTATCTGGGCGCTCGTCAGACGAGTCGCAATCCGCTCAACACAGCGAATAGTCCCGCGATACACAGAATGATTCCTGCGCCGATGCAAAGACCCCTTCGGACAGTGAATCCCAGCGATCCGACGGCGGCGGCCACGCCCACCCCGATCATCGCCCCCGTCCCCGCGCTGATCGGCGCGGTCATCCATGCAGCGAAAGCAAACGCCAGAAACGGAGCGGGCGAACGATAAAGCGTCATCGCACTTGCCAATATCGTCGGTGTGCCGGTGACGACAGCTCTGCGGCCAAACTGGGCCACGCCTGCGAACAACAACGCCAGCCCAAGCATCAGCAATCGCGCAGGACCAATCAACAGCGCGGCAATCGACCAGCCGCCAATAACCGCGACGACGATCAAAACAATCATGGCGAGTGCAGCCGAATTTCGCCGCTCCCGGCCAAATATCGCCAGAGGACCGCCGATTTCGGCCAGCAACACCGCGACGAATACAGGAATAAGGGCGTTCACGGCTTTACCCGTGGATGCGCAGGCCCACCGATGCAAGGAAGCTCGCCGCCACGGCCGGGTCGATGCTTTCGCACGTTACCGCATCGCTCATCGCTTCGAGAAAGGGCAGCACCATCGTCGCGCCGCTCGATTCGGAAATCGCGTTTTCAAGACCTCGGGCGAGTTCGGCCAAAGGGCGCAAATCATGGTTGGTGGCGGTTCGGCGAATGTCGTCGACGGCAAAGGCCAGCGAACTTGCCGACATTTGCGGCAATGCTTTTGCCAGACTGTCGATGCGGTTGCTCAACTCGGCCTTCACGACCAGTCGGGCGTCTGCTCCCATTCCCATCGAATTTGTCCCTCTTTATCCCTTGAGAGAGAGACTGCGCCTGCCATGGTGAAGAAGGGATTAACGGATTGGACGCGGCTGTTACTTGACTTTTTGCCCCCTGCCCCTCATTGGCCCGCCTTTCCCTACAGACACCAGAATCGAAAGTGCTTCAGGCATGGCCAAGCCGACAACCATTAAAGTTAAGCTCGTCAGCACGGCGGACACCGGGTTTTACTACACCACCAAAAAGAACCCGCGCAGCCTGAACACGACTGAAAAGCTGTCGTTCCGCAAATACGACCCAGTCGTACGCAAGCACGTCGAGTTCAAAGAAGCCAAGATCAAGTAATCAGGCTTCTGTAGTGGCTGGCGCAATCGTTCGGTTGGCCAGCCCTTCGACCGTTTCTATAAAGCGCATCAGCGAAATTGGCTTGGACACATAGGCGTCGGCACCTGCCGCGCGAATCCTGTCCTCGTCCGCTTTTCCTGCATAAGCGGTGACCGCCATAATCGGCATGGTCCGCAATGTTTCATCGGCCCGGATCGCCTCGGTCAATTCAAGACCGGTAACGTGCGGCATCTGGATATCCATGACAATCAGGTCCGGCATGAACGCGCGGGCACGATCCAGCGCCTCCCGTCCATCACGCACCCCCTCTGTTTCGTAATCATGCGCCCGTAGCAGGTCACAAAATAACCGTAGATTGAGTTCGTTATCCTCGACAACGAGCACTCTTTTTGCCACGCGCCTATCAACCCCCTGTCAGACTGGAGCCGACTTAGGCCATGAGCGCGGAACAGACAAATAACGCAATGGATCTGGCGCTTTCGGCGCTGGTCTGGATTTTGCAGGATGAGGAACGCGCCGATCGCCTGCTCGCGCTGACCGGGCTCGATGCCGACGGTATTCGTTCGCGCGTCACTGACCCGACATTGCTCGAAGCCGTCCTCGGCTATCTCGAATCGCATGAACCCGATCTCATCGCTTGCGCAAAGACGCTCGATGTTCCTCCAGTCGCGCTGGTACTGGCGCGTGAAAGCCTTGCTCAATGACACGCCCCCTTTTGATCACCGATTGCGACGAAGTTCTTCTCCACATGGTCAGCCATTTCGGTGAGTGGCTTTCAGAAGCCCACGACATCGACTTTTCTCATGGCACCAGCGACTTTGCCTATGCGCTGAAACGCCGGGGCAATGGTGAACTGGTCCCACGCGAACAAGTCTGGCCGATGCTCGACGCGTTTTTCCATACCGAAATGAACCGGCAGACGCTGGTGCCCGGCGCGCGTGAAGCACTCGCAACGCTCGCCGAACACGCTGACATCGTCATTCTCACGAACCTCAATCATAATTTCAACGAGGCGCGGGCCGAACAGCTCGGCAAACACGGTATCTGGCACCGGGTCGTTACGAATCAGGGTGGCAAGGGCGACCCGGTGGCAAAACTCGTTGCCGAATTTTCACCATCGGCCACCGTGTTCGTCGATGACCTTCCCCAGCATCACGACTCGGTCGCACGCGCGGCACCCAACGTGTTTCGCCTGCACATGATTGCCGACCCTCTGGTCGCATCCATAACGCCGCCTGCTTCCGCCGCTCACGCGCGAATCGATGACTGGAACGACGCGCTGACGTGGATTCAGGCCCGTTTTTCGGGGGTTTCGCTCGAAGCCGCTTGACCGCGACTGCCGGGCGCGCTTTGGCTGGCATCATGAACGACAAAATCGACGCCATCCTCGCCAAACGCGGCCTGAAACTGCCGACGCCTGCAGCTCCGGTCGCCGACTATGTGCCGGCCGTTGAGGTTGGTGGGTTCCTTTATGTGTCGGGTCAGCTTCCCTTCCTCGATGGCGTCGTCATGACCGGTCGCCTTGGCGAAGATCGTGACGTTGCAGCGGGCCAGCAAGCCGCAGAGGCTTGCGGCATCATGCTGGTCGCCCAGATAAAGAAAGCGCTCGGCTCGCTCGATCGCGTCGAACGTATCGTCAAACTCGGCGTGTTCGTTTCCAGCGACCCACGTTTTACCGACCAGCCAAAAGTTGCCGATGGGGCATCCTCGTTGATGGTCGAACTGTTCGGCGATGCGGGCCGTCATGCTCGCGCGGCAGTCGGCGTGCCGGTATTGCCGCTGGGCGCCATGGTGGAAATCGATGCGGTTGTCGCTGTTCGCCCCGCTTGAGGGGCTGATCGCACCCGCGCCGCTTGCGCAGCGCGTTGCATTTCTAAAGACGCAGCCGTTCGCCCATCGCGGACTGCATAGCGCCGCCAGTTCGAAGGGCGCATCGAAAGAGGATTGGCGTGTCGAAAACAGCCGCGCCGCGTTCCGCGCTGCGATCCTGCTGGGTCATGGTATCGAACTCGACGTGCAGGCTGCTTCCGGTGGCGAAGCCTTTGTGTTTCACGATGCCGAACTGGAACGGCTGACGTCCGCGCGTGGCGCGTTCCGAACCAAATCGGCGATCGAACTGGACGCAATCAAGCTGGCCGGAACCGAAGAAGCCATCCCGCGCCTCGAGGAAATTCTGAAACTGGTCGGCGGGCGGGTGCCGGTGCTGATCGAGGTCAAGACGAAGGAACGCCACGTCGCGGCGCTATGTCTGTCGGTCCGCCGCGCGCTGGAGGGATATCGCGGGGCGGCGGCGATCATGTCCTTCAATCCAGAGGTCGGACACTGGTTCAACACCCACGCACCCCGCATCGTTCGCGGTCTCGTCGTCACCGAAGAGGGTGAGGTGACGCGAAAGGAGCGGCTGAAAGGCTGGTTCAAACGCTGGGCTTCGATGGCACGCGCAAAACCCGACTTTCTGGCTTATGACGTTCGTGACTTGCCCTCACGGTTTGCGGTCTCTGCCCGATCGCGCGGCATAACCGTGTTGACGTGGACCGTGCGCGATGCAGCCGACGAACAAGCCGCTTTCGAACATGCGGACGAGGCGATCTACGAGAAGATTGCGTGAGCGAAGGCGATAACAGCGGATACACAGACAGCGGCGCGGTAACCGCTCGCGTCGGCAATGGCGTTGCCTCGTTCGACGCCGCTCAGTGGGATGCCTGCGCAGGCTCCGACAACCCTTTTGTCAGTCACGCCTTCCTCAGCGCCCTCGAACGGTCAGGCAGCGCCACGACCCGCGCGGGCTGGCAACCAGTGCCTATCGCCATCGACGCGCCCGACGGCACGCTGGCGGGCGTTCTGCCTGCCTATGCAAAGAGCAACAGTCAGGGCGAATATATCTTCGACCATGCATGGGCCGACGCATGGGAACGTGCTGGTGGAAATTATTATCCCAAGCTGCTGATTGCGGTGCCGTTCTCACCCGTCCCCGGTCCCCGAATCCTTGCCCGCGACCCGGCACTCGCCCCTGCCCTGATTGCCGCCGCAGAGGCGCTGGTGGACAGCAACGGCCTTTCGTCCGCGCACGCCAATTTTCTCGATGAGGATCAACTCGAGATTTTTCGCGATGCCGGCTGGCTGATCCGCGAGGGAACTCAATTCCACTGGGCAAACGATGGTTACGCCAGTTTCGACGACTTTCTTGCTGCCCTCGCCTCTCGCAAACGAAAGGCCATTCGCAAGGAGCGCGCGGCGGCAGTCGAGGGGCTGGAGATTGTCCACCTGACCGGCGACGAAATCACCGAGGCGCATTGGGACGCGTTCTGGCATTTCTATCAGGATACCGGCGCGCGGAAGTGGGGAACGCCTTATCTGACGCGCGGATTCTTCTCGATGCTGGGTGCGACGATGAGCGACAGGGTGCTGCTGATGCTGGCCCTGCGCGATGGTCGTCCAATCGCGGGGGCGCTGAACCTGATCGGCGCGGATACGCTGTACGGACGTTATTGGGGCTGTTCGGAGGACGTGCCATGCCTCCATTTCGAACTCTGTTATTATCAGGCGATCGACGCCGCCATTGCGCGCGGCTTGTCCCGTGTCGAAGCGGGCGCGCAGGGCGAACACAAGCTCGCTCGCGGTTATGTGCCGGTCGCAACATGGTCGGCCCATTATATCCCGAACGCAGGTTTTCGTGCCGCAATATCGGAATTTCTGGCCCGCGAACGTCGCGCAGTCGAAGAAAACGCCGCTTTTTTGGAAACAATGACGCCCTTTAAGAAGGGTTAGGCGGCCCGCCGGGTCGTCGCACCAAGCCATGCCCGGGCCTGTCGCTGTGCTTCAGCGATCTCGCGTGCCGTCATATCGTCGGCAATCTCTGCCCGGCATTCCTGCGCGCGCTCATTTCCTGAAACGGCGGCCAGATTGAACCATTTATGCGCCTGGATCAGATCTACGCCGACGCCGCCCGAACCCGATGAGTACGCAATGCCGAGTTCGTAAAGCGCACGAATGTCGCCCGCTGCCGCATCGGTCATCCGGCTTTCAAGCAGGAAATCCGCGCTTTTGATACTGTGTGCCATGTTGCCAACCCCTTTTGACGAACTGTCGATTGCCGACTTTCATCCAAAGGGTTTCAACAAATGGTTAACGCGAAAATTACTTTAAGCTTGTGGGGGATACCGCGAAGTTATCGATCAGCCGCGTCGTCCCCATTTTCGCCGCCCCCAACAGTCTTGCCTCTCTCGTCAACGTCGCGACCGGCAACAATTGATCATCGACCAATTCTATATAATCAATAACAAACCCCGCCCCAACCAGTTTTGCGCCAGCACTCGCCAACTCTCGCCCAATCTCTGCTCCCCCTTCGATCGCCGCCACCGCCGCCTTCAAAGCCTGCGGCAAAACCAGCGCCGCCTCGCGCTCCGCCGCCGACAAATAAACATTGCGCGATGACCGGGCCAAACCGTCACCCTCTCGCTCGGTCGGAACCCCGGTGATCTCGATACCGAGATTGAGGTCGATCGCCATCCGCCGGATAACCGCCAGTTGTTGCCAATCCTTTTCGCCAAAATACGCACGGTCAGGACGCACTTGCCCGAACAGTTTTGCAACCACCGTCGCCACCCCATCGAAATGCCCCGGCCGCGCCGCGCCATCCAGAACGTCACCCAGTCCCGACACCGAAACCTTCGTCGCAAAGCCTTTCGGGTACATCGTCGCAACATCGGGCAGCCACAGAATCGCCACTCCTGCCGACTCCAGCAACGCCGCGTCCGCCGCCTCTTGCCTTGGATAGCGCGCCAGATCCTCGTTCGGCCCGAATTGCATCGGGTTCACGAATATCGTTGCCACCACGTGATCCGCGCGCTCCCTGGCGGCAGCAACCAAAGCCAGATGCCCGGCATGGAGCGCGCCCATCGTCGGCACGATCGCGACAGTCCCGGTCAGCTTGGCGCGGGCGGTGCGGAGGTCGTTGAGGTTACGGATGGTTTGCACGGGGAAGGCCGCTCCGATATGGCAAGAGCGATTGCCTTGGCAGAGTCCGGGGCGCGAAATCAAGCTAGCCCGGGGGCGGTCAAGTAAAGTGAAGTCGATGAAACGCGCGCACAGAATCGTCTTTGCCAACGAAAAGGGCGGCACGGGGAAATCCACGACTGCCGTTCACGCCGCAGTTGCGCTTGCAGCAGCCGGGCATAGCGTCGCGGCGCTCGACCTCGACGTCCGGCAAAAAACACTGGTCCGCTATCTCGAGAATCGCGCCGCTACCATGCGTCGTCGGCAACTCGATCTGCCGATGCCGAACCACGGCGTCCTCGACCTGTTGACCCCGGCGGGTCTAGATCAGGAAGTGGCACGGCTTGGTCATGGCTGTGAGTTCATCATTATCGACACGCCGGGCCGCGACGATCCACTGGCCCGCGCGGCCATTTCGCTGGCCGACACGCTCGTCACGCCCATCAATGACAGCTTCGTCGATCTCGACCTGATCGGGCAGGTCGATGCCGAAACCTTCCGCGTCAAGAAACCCAGTTTTTACGCTGAGCTGATCTGGGATCTGCGCAAGGTTCGCGCAAAGACTGACGGTGGCACGGTCGACTGGGTCGTCCTCCGCAATCGTCTCCAGCATCTGGAGGCTCATAATATGCGCCGGGTCGGAGCCGCCCTTACCGAATTGTCGAAGCGTGTCGGTTTCCGCGTTATTCCGGGGCTTGGCGAGCGGGTAATCTATCGCGAACTGTTTCCAAAGGGACTAACCCTGATCGATGTCGGCGCGATCGAATCGGTCGGGCTCAGTCACATCGCTGCCCGTCAGGAATTGCGCGAGATGATATCTGGCTTTGCCCTTCCCGCGCGTGAAGACCAGCCGTTGCAGCTCGCCTTATGATCAAGCTGATCTTTTTCGGCGCGCTCCTGTACGCGCTCTATTATTATGGCAAACGATACATTGCCGTCCCCGGCACGATGGGTAAGTCCGAAGCTGCCAAATTGCTGGGGTTAAGCAGCGACGCGAGCAGCTATGCTGTCATCGACGCTCATCGCCGACTAATCACCAAAGTTCACCCTGACGCGGGCGGAAGTGTGGAACTCGCCTCTCGCATCAATCAGGCACGCGACGTAATGCTCCGTCCGTAAGACGGAGGCCTGCAACGAAATCGTCACTTCTAGGTTATAGCGACGCCCATGAATTCGTTTTGCGAAAGCACATCTATGACCCACAGTTTCAATTCGACCGCCCTCCGCGAATATGACATCCGGGGATTGTCGGCGAAACTTTGGGAGAGGCCGATGCCTATGCAATCGGTCGCGGGTTCGGCACGCGCGTCCGGCGCAACGGTGGCACCCGCGTCGCGGTTGGTTACGACGGTCGGCTATCATCGGTTTTGTTAGAAGGTGAGCTTGTTCGCGGGCTTACCGAAACCGGCATCGACGTGGTCCGCATTGGCCTTGGACCAACCCCAATGCTGTATTTCGCGGAATCCACGCTGGAGGTCGATGGCGGCGTCCAGATAACCGGCAGCCACAATCCCGGCGAGTATAACGGCTTCAAGATGGTGCTTGCCCATGCGCCATTTTACGGGGCGGACATTCAGGACCTCGCCAAACTGGCCGATGCTGGCGACTGGGAAGAAGGCGCTGGTTCGGTCTCGAACTATGTCATCATCGAGGATTATGTGAACCGGCTGGTCGAAAAATACGACGCCGGCCCGTATCGTATCGGCTGGGACGCGGGCAACGGTGCCGCTGGCGAAGTGATCGAGATGCTCGTCAAGCTTTTGCCCGGCGAACACCACACCATCTTTACTGAAATCGATGGCAACTTCCCCAATCATCATCCTGATCCGACCGAAGAAAAGAACCTGGCCGATCTGAAAAAGCTCGTCGCCGACAACAAGCTCGACTTCGGACTGGCTTTCGATGGCGACGGCGACCGTCTGGGCGCGATCGACGGGCAGGGCCGCGTTGTTTGGGGCGATCAGATTCTATCCATTTTGGCTGAACCTGTTTTGCTTGCGGAACCGGGCGCGACAATCATTGCCGATGTGAAGGCATCACAAGCGCTTTATGATCGCGTTGCCGAACTCGGTGGCACGCCGCTGATGTGGAAGACCGGCCACAGCCTCATCAAGACCAAGATGAAGGAAACCCATTCGCCGCTTGCTGGCGAAATGAGCGGCCACATCTTTTTCGCGCATGAATATTACGGGTTCGACGACGCGCAATATGCCGCTGTTCGCCTGATCCGCGCCGTACATCAGCTTGGCGGGTCGCTGACCGCATTGAAGGATGCCATGCCCGCGATGGTCAACACACCCGAAATGCGCTTTCAGGTCGATGAAAGCCGTAAGTTCGCGGTTATCGACGAAGTGCTCGACCGGCTTGAAACCGAGGGTGCCGAAATCAACCGCACCGACGGCGCGCGCGTGAATACACCCGACGGCTGGTGGCTGCTCCGTGCTTCGAATACGCAGGACGTTCTCGTTGCCCGTGCAGAAGCCAAGGATCAGGCCGGACTCGACAGGTTGCTGGCGATGATCGATGCGCAACTGGCCGCGTCGGGATTGGTCCGTGGAGAGCAAGCAGGCCACTGACAGCCTGCTATCTGGCAAACGCGCAACCATCCACAGCCGGCTTCGTTTGTGGATGGGGTATTTTGCAACGGGTAGATTCGCATGAAAACTATCATCTTCACCACGGTCATATGTGGAATCGCGTCGCTTGGCGGATGCACGTCGAACGATCCCAAGGAACGCGCCGCCGACGCAATCGAATCAAATGCCAGCGCACAGGCAAGCGAAATCAAGGCGACGGCCGCACAGCGCGCGGAAGTGCTTCAGAATCAATCGAGCCAGTTAGCAACTGAGGCCGATAAGGCTGGTGGTTATCAAGGTCAGACGCTCAACGTTCGTGCCGATGCGCTGAAAAAAGAAAGCCACATCGTCAAAGCACAGGCGTCCGCTCAAGCAGATGCGGTGAAAGCCGCAGGCGACGCGCAGGCCAAAGCCATCCGTAGCCAATAACCATGCCGACGGTGCTGCTGCTCACGCTGTCGAACTTGTTCATGACGACGGCGTGGTATTGGCATTTGAAAGCTGGCTCGACCAAGCCTTTATGGGTGGTCATCCTGATAAGTTGGACGATCGCGCTGGTCGAATATTCACTGGCCGTGCCCGCCAACCGAATCGGCTACGCCAATGGCTGGAGCGCGGGACAGTTGAAGATCGTTCAGGAAGCCATCGCCCTGATTATCTTCGGTGGGTTCATGTCATGGGTGCTGGGTGAGCCGGTAACGTGGCGGCATCTGGCAGCATTCGGGTGTATAATGGGCGCGGTCGGGTTTTTGTTCGTGGGGAAGTGATCCCCACGAACAGCCAAATTCAAACCCGCATTGGCATCAGTACATAAAGCGCCGCAGCCTTGTCGTTTTCACGCAGCAGTGTCGGTGCAGCAGCATCAGCAAGATGCACCTCGACCGAATCGCCTTCGATCTGCGCCAGAATATCCATCAGATATTTCGCGTTGAAACCGATCTCAAAGCCCGTTGCCGAATACTCGCCGGGCACCTCTTCAGCCGCCGTGCCGTTCTCCGGCGATGTTACCGACAGCGTAATCTTGTCCCGGTCGAGCGCCATTTTCACCGCACGCGTTTTTTCCGACGCGATGGTGGCGACGCGATCGACGCCCTGCATGAAGCTCTTGGGATCGATCTTCAGGATCTTGTCGTTGCCGGTCGGAATCACGCGGCTGTAATCGGGGAAGGTGCCGTCGATGAGCTTGGAAACCAGAACGGCATGACCCAGTACGAAGCGGATCTTGGTGGCGGACAGTGAAATCTCGACCGACCCCTCGACCTCGTCGAGCAGCTTGCGCAGTTCGCCGATGCATTTCCGCGGGATGATGATGTCGGGCATCCCTTCCGCGCCATCGGGCCGCGCCACGGTCACGCGTGCCAAACGGTGGCCGTCGGTCGCAGCCGCCTTCATCACGTCATCGACCACGTGCAGGAAGATACCGTTCAGATAATAGCGAGTCTCCTCTGTGGAGATCGCGAATCGTGTCTTGTCGATGATCTGGCGCAGGGTTGCGGCTGGCAGTTCGAACTTGGTCGGCAGTTCACCCTCTGCAATAATCGGGAAATCATCGCGGGGCAGCGTCGGCAGGTTGAAGTTGGACCGACTGGCCTTGATCGCCATCTTACCGTCCGCAGCGTTCAGCGAAACCTCGCTTCCCTCCTGCAGTTTACGCGCGATTTCGAACAAAGTGTGTGCAGAAACCGTCGTGGTTCCGGCTGTTTCAACCTTCGCGTCGATCGTCTCTAGGATTTGCAAATCGAGATCGGTCGCCATCAGGCGGATGCCGCCTTCGGGCAGCGCCTCGATCAGGACGTTGGACAGAATCGGAATGGTATTGCGCCGCTCGACCACCGACTGGACATGTCCCAGGCTTTTCAACAGCGTCGCGCGTTCGATCGTCGCCTTCATCGGTCTAAAACCCCGGGTCTTCTAAAGCAAAATGCAAGGTTGGACTAATGGACAGAAAAAAGGGCCGGGGCAAGCGCCCCGACCCTCTGATCTCACTTCAATACGATCTGTGCGTCAGAATCGTATGCCGACGCTGCCGACAACCTGATGGCGATCGAAATCGGTATCGATATTTGCGTTACCGATATTCAGGTTCTGATAGTTCGAATAACGATATTCGGCCTTCACGAACCCGCCGGGTCCGAACACCCGGAACTTCTGTTCAATACCGGCACCAAGACGGTAACCATCGGCATTGGCGTGACCGCCCGAAAAGTTGCCGACGCCATCATCATAGCGCTGCCCAAAGCGAGCATTGGTATAACCGCCCTTGATGTACAGCAGCGTTGCAGGAGCAACCGCATAGCCAAGACGTGCACCGACATACAGGTCGCGACCGGCGCTGACCCGCGTGCTGTCACCCGCCACAAGAACGTTGTTAGCCCGAACCTTGTTGGTGGAATCTGTGACTTCGCCTTCGAGCCCGAGGATCACGCCGCCGACCTGAGCATCGTAACCGCCGCCGACACCATAGACGAAACCATCCTTGTGTCCGCCATTACCGTCGCTGCCAGTCAAACGATCCCAACCGCCGGTCACTTCAATGTGCGGTCCGGTAAATGGGGCGCGCTCCTGAGCGAGTGCTGGGGTGGCAAATGCCGACGCCAAAAGCGCGGCTGTGAAAATGGTACGCATTACGCAACTCCTTACTGATCCCCGAACGTGGGGATGATGCTCAAATAGGGAGCCCGATCGTTTGTTGCATGAACCTCAGATAAACAGGAGAAACCGTTGCATTTCTGCCACAAACCGGGGAATGGGCTTGACATGAATTTACCCGGAAAGACCTTTATCGCCCGGCATGGGGAAACCGTTTTCAATGCGGGTCGACGTTTGCAGGGCGATAACCTCCACACGCCGCTCACTCGTGCGGGGTTTGCTCAGGCCGACGCGATGGGAGCAGATCTGCGTAAGATTTTAGGCGTAAAGCCTGCGCTTGAACTATGGTCGTCCCCTCCGGGCGTGCTTTGCAGACGCTGGCGATCATCGCCGAGCATCTGGAACTCGATTGGCACGAAACGCACGTCGACCCACGGTTGGTGGAAATCGGCATGGGCAGTTGGGGTGGGCGTTATTATGCGGATGTCGTCGCCAAAGTTGGCGCGATCGTGGACCCTGCAACGATGCTGCTGAAACCAGCACCCGATGGCGAAACTTACGACGAAATCGCGGGGCGTGTCACCGATTGGGCGAACGACGCTGCCCGCGAAAGTCAAACCTCCGCGCTCCAGGATCGTCTTGTCATCATGCACGGCATCTCGAGCCGCGTTCTTCGCGGTGTGCTGACCGATTTGCCGACCAACGCGGATTACAGCGCACCGATCGCCGCAGGCTTATCGCAAGGGTCGGTGGTCGTCATCGAGAATGGGGTTGAAACGGTCGCCATTCGTGGGACCGGCGGCGGCCACGCATGAAACGGCTGCTGTCTGCGCTTGCACTTCTGGCCTCACCTGCCGCGGCGCGAACATCCCTCGGGACGTTCGAAGGATGGGGCGCGTTTCGTGACGAACAGCCCCTCCGCTGCTTTGCAATAGCCGAGCCATATCGCGGCGGCGGTGGCAAATGGCGACCATTTGCGACTGTATCGACATGGCCTCAGGCGGGCGTGCGCGGGCAGGTTCAAGTCCGGCTGGGGCGCGCGCTGATGATCGACTCTCCGGTGTTGCTCACGATCGGCGCGCAAAGGTTCGTGATGGTCGCAGGCGGTGCCGACGCATGGGCTCCCGACGCCCGCATCGACGCCGCTCTGGTGGCTGCGATGCGCAACGCACAAGGTTTCACCATAAGGGCGCGCGCCGCTACGGGGAGCAGCTTTTCGGAAAGCTATGCGCTGAAGGGTGCGGCGACCGCCATCGACGCCGCTGCGCTGGGTTGCGCACGAAGATAGCGTTTTGGTGGCTGCCGCCCTATATCGCGCGGCATGAACGCCCTGATGCAAAGCCCCGGGAATATAGATCCCGTCACCGTCCCCGCGCGCCTACGCTAAGGGCCGATGGTCGGATCGATCTGGTCGGCCTGACCAAGGACCAGCTTCGCGAACGGCTGACCGATGCTGGAATGGAGCCAAAACAGGCAAAACTTCGCTCCAAACAGGTCTGGCACTGGATATATAATCGCGGTGCCACCGAATTCGCGACGATGACCGACCTCGGCAAAACACTGCATCCGTGGCTCGACGAACGCTTTGTCGTTGGTCGGCCAGAGATTATCGAAGCGCAGGTTTCGTCGGACGGCACGCGCAAATGGCTGCTTCGGTCGCCCGATGCGCAGGACTATGAGATGGTGTTCATTCCCGACGCCGATCGTGGAACCCTATGTGTATCCAGCCAGGTCGGTTGCACGCTGAACTGCCGTTTCTGTTTCACCGGTACGATGCGGCTGGTCCGCAACCTGACCGCCGGTGAAATTGTCGGACAGGTCATGCTGGCCCGCGATTCGCTCGGCGAATGGCCTTCGGGTGAGGAGGGCCGGATGCTCACCAACATCGTCATGATGGGCATGGGCGAACCACTCTATAATTTCGAAGCCGTGCGCGACGGGTTGAAGATCGTCATGGACGGCGACGGCCTTGCCCTCAGCAAGCGCCGCATCACGCTCAGCACGTCAGGCGTGGTCCCGATGATGGCCCGCGCGGGCGAAGAGATCGGCGTCAATCTCGCCGTTTCGCTCCACGCGGTAACCAAGGAAGTCCGCGACGAAATCGTGCCGATCAACCGCAAATATGGCATCGAGGAATTGCTTCAGGCGTGCGCCGACTACCCGCAGGCCAATAACGCCCGCCGCATCACGTTCGAATATGTGATGCTGAAGGGCAAGAACGACAGCGACGATGACGCGCGCGAACTTGTCCGCCTGATTCGCAAATATAAATTGCCGGCAAAGGTCAATTTGATCCCGTTCAACCCGTGGCCCGGTGCGACCTATGAATGTTCCGACCCCGCCCGCATTCGCGCGTTCAGCACGATCGTTTTCGATGCCGGGATCAGCGCACCGATCCGCACACCGCGCGGTCGCGACATCATGGCAGCCTGCGGGCAGTTGAAATCGGCAAGCGAAAAGAAAACACGGGCGCAACTCGACGCGCTTGCAGAAGAAAAGCAGGCTGCGCTTGGTTGACGCCCTGACGCTCGCGCTGGCGGGTGTTGCAGGCATTATCGGCGGTTCGATGAACGCACTCGCCGGTGGCGGGTCGTTCGCAACCATGCCTACCCTGATCGCGCTTGGGTTACCGTCGCCGATCGCCAACGCGACCAGCAATGTCGCGCTGCAACCCGGCGCGGTCGCAAGTGCCTGGGCTTATCGACGCGGCCTCGGCACCATTGCCGGGATGTCGATAAAGCGGCTGTCGATCATCACATTTATCGGCGGACTGATCGGCAGTCTTTTGCTCGTTGCCACGCCTACCCGCACTTTCGACGTTATCATTCCGTGGCTTTTGCTACTTGCTACAATTGCGCTCGCCTTTGGACGCCATGCTGCCGACTGGCTTAAAGCACGGACCTCCATCGGCCTGCGGACGCTGATCGTCGCTCAGTTATCGCTGGGCATTTACGGAGGATATTTCGGCGGCGGTGTCGGGCTGATGATGACCGCGACATGGGGACTGCTGGCCGGAAGCGCACCACATCAGCTTGCCGCCCCGCGTACGTTGATGCTCGCCATAGCCAATGCCGCTGCAACGATGGTTTTCGTAATACTCGGTATGGTAAGATGGAATTTATGCCTGCCGATGCTGGCCGGGGGGATCGTCGGCGGTCATTTCGGCGCAAGACTGGGCCTGATTTTGCCACCCTGGGCGATCCGCGCGTGGACGCTGGCAATCAGCACGGTGACAACAATCGTGTTTTTCTATCGCGCTTATTCGTAACTTTCTCGCGCTTTACAGCGAACTAATGTTGGCGGACAACATAGCCCCGAGGAGATAGTCGATGGCGGTCGGTATAGCGGACGGCGAAGTGAAAGGCGGCGAGCTCGTAAAACGTCACCGGGTTTCGACCCGCGTCTGGCACTGGATCAACGCCATCGCGATCTTCGTGATGCTGATGTCCGGTCTGACGATCTCCAATGCTCACCCCCATCTTTATTGGGGCGAATATGGCGCGAACTTTGACCATGCCTGGTTCAACCCACCGCATTTTCCCGCTTGGACAACCATTCCGTCGAATTACAATCTCGCGCTCGCTCGGGAATGGCATCTGGCCTTTGCGTGGATATTGGCTTTCGGATTGTTGTTTTACCTGATTGCCTCGCTCATCACACGCCACATCCAGCGCGATCTGACGCTGACTAAGGCCGAGATCAGGCCTTCGCATTTGTGGGCTGATATAAAGGATCATGCCCGCCTGCGCTTCCCAACGGGTGCCGCCGCACTTCGCTATAACATCCTGCAAAAGCTGACATATATCGGCGTCATCTTCATTTTGATTCCGCTGTTGATTCTCACCGGACTGGGCCTGTCACCCGGTTTCAACGCGATTTTGCCGATCCCAACCCTGTTTGGAGGCCGGGCGACGGTGCGCTCTATCCACTTCATCTGTGCGGGCGGCATCGCACTATTTATCGTCGTCCACCTGCTGCTTGTCCTGCTTGCTGGTCCTTATAATGAAATCCGTTCGATGATCACCGGTCGCTACCGTATACCGTCCGATCCGATCACGCCCGTAGGGGGTACAGCATGAGCAAAATTCTTACCCGTCGCGCGCTCGTCGGCAGCCTCGTCGCGGGAGCAGGCACGCTGATCAGCGGATGCGATAAACTGGGTGATAATCCTGATTTTCAGAAACTGCTCAAGCAGGGCGAGCGCGGCAATTACGGGCTGCAACGACTGTTGCAGGACAATACCGCTCTCGCCACCGAATACGCTCCTAACCAACGCTCACCGATCTTTCGTTCGAACGGCACGGCAATGCCCGTCGGTGAAGACTATGCTCGCCACGTCGCCGCCGGTTTCGCCGATTGGACGCTTGTGATCGACGGCATGGTCGCCCGGCCGCAAACGATTGCCCTGAACGAAATCCGCAACCTGCCCCACCGAAGCCAGATTACCCGCCATGACTGTGTCGAGGGCTGGAGCGCGATTGCCAAATGGACCGGAACGCCACTGAAACTGTTGCTCGATCGTGCAGGAGTCAGCCCTCAGGCAAATTACGTCGTATTCCACTGCGCCGATGCGAACGACGGCGCGCCTTATTATGAATCGATCGACCGGATCGACGCCGCCCATCCGCAGACGATGCTGGCATGGGCGTTAAACGACCAATATCTGCCGGTCGCAAACGGCGCGCCCCTGCGCCTCCGCGTCGAACGGCAATTGGGATACAAGCACGCCAAATACGTCAACCGCCTCGAACTTGTTTCTTCATTAAAAGGGATACGTGGAGGCAATGGCGGGTTTTGGGAGGACGCTGCCGGTTACCAATGGTACGCCGGGATCTGAAGTTATCTATAAGCAGGTAAATCATCGTCACATGTCTTTGTTCGACAAATATGTTTCCGCCGCCTTTCGTCAGGGCGAACTCACCATCATCGACCACAAGGGGGTTGCAAAGACCTTCGGCAAATCTGTTCCGGGCTTCCCCGACGTAACGGTGCGTTTCGCCGATTCCCGCGTCCCCCGCGATATCGCGCTTGCCCCGGATCTCGGAGCGGGCGAAGCCTATATGAACGGTCGCCTGATCTTCGAACGTGGCGATGTACTTGATCTCATCTCGCTGATCCGATTGAATAATCCGTGGGAAAAAGGGGGAACCACCGGCAACCCCAATATCTGGCGTGACGCACTGCACCGGGTAAAGGGGCGCATCGACCGGATCAACTGGGCGCGCAAATCGAAACGCAATGTCGCACATCATTACGACCTGAGCGATCGGCTCTACGACCTCTTCCTCGACGCCGACCGCCAATATAGCTGCGCCTATTTCACTGATCCAGCCAACTCGCTCGAACAGGCACAGGCCGACAAAAAGGCGCACATTGCGGCAAAGCTTGCGCTGAAATCGGGTCAGCGGGTGCTCGACATCGGTTGCGGCTGGGGCGGTATGGCAATGTATCTGAACCGCGTTGCCGATGTCGAGGTGCTGGGCATCACACTCAGCGAAGAACAGCTAAAGGTCGCGCGCAAACGGGCCGAGGCTGCTGGGGTTTCCGACCGCGTGAAATTCGAACTCATCGATTATCGCGATGTTACTGGCACGTTCAATCGCATAGTTTCGGTGGGGATGTTCGAACACGTCGGACCCCAACATTACGAAACGTTTTTCAAACAATGCCGCAATCTGTTAACCGACGATGGCGTCATGCTGCTCCACACGATCGGCCGAATGGGAGAACCTGGCGTAACCGACACATGGACCGCCAAATATATTTTCCCCGGCGGCTACAGCCCTTCTTTGTCAGAAATCATATCCGCGAGCGAGACGACGCGGCTAATCCCCACCGACATCGAAACGCTGCGCCTGCATTATGGCCTGACGCTTCGCCACTGGTACAAACGCGTGGTCGAAAAGCGTACCGAGATTGAGGCGCTCTACGACGACAGGTTTTTCAGGATGTGGCAATTCTATCTTGCGGGGGCAGCCGTAGCCTTCGAAGGCGGGTCGCTATGCAATTACCAGCTACAATACTCCCGCCGTCGCGACACTTTGCCCATCACGCGGGATTATATTCAGCGAGAAGAAGAACGCCTGCGAAAGCTGGGGTAGGATGGAAACTGAAGCAGGGCTTAGTCGCCCTGGCCCGGCTCCGGTGAGAAGAACTTCTCGAACTTGCCCTCGACACTTTTGAATTCATCGGCATCGGCGGGTGCCGCACGGCTGCGCGTGATGTTCGGCCATTGCGCGGAGAAGGTCGTGTTCAACTCGAGCCACTTCTCCAACCCGTTCTCGGTATCGGGCAGGATCGCTTCGGCTGGGCACTCAGGCTCGCAAACACCACAGTCGATGCACTCGCTGGGGTTGATGACGAGCATATTGTCGCCTTCGTAGAAGCAGTCGACGGGGCAGACCTCGACGCAATCCATATACTTGCACTTGATGCAGGCGTCGGTGACGACGTAGGTCATGGCCGTAAAAACTCCCTGTAATCCGGGACCGTTAGGATTCCGGAGCGGTCCCGTCAATCACCGTTGCCGCTTTTCCGTACCCAACCAGATCCGTATAACATTCCCGCGCCTCTGGAGCAGGCCCACGTCGCACCGGTAGTGTCTCGATCCGTAAGACCCGAACGCGTGGCCCGAGCGGAAACGCGATGACCTGCCCGGCACGGATGGAAACGTGAGCACGGTCGATGGCGCGGCTGTCAATACGGAGGTGGCCACTCGCCGCAATCGCCTGCGCCGCGCTGCGCGTCTTGGTCAGGCGCGCGAACCACAGGAATTTGTCGAGGCGCATCGTGCTGGACGATCGGGAGTTTTCAGACACCGCTTGCCCAGCCCTTCAACGCGGCGAAATGGGGTGATTGTGGTGCCGGTTTCGGTGGAGCGGCGCGTGGACGGCTGCGCCAGACCCAATTGCCTCCGCTCTCCGCCCGAAACCCACAGGCCCGCAAAATATGATCGAATGTCCTCGCATCGACGCCGAACGATGTCGCCAGCGCCGGGTCGGGAATAAACGGCAATCGCGCCTTTCGCAGGTCGTGCAATGCGCGCGCAATCCGTTCGATCAGGTCGATCCGCACCTGTTTTGCGCCGAACTTTCGGAAACCGGGCAGCGGCTCGGGAGCATCGGTTACGGTTGTCCCTGGCGCAGGCAAAGCAGGCATCATCGATTTTGCCCGCACCGCGCGCAGGGCAGCAATCAGGCGCAATGGTTCGGGTTTCAACAGTCGCGCATCGAACAGGTCGAGCGTTCCCACCGTCAGTCCCGCCGCCCGCAATATTCGCCGATCATCGGCATCAAGCGCGTTCAGGGGAGCATCCATTGCGGCTCGCTCAATGCTACCCCCACTCGCAGCGAGCGGCGCCAGAAGAGCGCGCACCCGCGGTGGTGTGAACAGATCGCCGCCCGTCGTCGCCATCGCAATCAACGGCGAAAGATACCGTTGCAGCGTCACCGTCAGCCAGTTCTCGACCCGCTGGCTAACACGCTCACGGTCAGTAGCGGTCAACAGGCCGATCGCTGGATCGGGGATAACACGCGGTTCCAACAGCGCCCGACCAGGAACGAGCCTCGCTACGGTCGTTCCGCGCCACGATATGCCGATAGGCTCTGCGGTCAGCACAAACTCCTTGTCGGGCGCGTCGACCAATGCCTGCGCGCGCCGTGCGCGTTCCTTTGGCAATCGCCGCTCTGCCGCCGCCAGCAACCGCTTGCGTTCACCCACACGAGCCGAAGGATCGACGGTGAACGCAAACCCATCCAACCGCCCGATCGGCTCGTCCTCAACGCTAACGACGCCATCGTCGGCTACTGCCACATCGAGCATAGCCGGATCGGCACCGATCTCGCGCATCAACACCGTCGTCCGCCGATCGACAAATCGGTCGGTCAGCTTTTTGTGAAGAGCATCGGATAGCTTTTCCTCCAGCGCCTCGGTCCGCGCCGCCCAGTGTTTCGGGTCCGCCAGCCAGTCCGCCCTGTGCGCGATATAGGCCCATGTCCGCGCCGCCGCGATCCGGCCGCCCAGCGCCGGAATATCGCCACCGACTTCATCCAACCTGGCAATTTCGGCGGCAAACCAGTCGGTCGGGATATGCCCGGCGCCTTCGGTCAAATGACGATAGATGCGCGCAACCGTCTTGGCATGATGTTCGGGGCCAACCTTGCGGAAATCGGGCAAGCCGCACGCCTCCCACAATCGCGCCACCCGCACCGGATGCCGGGCGCGTTCGGCAACCAGAGGATCGTCGGCCAGCCGCTTCAACACGGCAAGATCGACTGCCTCGGGCGCGGCACGCAATTGTGGCCTTTCGGGCCGTGCCTCCAGTGCCGCTATCAGCGCGGACAGGGTCGAGACATCGGGATCACCGTCGCGCCAGTAAAGATGCTCGATGCGTGGAAAGCGATGCTCCTCGATCGCCTCGACTTCCTCAGGACGGAACATCTCCTCTCCACCCAGCGAACCGAACGTGCCATCACGCTGATGCCGCCCCGCGCGCCCTGCAATCTGCGCCATTTCCGAAAGCGTAAGCCGCCGCTGGCGATGCCCATCAAACTTGTTGAGCGACGCAAACGCGACGTGCGACAGGTCCATGTTCAGGCCCATGCCAATCGCGTCGGTCGCCACCAGATAATCGACCTCACCCGCCTGAAACATGGCAACCTGCGCGTTGCGGGTGCGTGGACTGAGCGCACCCATCACCACCGCCGCGCCGCCCCGCGCCCGGCGAAGCATCTCTGCCACGGCATAAACTTCCTCGGCACTGAACGCGACGATGGCCGACCGTTTGGGCAACCGCGACAGCTTTTTCGCGCCCGCATAACTCAGCGTTGAAAACCGCGGACGCTTGGTAATTTCGGCCTTGGGCATCAGCGCGCGAACCATCCCGCCAAGGCTTTCTGACCCAAGGATCATCGTCTCCTCGCGCCCCCTGGCATGCAGCATCCGGTCGGTGAACACATGACCGCGTTCAGGGTCAGCCCCAATCTGCGCCTCGTCCAGCGCAAGGAAAGCGACGTCACGGTCCATCGGCATTGATTCGGCGGTACACAGAAGCCAGCGCGCCTTCGGCGGCAGGATTTTCTCCTCGCCGGTGATCAGGCCCACCTCGCCCGCGCCTTTTATCGCGACGACCCGGTCGTAAACCTCGCGCGCCAGCAACCGCAGCGGGAAGCCGATCATACCGCTGGAATGCGCGCACATCCGCTCGATAGCGAGGTGCGTCTTACCTGTGTTGGTAGGCCCAAGGACGGCGACCAGCTTCGAATCCATAACCACAAGATGGCGCAGAATTCCTGCGTTGCAAGCCGAAGCTGTGGATCGGTTAGTTTGACATTAACGAAATCTGTCCACAGTGCAGATACCTGGTGCGGCGGCAACGTCGTGGGTGGGCAGCACTCGAGCGTCAGGGGCGCGCAAGACTTGTATCAGGTTAGCGAAGCAAGGTTTGGTAGTCTGGGCAGTGCGGCCGTGCTGTCGCCAGACAATACGCTACCGGCAAATGCTCCACGATTCGGGTCAACATTCGGGCGCGCCGACACCGCTTTTCCGACTCCTTTTTTCGATCGCTTCGAATTCGCTCCCGACCTTGGTGCCGACATCGGTTCGCGCAAATGGTGGCGCGGCCTCGCAACGTGCGCCGCTTTGTGCGCAATGACTTATACGCTGTCGCCGGGCCTGCGCGCCCTGCCCGCGTCAACACCCCCAGCCATGGGCGCCGACGCATGGGAAGCCGCACGTGCCCAATCCATTGCTCCATTGGCGTGGGGCGGAGATACCGGAAGCCGGATGGCGGCAACTGACGCCGTCCACAGCCTGACCGACACCCCCGAACGTCCGACATTGCAGCTAAACGCCACGATCGGACAGGGCGACGGCTTCGCCCGCGCTCTGGAACGTGCGGGCGTCGGCGCGGCTGAAGCGGCTCAGGTCACTCGCATGACGGCTGAAGTTGTCGACCCTTCGCAAATCGCACCCGGAACCGCGCTTGGCCTGACACTTGGCCGCAGAGAGAACCGCAACGATGCACGCCCTCTCGATGATCTGAATTTCCGCGCTCGATTCGATATGAAGCTGTCGTTCACGCGCGTTGGCAACGCACTGTCGATGCAGCGCCAACCGATCGCCGTCGATCACACCCCAATGCGAATTGCCGGCACCGTGAACAACGGGGTTTATGTTTCTGCGACAGGCGCTGGTGCACCACCAAAGGCGGTCGAAACCTACATCCGCGCTATCGCTTCCAAGGTTCAACTGGGAAACCTCGATAACGGCGCACGCTTCGACATGGTCGTCGAACGTGCACGCGCTGCTACGGGAGAGGTCCAGTTCGGCAAGCTACTCTATGCTGGGCTGATTAACGGTAATCAGGCAACCCGGATGATCCAGTGGACCATAGGTGGCCGCACCGAATGGTATGATGCCGCAGGCGTCGGCCAGCAGCACGGGGGCTTTGCAATGCCTGTCATCGGTCACAAGACCAGCGGCTATGGGATGCGGTTTCACCCCATTCTTGGCTATTCACGGATGCACCAGGGCGTCGATTACGGGGCAGTTTACGGGACGCCCATCCACGCCGCCACCGATGGCATCGTGTCCTTTGCCGGATGGCATGGCGGCCACGGCAACATGGTAAAGCTGAACCACGCTGGCGGCCTTGGAACAGGCTACGCGCACATGAGCCGCATCGCAGTCGCGCCGGGCACGCGCGTTTCGCAGGGGCAGATTATCGGTTATGTCGGATCGACTGGCCTTTCTACCGGCCCACATTTGCATTTCGAGGTTTATCGTAATGGCAGCGTCGTCAATCCGGGGTCGGTGAATTTCTCTGCCACCTCGCTATTGAGCGGTTCCGAACTGGTTGCATTCAACAACCGGTTGAAACAGTTCACCGCAACGCGCTGATTATTCTAGGTTCCGTTCTGCGGCACGTTGATTGCGCAATTCTTCGCCCTTGAATCCCTGAGCCACCACATACCATTCGGATGATTCTTTCCGGCTGGCGGCGGGCTTTGCGTGCTTTACAGTCGTGAAATTACGCTTCAGGTCGGCAACCATCGCGCTGTCTGCCCCGCCAGCAAAAACCTTTGCCACGAACGTTCCGCCGGGCTTCAGCACATCATAGGCAAATTCAGCCGCCGCCTCGACCAGCCCCATCGTCCGCAAATGATCGGTCTGGGTATGACCCACCGTGTTTGCCGCCATATCCGACAGCACCAGATCGGGAGCCGAACCGAGCGCGTCGATCAGCAGCCCCGGCGCTTCGTCCAGCATGAAGTCCATCTCAAGGATCGTCACGCCCATTATCGGGTCGACCGGCAACAGATCGATGCCCACGATCGCGGCCTTCGGAACCTGTCTGCGGACGACCAGAGACCAGCCGCCTGGCGCGATGCCGAGATCGACTACAGATCGCACACCGCGCAGAAACCCGAATCGCTCGTCCAACTCGATCAGCTTGAATGCGGACCGGCTACGAAGTCCTTCGGCATGGGCGCGCTTCACATAAGGATCGTTCAACTGGCGCGCGAGCCAGCGATTCGAGGACACCGTGCGTCCCCGCCCCGTCTTTACCCGCGTCCGTCCGCCACTACCGCCTCTGCTCACATTATACCCCTAATCACCGAGCGGACGACGCAATGAGCGCCCGCAATATACCTTCGCGGATACCACGATCGGCAATCCCGACCCGTGGGGCCGGCCAAATATCCAAAATGGCGTCCAGTATCGCGCAACCTGCGACGACGAGGTCAGCGCGCTCGTTGCCGATGCACGCAACCCGCGCACGTTCCGCCACCGTCTGTCCGGCCAGGCTGGCACTGATTGCGCGCAGCGAATCGGATGGAACACGCAACCCATCGACTGCGCGCCGGTCATAAACGTTTAAACCCAGATGCACACTGGCGAGGGTCGTCACCGTCCCGCTGGTCCCCAGCAACCGCAACGAAAAAGGCTCAGCGATGGTTTCCGGACTGACGAAATCGGTAATCGCCTCTGCAAACCGCTCGCGCATACGGTCATAAGCTGCCAGTCGCCCCTCGCGATCGGGTGCATCGTGCGGCTCAACTTCGGAAAGCGACACAACGCCCCACGGCACGCTGCGCCAGGCAACAATGCGCGGCTCATCTTCACCACGCTCAACGCGGACCAATTCAGTCGATCCCCCGCCGATGTCGAAAATGAGCGCCGGACCATCGCCCGGTTCAAGCAAAGCATGGCACCCGGCAACAGCCAGTCGCGCTTCTTCGCCAGCGTCGATGATATCCAGGGCTATGCCGGTTTCCCGGTAAACCCGGTCCACAAAATCTTGCCCGTTTTCGGCGCGACGACAGGCTTCCGTCGCAACCGCACGCGACAGATGAACGCCACGCCGCACCAGTTTATCAGCACACACCGACAATGCCGACATGGCTCGTTCGATTGCCGCATCGCTTATCCGTCCGCTGCCAGCGAGTCCTTCGCCCAACCGGACAATCCGCGAAAAAGCGTCGATAATCGTGAAACCGTCGTTTTCGGCCGGGCGGGCGATCAGCAACCGACAATTGTTCGTGCCAAGGTCGAGCGCGGCAAATGTGCGACGCGCATTCGACCACGGCTGGCGATGCGCAGCCGAAGCCGTTCCCTGATTGGCCGCATTACCGTTCCGTTTCCCACCAGAACCCTGCGGCAACGGGACTGTTACGTCCGCCATGCCGATACCTTCGAAAATCACTCGCGCAAAAGCTCGCGCGCAGCACTTGGGGCGATGCTACCCGAGTGCGATGGATCGAGCAACCGATGCGTCGCACGACCGTTGACTTGAAAACATGTGCGACTTATTGAGCCTCGCAATTGCCCCGTCGTCTAATGGTAAGACACCGGTTTCTGATACCGTTTATCGAGGTTCGAGTCCTTGCGGGGCATCCAGTTTTATCGGCGCTAACGTGCCGCCGCTCGTTTTTTAGGGCGAGCGATTTAAGACGAGGGCCGATTCGAGTAGGTTGGCATCCACACAGCAAGAATCACTGCCACAACCCGCAATTGATCCGCCTGCCCGACTTTGCTTGCGAAGCAATCCTTCGGGGCTTGGGTATCACGCCAAAGATCATGAGTCGCGAGAGGTAGTTTGCCGCCCCCATACGGCCCGGCGAGCAAGAGACCGGGCCGCATCGATCAAAGCTTCAGCTCACCCGGTTTGCGATCAAATCATCGACGACCGACGGATCGGCGAGCGTGGATGTGTCGCCCAGGCTCGAAACATCCCCCTCGGCAATCTTGCGGAGGATGCGCCGCATGATCTTTCCGCTGCGGGTCTTCGGCAGGCCGGGCGTGAACTGGAGAGCGTCGGGCGTGGCGATCGGGCCGATCTCCATGCGAACCCATTTAACCAGCTTCTGACGCAATTCGTCGGTCGGTTCTTCGCCGACGTTCAGCGTCACATAGGCGTAAATGCCCTGCCCCTTGATATCGTGCGGAAAGCCAACAACCGCAGCCTCTGCGACGCTGCGGTGCAGGACCAGCGCCGATTCAACCTCGGCGGTACCCATCCGATGACCGGAGACATTGATAACGTCGTCCACCCGGCCCGTGATCCAGTAATAACCATCGCCATCGCGGCGGCACCCGTCGCCAGTGAAATAAGTGCCGGGATATGTGCTGAAATAGGTTTGGAAAAAACGCTCGTGGTCGCCCCACACGGTGCGCATCTGGCCGGGCCAGCTTCGCGTGATGACAAGGTTGCCTTCTGCGGCACCTTCCAGAATCTTGCCGTCCGCATCCACAAGCTTCGGTTCGACGCCAAAGAACGGCACTGTCGCGCTGCCGGGCTTAAGCGCTGTCGCACCGGGGAACGGACTGATCATATGGCCGCCGGTCTCGGTCTGCCACCATGTGTCCACGATCGGGCAACGCCCTTGGCCGACGACCTCGTGATACCAGCGCCATGCCTCGGGATTGATCGGTTCGCCCACTGTTCCCAACAGTTTCAGCGATGCCCGACTGGTCTGCATCACAAAGCTGTCGCCTTCGCGCATCAGTGCGCGCAGGGCGGTCGGAGCGAGGTAGATCTGGTTGACCTTGTGCTTGTCCACGACTTCCCAGATCCGCGCAGGCGTCGGCCAGTTCGGCACGCCTTCGTACATCAGCGTGGTCGCGCCGTTCGCCAGCGGGCCATAGACGATATAGCTATGACCGGTGACCCAGCCGACGTCGGCCGCGCACCAGAAGATGTCGCCGTCGCGATAGTCGAAAACGAGATTGTGCGTCAGGCTGGCCCAGAGCAGATAGCCCGCAGTGGTGTGGACGACTCCCTTTGGCTTACCGGTCGATCCGCTGGTGTAGAGCAAGAACAGCGGGTCTTCGGCGCTCATCGGTTCAGGTGGGCAGTCCAGCGAGACCGCCGCCATCACATCGGCATAATAATGATCGCGACCTGTCTTCATCGGCACATCGCCGCCGGTCACCTGCACAACGATAACGGCATCGAGACAGGTCACCAGTTCGGCAGCGGCGTCGACATTGGCCTTTAACGGCACGGCCTTGCCACCGCGACGGCCTTCATCCGCAGTGATGACAATGCGGCTGTCACAGTCGGTAATGCGCCCCGCGAGCGCATCGGGAGAAAACCCGCCGAACACGATCGAATGGATTGCACCGATGCGCGTGCAGGCCAGCATCGCCACCGCCGCTTCGGGGATCATCGGCAAATACAGGGTAACACGGTCGCCCTTGCGGACACCCTGCGCCTTCAGCACATTGGCGAGGCGACAGACATCGGCGTGCAGTTCGGCATAAGTGATGTGACGCGGGGCGGCGTCCGGGCTGTCGGGTTCCCAGATAATAGCGACCTGATCGCCGCGCGTTGCTAGATGGCGGTCGAGGCAATTGGCCGACACGTTCAGCACGCCATCGGCGAACCAGCGTACCCCGAAATCGGCCTCGGCAAAGCTGCTCTCATCGGCGAGCGTGGGCGGCGTGATCCAGTTGAGTGTCTTTGCCTGTTCCAGCCAGTAACCGGATGAATCGGATAGCGATCGCGCGTAATCTGCGGCATAGCGTGCTGCATCGATTTTGGCTTCCTGTGCCCAGCTGGTCGGCACCGGATAAATCTCGTCGTTCACTTTGATTCCCTTTACTCAGTTTAGCCGGACGCCGACCCACAAAGTCCGTGGCGTGCCCAAATCAATAGAGCCTGCCTGATTGCGCGTGACCACCGTTTCGTTGAACAGATTTTCTCCGCGAACGACCAGTGCGACATGCTTTGTGATGCCCACTCGTGCAACCCCGTCGACGGTCAGCGCATCGGGCAAAACATCGGTCTGGAGGTCGTCTTCGAATTGCTTGCCGACGTAGCGCACAGTCCCGGACAACAGCCAGTTAGTGCGCGGTACCCAGCCAAAAGTCGCGCTGGCCGCATGGCGCGGGCTTTGCGACGGCGCGAAGCCGTTGAGACCTGCCGATGGGCCAGATCCGTGTACGACACTGTCACTGAACGTATAGGAGGCGTCGAGCGATACCTGTCCGTGCGTGACACCGGCGGTGACCTCAATGCCCTTTGCAACGATCGCATCGACGTTCTGGCGCTGGCGCGTGATCGTGTCGATGGTAACGTTGGCGATCGCATCCTCCAGCCGGTTGTAAAAAGCGGTTATGCTGATCTTTACGCCACGCGCCGGGGTCAGGTCTATGCCGCCCTCAAAACCGCGCAACTTCTCAAGGCCCAGGGCGGCGTTCGCCTTCGTCGTGATAGGAAAGACGACGAACGGGCGATACAGCTCGTTCAGCGTCGGCAGGCGAAAACCGCTATAACCCGCGACGCGTAACGCCACCGCATTGCTCACGTTGAACAAGGCTCCGGCCCGACCGGTTGCCTCCACGCCGTCGCGATCGGGATAACTTTGGCTGGTCGTCAAGCTGCCAGTCGCGTTCCTTTCGCGGAAAAAACCGTTGGTAATCGTCCAGCGATCGGCGCGTACGCCTCCGGTCAGGATCAGCTTGCCGATCGTCCAGTCATCCTCGACAAACAGCCCGGCGGTGCTGGTCTTGCCGCCCGCATTGCGCCGCGTCATAACCAGACCCGCCACGTTATAAGCATCCTCGTACAACTCGCCATCAGCCAAGCGGGCATCGACGCCGATGCGCATCACATGGTCGGGACCGACCGGTGGCCGCACCTCGATCTTGCCGCCGATCCCGGTCGAGGGCGTATTACGCTGATCAAGGGTCAGTCGGAAATTGGTGCTGCTGATCACCTTGTTGCTGAAATTCCGCGCCTGAACATAGGCCAGTGCATCGACCTGCCACCCGCCCCGATGAATGAGGCGGATACTGGCGTCTTCGCCTTCGGAGGAACTGTCTGCCCCTTTGAAACGCAAAGTTCGGTTGTCGCCGAACGACAGGCCGCGAAACTGCAATTCGGTCTGCGCATCGATCGGCGCGACCGCACGCAGGTCAACCGACCAGTCGCGATAACCCGCACGCACTGTGGCCGGAACGCGCTGATTGACCGGCGTCGTGAAAAACCCGTCGCCACGTTCGAAACGACCGGACAGCGTGGCATAGCCGCCCCCGAGATCGGGCGAGACCGAACCCGCCACGCTCATCGCATCATTGCTGCCGTAAAAAGCGCTGCCCGTGTAAACAGGCAGGTTCGCGCGCGTGGCACTGACCAGTTCGACCGTCCCGGCAACCGCTCCCGCGCCGAACGGCCCGGAACCGCCGCCCCGCGTGATGCGCGCGCCGGAAAGCCGGTCGCCCGACAGTGCATTGAACGGGATATAACCAAAGAACGGGTCAGCCAAAGGCACGCCATCAAGCAGCACCAAGGTACGGCTCGACGCGTTGCCACCAAGTGCGCGCAGCGTGACACCCTGCGCAGATGGATTGGCCGAACGGCTGTCCGAACGGCGGAATTGCTGGAACCCTGCGACATCTTTCAGGACGTTCTCGACCCGGTCGGACGCCTCGTCGGTCAACCGCTCGTGGTCGATGACCGACGACCCATAAGCCGGTGTGCCGGGCGCAAGCGGCAAGCCCGTACCGAGCACGACAATTTCACTTTCGCCATCATTTGCCGACGTTGACGGAGGCGCGGTCTGGGCCAGGGCTGACAGTGGGAAAATCAGGAGAAGCGACAGACTACAAAGACTACGCATGAAGGAGGAAAACTTTCGATACGGCCGGAACGACCCAAAGCACGAACCGCTATTTTAGCCGTGAACGAACGCACTGGAATCGTCTACAGACATTGACCGTTTTGCCGTGCGCTATCAGCAACGCGTCGGTCGAACATTGCTGGTCGACGGTGGGCATTTGGTGACCCATTCGGTCAATCGCGCGTCTTGCTCCTCGGCGGCGCTGAGCGGGTCGCCAGCCATCAGGTTTTGTGCCTCGCCCATCAACACGCTGTCACCGGACCCCGCCTGCCGATACGCCGCACTGTCTCGCGAACTCCCGGACTCAGTGCGGATAAGTTGCCAGCCCCCGGGCTTCTTACAGGCAATGCCGTCGAGCGCCTGTCCAGCGAAGACGCGACAATAATCACCGCTCTTGGTGCGAAAGCTGACGAGCATTCGCGGATCTCCCGCAGCGGATGCAACCTGTGTTTCCAATGCTCTGGCAAGTGTCCCAGAGGCGATCAGCATGCCGCCGCCGCTTTTCACCTGATCGCTCTGCCACCGCGTCCCGACCGCAACGCCAGCGACTAGACAGGCGGCCAATCCAGCAACCTTCAACCAGCGCGGCCTCGACGGGCGAGTGTTGACGGGCATTGCGACGACAGTGTTTGACTTGATCATGGCAACAAGCGGATCGGCCAACCGATTGGGTCGCGTATCGAGAGGGTAGGCCGCCGCCATTTTCTCCCTCAGCGATAGGTGCGCAGCGACCCGTTCTGCCACCGCCGGGTCAGTCAAGATCGCCTTCTCGACGCGTTTTGTCGTGATTGGATCAAGCTCGCCATCGGCAAAAGCCATTAACGTCTCGTCGTCAAAGGTCATGCCGCCTCTCCCAATCCGGCGAGCAACGCCTGTCGCCCGCGCACCAGCCGCGATGTGAGTGTGCCCATCGGAATGTCCAGAACCGCCGCAGCGTCCTTATAAGCAAGTCCTTCAACCAGCACGAGCGCAACCGCTTCGCGCTGCTCGTCGGGCAGCTGGCGCATTGCCGCTTCGACATTGGTCAGTTCGACGCGCGCCTCGATGGCTGCATCACCGCGATCACCAACACTCATTCCCGCCTCTTCGCCGACAAAGGTTTGTGCAGCCCGGCTTCGCGCGCGGGCGGTGTCGATCCAGGCGTTGCGCATGATACGGTACATCCAGCTATCCATTCTCGTTCCGGACTGCCACTGCCCGCGACCGTTGAGCGCCTTCTCAACCGTCACCTGACACAGGTCATCGGCATCGGCAGCGTTGCGCGAGAGCGAACGCGCGAACCGTCGCAGTTGCGGCAACAGCGCGACCAATTCATCTTCGAACTGCGTCAAACCGGCTTGTCCTTGTTCGGGGATTAAACGGGCGCCGGTGGTCGTTTAATCCATATGCTGTCATATTTTCCATCATGACCAAACTTAAACTTCTATGCGCCGGGCTCGTTCTGGCTGGTCTGTTGACGGCTGCGGCCAGCGGACAACTGCTTCAGCCCGGTCCGGCACTCGGCGGCGTGATGCGCCAATTGGGGCCAATCGGTGCTATGGTGGACAGCCTGCCAGCGCGCGCGACCGAGACGCTGGCAAATGCGCGCCTCGACCGGATTGGAGCGCTCGTTCGCGCAAATCCTAACCGCATCGCACTCGATCAGAACGGTTTTCCGGCGCGCGCGGGAGAGATTTTGATTGATGATCCCGACGAGGCGCTGCTTTCAGTTGCCACCCAGCACGGATATCGACTGATCGAGCGGAACGATGTGCTGGGCGTTCGCTATGCCCGGATCGCGACCCTTCCCGGCCAATCCCTGACAGCAGCGATCCGCGCTTTGAAAAAACTTGGGGCAAAATCTGTCTCCGCCGATCAGCTTCACCTTGAAAGCGGCATTGCCGGTTCGCCCGTCACCGTCGGCTCAACCGGCAGAGGTGCCCCCATCGGCATCATCGACAGCGGTATCGCCGGTCGGATTACCGCCCAGCGCGGCTTTGCCAGTGGGTCGCCAATGGCCGCCAATCATGGTTCTGCAATAGCTTCGCTTATCACCGGGACGGGGCAGATTCGGGGCGCGTTACCGACGGCGCGTATATATTCCGCTGACGTGTACGGCACCGACCCGGCCGGTGGAAATGCCAGCGCAATCGCACGGGCGATCGGATGGCTGGTCGGCGAAGGCGTGCCCGTCCTGACCATCAGCCTTGTCGGCCCTGCCAATCCAATCCTTGCCCGCGTTGTCGCCGCCGCTCAGGCGCGCGGTGCGATTATCGTCGCGGCGGTAGGCAATGATGGCCCAGCCTCGCCACCAAGCTACCCTGCCTCCTATCCCGGCGTCATCGCCGTCACGGGTGTGGATAGTCGCGACCGGGTGCTGATTGAGGCGGGCCATGCGACGCATCTCGATTACGCAGCCCCCGGAGCCGATATGCTCGCCGCCAACGCAAAGGGGGCAAGTATCGCCGTCAGGGGAACATCCTTTGCCACCCCGCTGGTCGCAGCCACGATTGCAGCAGCTTATCCCGCACTCGATCCGTCGAAACGTCGCGCCGCCTTTGCCAGCGTCGATGCCGGAGCGCGAAAGATGGGAAGCCGCTATGGTCACGGCATCGTATGCGGCAAATGTCGCACGCCGATAAAATAAATTTGCGAACGCGGGATTAAACCACATTCGGCCTCCGTTCTCCTTTCAGAATTCAAAGGAGAATGACGATGACGAAGTTTCTGATCGGCGCTGCGGCGCTTGCATTGCTTTCGGCCAACCCGGCGTCCGCGCAGCTTCTTGGCGGCGGTGGCGGTGGTGGGATGCTCGGCGGCGGCTTGGGTGGCCTTGGAGGCGGCGCTGGCGGCGCGCTCGGTGGTGTGGGTTCGCTTGGTGGCTCGATGGGCGGGATCGGCCGTTTGCCGGATACCGCGACCAACACGGCAGGCAGCACATCAAGTTCAGGTCGCGTCAACAAATCGGTCAATCGTCGCAATGGCCACGTCAGCGCATCGGGCAGCGGGTCGACCGACTCCGCGATCGCCAACACCACATCGGTTGCAGGGCGCTCGATCGGCGGCAACGGTGCCACATCGGCATCGGGAAGCGGCGGCACGAATGCCCAGTTGATCGGCACCGACAATGTGCGCGGCATCGCCGGACAGACCGTCGGCACGACGCGGGGCGCAGTCCAGCAGACACGCGATACAGCCAACTCGGCGGCATCCAGCGCACAGGGCTACACCAGCAACGCAAGCGGCAGTGCGACAGGAACTGGCGCGGGAGCGCTATCGGGCGGAACGGGAATGCTCGCACTGGCCGGGAGTGCCGCGGGTAGCGGGACAAGTGCCTTCAACGTGATGCCGGGCATGAACGTGACCGATACAAAGGGCCATATCATCGGCAAAGTACGCGATCTTAAATCGACATCGACCGGTCAGGTTCATGATGTGGTGATGACGGTCGGCAACCGCACTGCAAGCCTGCCCGCCAGCAACTTCTCCGGTTCGGGCAATGCGCTGGTTTCGGCGATGGGCAAGGGCGATGTCACAAGCGCCGCCAAGGATCAGGCAGCCAAATAAGCCGCTCCCTGTCTGACAAAATCAGGATGCGCATCCGTTCCTCGGGTGCGTATCCTGTTTTAATTCGCCCTATGCCGCGCGGCGCGAACCGACGGCCCGCCACAACGCATAGCAAACCAGACCGATAAGGTTCCAGATCAGGAAGAAACCCTGCGTCTGATGTGGCAGGCTGTAAAATAGGTAGAGGCAGCCCAGAATAGCCAGCGGACCGACAATCCAGGCCAGCGGCGTCCGAAACACTCGCCGTGCATTTGGCTCACGACGGCGTAGGATAAGCATACAGGTCGCCACCGCAATGAAGGCAAGCAGCGTCCCGGCATTGGCAAGCGCAGCAATCTTGGCAAGCGGTGTAACACCCGCCAGCGTCGCCACCACCACCGCCGTCAAAATGGTGATACGTACCGGTGTACCCGTGCGCGCATTGACCTTCGCCAGCCCGGAAGGAAGCAACCCGTCACGTGCCATCACAAAGAAGATTCGGCTCTGCCCGAACAGGAAAGCCAGTATGACCGTGGGCAGCGCAACCACCGCCGCCGCACCGATCAGAACAGCGGCGCTCGGATGTCCCAGCGTCCGCAGTATCAGCGCAAGCGGCTCCGAACTCCCCGCATAAAGGGTATATGACATCGAGCCGACGGCGGTTGCCGCAACACCGACGTAAATCGCCGTGCAGACGATCATCGATCCGATAATTCCGATCGGCAGGTCACGCTCAGGATTTTTGGCTTCCTCGGCCGCAGTCGAAATCGCGTCGAAGCCGTAAAATGCAAAGAAGATAATTGCGGCCGCCGCCATCACCCCGCTTGGCGTGCCATCGACTGTGTGACTGGCAAATCCGTTCGGCAGGAACGGGTGAAAGTGCGCCACGTTGAACGCCGGAACCGCTGCCACCACGAACACGAGCAGGGCAACGATCTTCACAACAACGAGGATCGCGTTGACCGTTGCGCTTTCCTTCGTGCCCAGCGCCAGCAATCCGGCAACCACGAATACGATGATGACCGCTGGCAGGTTCACCAGTCCGCCCGCCGCCGGTCCCGCCAGAATGGCTGCTGGCAACGGCATCCCCAGCGATGCCAGAAAGCCCGCAGCATAGCCCGACCAGCCAACGGCAACCGCGCTGACTACCAGCGAGTATTCGAGGATCAGGCTCCAGCCGACGACCCAGGCAACGCTCTCGCCAATCACGACGTAACTATATGTATAGGCGCTGCCCGACGCCGGGATCATCGTCGCGACCTCGGCATAAGCGAGCGCGGCGCAGCAGCAAACGGCTCCGGCGATGATGAACGACAGGATCACGCCCGGCCCGGCAAGACCCGCTCCGATGCCCACCAGCGTGTATATCCCTGTGCCGACGATCGCCCCGACACCCAGCGCCAGCAAATGCCACCAGCTTAGTGTGCGCTTCAGGTGCGTTTGACCCACCTCTGGCTCCGATGAAATGACCTTGCGATACATCAGACCGGCCATTCGCGTTCTCCCGCTGCTCTCGATCAATGGCGAGATGCCCCTGTCGCAAACCCTATCGCGAGTATCCGTTCGACGCTAGCATCGCGCCAATAACAAGGGGGATATGATGCGCCGTCTTTTATTAGCAGCCGTTTTCGCGATTTCGTCGGTGCCCGCTGCCGCAACACCAACCGATGACCTGCACGGCCTCATCACAGACCATTGGGCCTGGTTCCTGAAATCCAATCCCATCTATGCCAGCGCGCTGGGCGTCCACACTTATGACGACCAGATCGGCGATTTCAGCCTTGCCGAAGCGGACCGCCAGGCGGCGCAGGCGGCGCTGTTCATCAAGCGGCTCGATGCTATCCCCGCGACCCAGCTTTCCCCGGCCGACGTCACCAATCAGGCTATCCTGCGTCGCCTGTTGTCGGAACAGGTCGAAGCCAATAGCTTCGGCGAACGGACAATGACGTTCTCGACGCTCGGCAGCTGGTTCCAGAATTTCGCCGGTCTTGCCGACACGGTCCCGGTGCGTACAAAAGCTGAATTCCAAAGCTATCTCGGCCGCCTCGCGCAGTTTCCCAAAGCGAACGCCCAATCCCTCGACGTCACGCGCCAGGCCGTCGCTGGCGGCTTCATGCAGCCCTGCGTAACCCTCTCAGGCTTCGAACAGAGCATCACCGGCGTCATCACCGCCAATCCCGAAGACTCGCGCTTCTACGCACCATTTAAGGGCAATAAGCCGGTCGGCATCACCGATGCCGAATGGGCGGGCATGAAGGCGCGGGCGGTGACCCTGATCTCCGGCACGCTCAATCCCGAATACCGCAAGATCGACGACTATTACCGCACCAGCTATCTGCCGAAATGCCGCCAGACCTACGGCATTTCGGCGCTGCCCGACGGACAGAAATATTATAATTTCCTGATCCGCCAGCAGACCACGACCACCCTGACGCCCGATCAGATTCACGAAATCGGGCTAGGCGAGGTGAAACGCATCCGCACCGAGATGGACGCGCTCGCAAAGAAAGCCGGCTATGCCAGCCGCGAAGCCTTTATCCACACGCTTCGCACCGACCCGAAATATTACCCGAAGACAGCGGCGGAACTGATGGGCGCGGCGGCATTGCAAGCAAAGATCAACGACGGCAAAATGCCGACGCTATTCGCCACCCTGCCACGCCTGCCCTACGGCGTCCGCGCCATCCCTGCCGAGACCGCAGAGGGCAACACCACCGCTTATTACATGCCGGGGTCGCCCGCCGCCGGAATCGCGGGCACCTATTACGTCAACACTTCGAAACTCGACCAGCGCCCGCTGTACGAACTGGCGGCGCTGACCAGTCACGAAGCGGTCCCCGGCCACCACAACCAGATCGCGCTGCAGCAGGAAATGGACCTGCCCGACTTTAGGAAATACGCTTCGCAATTCACGGCCTATGTCGAAGGATGGGGCCTGTATTCCGAACATCTCGGCATCGAGATGGGCATTTACGACACGCCCGAAAAGGACATGGGCCGCCTGTCATACGAGATGTGGCGCGCCTGTCGCCTTGTGGTCGATACCGGTCTGCACGCAAAAGGCTGGACCAAGGATCAGGCTGTTTCCTTCATGAAGGAAAACACCGCGCTGACCGATGCGAACATCGACGCAGAGGTTAACCGCTACATCAGCAGTCCGGGGCAAGCGCTGGCCTATAAGCTCGGTGAGCTGAAAATCCTGTCATTGCGGCAAAAGGCCGAAACGGCGCTCGGTGCAAAGTTCGACGTTCGGCGTTTTCACGACGCGGTGCTTGGACAGGGAGCCGTGCCGCTCGACGTGCTCGAAGCACAGATTACGAGCTGGATCGCGCACGAAAAGACGGCATCTTGAACAAAATCTGCTAGGTGCCGGGCGACGAGGAAGTTACGGCAACGACCGTGCCCGTTTTGCCTGACCCCCAGCTCCCGCCTCAGCGCCCCTCGCGAAACAGAATTGCACGAATGGGATGGCTGGCGCTGGGCCTGTTGTGCGTCCTGCTCGGCATCATCGGCGCTATCCTGCCATTGATGCCGACGACGATCTTCCTGATCCTCGCCGCCGGATGTTTCGCCCGATCCTCTCCCCGCCTTGAGGCATGGCTGCTCAATCACGCGCGTTTTGGTCCCACGCTCCGCGCTTGGCGGGCGGACGGCGCGATATCGCGACGGGGAAAGATTGCCGCGTGCAGTGGTATCACCATCGGCTTCGTGCTGTTCATGGTCGGCGCTCACCCGCGTCTGTGGCTGGCTCTGACGGTCGCGGCGTTTATGCTGGCATGCGCCTTTTACGTGGTGTCACGTCCGACAGCGACCGACTGAACCCCCGTCAAACCCGCCGCAACGCCTGCGCCGGCCGCAGCGACAGCAACGGCAACGAACCGAGCAACCCGATACCAAACGTCAGGACCGCACCACCCGCCAGCGTCCCCAACACGACCCACCAATCCGGTGCCCATGTGAATGTGAACACTTCGACGATCACATACCACGCCGCGCCGATGCCCAACGCAAACGCGACCAGTGCAAGCAGCGCCGCCAACACCGCATATTCCAGGCCCTGTGCCGCAAGGATCTGCCATCGCGTCGCGCCCAGTGTTTTCAGGATAACGCTGTCATAGCTGCGCGACTGTCGAGACGCCGCAATCGCACCGATCAGCACGGCGATCCCCGCCAATATCGCCACCGATGCAGACAGCATGATCGCGGTCGCCATCTGGTCTAACATGGTGCGGACCTGCCCGATGACTTCGCTGACCGCTATAATCGACGCCGACGGGAATGCGCCAAGCAACGCTCGCGACACCGCACCCTCATGCCTCGCCTGAATATCGATGGTTGATGTCAGGCTGTGCGGCGCTTTTTCCAACGCGTTGGGAGAGAAAACCAGCACATAATTGAAACCCATCGTGTTCCAGTTGACCTTGCGCAACGACGCAATCCGCGCCTCGATCTCTCGCCCAAGCACGCTGACGGTAATCGTATCGCCGACCTTCAGCTTCAGGATATCCGCCGCAGCCTGATCGAGCGAGACAAGGGGTGGCCCGGCATATTGCTTCGGCCACCAGCTTCCTGCGGTCAGGTCGCTGCCCTCCGGCAAAACATCGCTATAAGTCACGCCGCGTTCGCCACCCAGAAACCAAGCTCCTTCGGGGATTTGCTTCAGGTCGGCGACCGGCTGTCCCCCATAAGCGACGATCGTGCCGCGCATCGACGGCACGATGTTCAGTTGCGCTTCGGGGGCAACCCGGCGGACGACATCAACGAACTGGCTGCGCGCTTCGGACGGAATGTCGAGAACGAACTGATTGGGTGCCTTTTGCGGCACGGTACGCGTTATCTCTGCATTAAGGCTGGTCTGGATCGCGGCAAGCGTCACGAACAGCGTCAGCGCCAGCCCTAACGCAACCACCAGCGCAATGGTTTGCGATCCCGGTCGGTGGAGATTGGCGAGGGCAAGGCGCAGCAAGGGGCGGCGCAGACGCGGCAACCGGATCGCCAACCTTCGTATCGCCCAACCGATACCGACCAACAGCAACAGGACCGCCGCAACCGACCCCAGCACGATTCCGCCAAACATCGGCTCACGCGCCGTGCCGAGCGCCAACAGGACAACGAGCGCCGCCGCGCCAAGAACCATCATAACGGTACGTCGGTCGATACGAACGTTGCCATCCACGACACCCCGAAACTGTGCAGCAACAGGCTGCATCCGGGCACGCGCCAACGGAGGAAGCGCAAAGGCAAAGGCGATCAGCAGACCATAAGCGGCGCTGACGGCAAGCGGCATGGGGAATATGCCGACACCGGGCTGAACCGGCAGCACATCACGCGCCAGGGCGATGAGGGCGATCGGCAGGATTGCCCCCAACACCAACCCGAAAACCACCGCCAGCAATGCGACGATACCGATCTGCATCAAATAGATGCGGGAGATGTCGCCCGACGTCGCCCCAAGGATTTTCAGAGTCGCAATGCCATCGCGTTTGATCGCGAGATAGGACGCCACCCCGTTGCTCACCCCGATCCCGGCGATCACCAGCGCCGCAAGCCCGATCAGTGACAGGAACTGCCCCATCCGTTCGAAAAACCGCGTGGCACCACCCGCAGCCCGGTCGCGGTGCTTATATTCCCAACCAGCAGACGGATAATGCGCGTTCAACTGGCCAATCGCTTCGAGCGGCTGGATATCCGGTTTCAGGCGAACACGATATTTCGTCTCGAACAACGCACCGGGCTGCAACAGCTTGGTGCGATTCAACCCTTCGAGCGATACCATGGCAACGGGGCCAAGCGTAAACCCTTCACCCACACGATCGGGTTCAGCGGCGATTATGCCCCAATCCGAAAGTCCGCCTCACCATAACGAAGCGTATCTCCCACCCGCAGCAACAGGCGGTCGGCAAGCGAGCGGTCGATCACCACCGCATCGGGAGCAAGCGGGCGATAACGACCCTGCTCCAACGTCAGCGTGCCATAAAGCGGGTAATGGCTATCGACGCCTTTCAACTCGGTCAGGACGGCCTCCGGCGCGCCGTTACGCGCGGCCCCACGCACCAACACCACCCGTGCCATCGAACGCAGCCGTATCGTATCGCTGACCTGTCCCAATGCCTCCAGCGAAGCGTGTTCGCTCGCCGAGGTCTGCCGCTGCATCATCCCGATCTGGATGTCGCCGCCCAGCAACGTGCGACCCCGCGCGGAAAGCTCGCCGGTGATCGAGGCGGTAAGGCTGCCAATCGCGGCCAGCGTCGTGACACCCAGTAACAGGCAGACGAACAACAGCCGAAGCCCACGAAAGCCCCCTGCAAATCCCTCCGCGCGATCCGCCAGCTTGCACCCCACCCAAGCGCGTTCACGCGGTGCGGTCCGATACGATCCGGCCATCCTGCATTTCGAGAACCCGATCGCATCGCTCCGCCAGTGACGGGTCGTGCGTGATAATCAGCAGCGTCGCAGCGGCAGCAGCCTGTCGCGCAAATAACAGGTCGATGATCGAACCGCTGGTTGCGCCATCCAGATTGCCGGTCGGTTCGTCGGCAAATACGATTTCCGGTCGCCCTGCGACGGCGCGGGCAATGGCAACACGCTGTTGCTCACCGCCGGATAGCTGAACCGGATAATGGTCGATACGATGGCCTAACCCGACTGCCTGCAACTCGCTCGTGGCCCGCGCAAAAGCATCGGACGCGCCCGCCAACTCTAGCGGAATAGCGACGTTTTCCAGCGCGGTCATTGTCGGCAACAGGTGGAAACTCTGAAGGACAATGCCGATCCGCCCGCGTCTCGCACGCGCCAGTGCGTCCTCGTTCAACCCGCGATACCCGACGCCCGCCACGACCACTTCGCCACCGCTCGCCTGTTCAAGACCGGACAGGATAGCCATCAACGACGACTTGCCTGACCCCGACGGTCCAAGGATCGCGACGCTGGCCCCGCGTTCGATGTCTAGGTCGATCCCCTTCAATATCTCGGTCGGGGCTTCACGTGTCCCAAGCGTGAGGGTGACATTGCGCGCACGGATTGCGATATCGGCATCTGAGTTGACTGGCATCGCTGGAGTTTGCGCCCTTGTTCCGAAATTTACCCCCATATGTGGTCGCGCTGCTGCTGCTCCAACCGTTGGCGGGGTGTTCGGATCAAAATAGTGCTGCGAACAGGTCGACAAACGTACAGACTGCCGCTGAACCTACACCAAAAGCGACGGCAAAACTCGTCGTTGCGTTCGGGGACAGCCTTTACGCAGGCTATGGTGTTTTGCCGTCGGAAAGTTTTCCGACTGAGTTGCAAAAGGCGCTGACGGCACGGGGCGTTTCGGTGACGGTGCAGAACGCGGGCGTATCGGGTGATACGAGTTCAGCCGGCTTGCGGCGTCTGGCATTCACTCTGGATGGCCTGACGCGGAAGCCCGATCTGTTCATGGTCAACCTCGGCGGCAATGACATGTTGCGTGGGATCGCCCCTGCGGAAACCCGGACAAACCTCATCGCTATCTGTAAGGAGCTGAAAAAGCGGGGCATCCCAATCATGCTGACAGGCATGGTGGCCGCACCCAATATGGGCGGCGATTACGCACGCGGGTTCAACCCGATCTACGCCGATCTCGCAAAAAAGTTCGATGCCACGCTATACCCCTTTTTTCTGGATGGCGTCGTATCCGACCCGGCGTTGATGCAGGCAGATCGGATGCACCCCAATCCGCATGGCGTGGATGTCATCGTCAACAAGATCACACCGCTGGTCGCGTCCACACTCGGCAAATAACCAAACCATTCTATCGCTTGCAAAAAACTTCGGGACTACGGCAAAAGATGCGCTATGGCCGACCCCGGAGCAGACAAGTGAAGGATTGCCTTACGTGAAGCTCCCCAAGCGCACCCGGACGATCGCCCTGTTCGAGAAATTGGGCCCAGGCCTGATTACGGGTGCCGCCGACGACGATCCCAGCGGTATCGCGACCTATTCACAGGCAGGGGCGCAGTTCGGTTTCGGGTTGTTGTGGACGCTGGTGCTCACCTATCCCCTGATGACGGCGATCCAGCTCGTCAGCGCGCAGATCGGGCGCGTTACCGGCAACGGCCTTGCCCGCAACATGGACGATATCCTGCCGCGCTGGCTTGTAACCGCACTGGTTGCCCTGCTGTTCATTGCCAACACGATCAACATCGGTGCCGATATCGCGGCAATGGGCGATGCCGCCGCGCTGGTGGTCGGCGGCGGCTCTCACATCTTCACGATCGTTTTTGCGATCGGCTCGTTGCTCCTCCAGATGTTCGTGCCTTACCGACACTATGCCAAGATCCTGAAATGGATGACCCTCGTGCTGTTTTCCTATGTTGCGCTGGTCTTTATGGTGAAAGTCGACTGGGCGGCTGCGGGCAAGGGCATGATCTGGCCGACCATCGCGGGAGCGGGGGCCGTCACCATGGTCGTCGCGATTTTCGGTACGACGATCAGCCCGTATCTCTTCTTCTGGCAAAGCTCGCAGGAGGTCGAGGAGATCAACCAGTCCGATGCCATGAAACCGCTCATCGAGGCTCCACATCAGGCAAAACGGGAATTTACCCGGATGCGGCTCGATACGTTCAGCGGCATGGCGATATCGAATGTCGTTGCGATCACGATCATGATCGGGACGGCAGCAACGCTCAACGCCGCCGGTATCACGGAAATCAATACGGCGGCGGATGCAGCTAAGGCGTTGCAGCCGGTTGCCGGGCAATTCGCATTCCTGCTGTTCAGCCTGGGAATCATCGGCACCGGCCTGCTCGCGGTTCCTGTGCTGGCGGGGTCGGCCGCCTATGCGGTGGGCGAAACGCGCGGCTGGAAATCCGGGCTGGAATATACACCCATGCAAGCGCGGGGCTTTTACACCGTGATCGCTGCATCGACGCTGCTTGGAATCGGTATCGACTGGTCGCCGCTTGACCCGATCAAAGCCCTGTTCTGGAGCGCGGTCATCAACGGCGTGGTGGCCGTTCCGATCATGGCCGCCATGATGATCGTCGTTTCGCGAAAATCTGTGATGGGCGCATTCACGGCGACTGGCTGGCTGCTCTTTTTCGGATGGATGGCGACTGCGGTCATGGCCGCCGCTGCGGTTGCCATGTTTTTCGTTTGACCAGGCCATTCGAAACCACTTGATCGGCAGCACTCCCCTCACCTACCCCGTGGCATACGAGTTCGGAGCGCTGAAATGAGAACATTGGGTGCCGCATATCGTTTCTGCCTCAACATCGCTGCCGTCGGCGCCCTTGCGCTAACGCTGGCGGCTTGTGCGGCGTCCTCGGGCCATGTGAAACCCGCATCGTCCGGCCCTGGTATCGGCAAGGGATTTTCGCACGATCCCTACCCCTCCACCTACAAAGCATATCCCGGCATGCCGACGCTGGTGCGTAACGTTACCATATACGATGGCGAAGGCGGCCGTATCGACGGTGGTGAAGTGCTGTTTGCGGATGGTAAGATTGTCGGCATCGGGCACGACATCGCCGCTCCTGCTGGCGCGACTGTTATCGACGGGACCGGTAAATGGATCACCCCCGGCATCATCGACATCCACAGTCATCTCGGTGATTATCCATCGCCCAGTATACGCGCGCTGTCGGACGGCAACGAAGCCACCGACCCCGTCACACCCGAAGTATGGGCCGAACACAGCGTCTGGCCACAAGACCCCGGCTTCGGTCGTGCACTCACCAATGGCGGCGTCACCACACTCCAGATTTTGCCGGGATCGGCAAACCTGTTCGGTGGCCGGTCGGTCGTCCTGAAGAACGTGTACGCCCGCACCGTTCAGGGAATGAAATTCCCCGGCGCACCCTATGGTCTGAAGATGGCGTGCGGCGAAAATCCGAAGCGCGTTTACGGGTCCAGAAACCGGGAACCATCGACGCGGATGGGCAACATCGCCGTCGACCGCATCACATGGGCAAAGGCGGTCGAATACAAACGGAAATGGGACAAATACGAAAAAAATGGCGGTGCCATCCCCGATCGCAACATCGCAATGGACACATTGCGCGGCGTTCTGGCGGGCGAAATCCTCGTCCATAACCACTGCTACCGCGCCGACGAAATGGCCAATGTGATCGATATGTCGAAGGAATTTGGCTATCATGTCACGGCATTTCATCACGCCGTCGAAGCCTATAAAATCCCTGACTTGCTAAAGGTCAACGGCGTCTGCGCTGCGGTCTGGGCCGACTGGTACGGCTTTAAGATGGAAAGCTATGACGGCATCGCCGAAAATCTCGCGCTGCTGCAAAAGGCCGGGGTTTGCGCGATGATCCATTCCGACGATGAAAACGGCATCCAGCGGCTCAATCAGGAAGTTGCAAAAGCACTGGCGGCGGGTCGTCGTGCGGGGATCGAGATTTCGGACGCCGTTGCTTGGGAATGGCTTTCCTTCAACCCGGCAAAGTCGCTCGGCATCGCCGATCGCACGGGTAGCCTGAAACCGGGCAAGATGGCCGATGTCGTGTTGTGGAACGGCAATCCGTTGAGTGTCTATACACGCCCTGAAAAGGTCTGGATTGATGGCGCGCTGCTCTATGATGCCACAAATCCGAAACTTCGACCGGTGTCGGATTTCGAACTTGGCTTGCCCGGATCGGGAGATGTGAAGTGAAGCCTGTCCAGCTTGCCCTCCCAGTCGCCCTGCTCCTGACCGCCCTCATTGCCGCTCCGGTGGAGGCCCAAACCGTCGCAATCGTCGGCGGCACCGTCGCAATCGGTGACGGCTCACAACCTATCACCGACGGCACCGTCGTTTTCCGCGACGGCAGGATCGTCGCCGCAGGAACCGGGGTCGCCGTCCCCGCCGGGGCGACCGTCGTCGATGCACACGGCAAATGGGTTGCGGCAGGCATGGTCGCTGGCTTCACTAATCTGGGGCTGGTCGATGCGGAAGGGATCGAGGAAAGCAATGACGTCAACGCCAAATCATCGGTGTTCGCCGCCGCCATCGACATCGCTCCGGCGATCAACCCCAATGCCGTGGCGATCGCAAACGAACGCGCGGGTGGCATTACCCGCGCACTGGTTTCTCCCGCGACCGCCGGTTCGATCTTTGCCGGACAGGGCGCGGTGATCGACCTCGGTCATGATGCCGATCCGATAACACGGGCGCGCGCGTTCCAGTTCGTCGAGCTTGGCGAAGGTGGTGGCCGGGACGCAGGCGGCAGTCGCCCAGCCGCCTATGCCATGTTGCACGATGCGCTTGCAGAAGCCGAAGATTTCCGCCGTAGCCCCTCCACATTTGGCGGCCGCGAAAAGGCATCGTTGCTGAAACGCGGCGATGCAAAGGCGCTGCTAGCGGTCCTTGACGGGACCGTCCCCCTGCTCGTCCATGTCGAGCGTGCGAGCGATATCCGTTCGGTGATCGCCCTTATACGCACCTATCCAAAACTGAAACTGGTGCTGGTTGGCGCCAGCGAAGGCTGGATGGTCGCAAAGGATATCGCGGCGGCGCACGTGCCCGTTATCGCAGCCGCGCTGGCCGACCTTCCGGCACAATTTGAATCGCTGGCCGCGACCGAATCCAATGTTGGCCGCTTGACTCAGGCGGGCGTGCCAGTCGCGATCTCGACCGTCGGGGCGAATACCGCGCCCGGCGAACACGTCCTGAAACAATATGCAGGAAACCTTGTCGCGATAACAAAGGTGCCGGGTTCGACGGGGCTGAACTGGGGACAGGCATTTGCGACGATCTCGTCCCTGCCCGCGCGAGCTTTGGGCATGGATGGAGAGATTGGCTCGCTCCGTCCGGGGCGTCGTGCCGATGTTGTGTTGTGGGACGGCGATCCACTGGAACTGTCCTCGGCTCCGGTCGCAATCTACATCGACGGCCAGCCGCAGCCTATGCGGTCACGTCAGACCGAATTGCGCGACCGTTACAGCAAGCCGACCGAAGGAAGCCTGCCCAAAGCCTATGATCGCTGAAACCTGTCCGGGCGATGATCCCCGGACATAGCCAACTTTAATCGCGGCACTTGTCCATCGGAACTGACACGTAGTCGAGGGGGACGTCGGAAATCGACAGAACGAGGGGCACGGACAATGTTTTCATATCGGCACCACGCGCCGCAAAGCATTTTAGCGGTACGGCGAGAACATTCCATTCGCCGGACTTTGCAGCATTGATCGTCCGGGTAAGCACCGCAGTCGAGCATTAGCTGTCGACAGCAGCACGGCCGAGAGCAGGATCATCGGTAAAAAAGCCGTCTATGCCTGTCGCCAGATAGCGTTTGATCTCTGCAATCGACCCCATTGGATTGCGTACACCATCGCCGCCTTCATTCTTGAAGTCAGCGGCGAGAAAGTAGTTTTCCGGGCGAAATGTCCAGACGCGAACCAAAAGTCCCGCCTTATGAGCATCCGTCACGATCGACCTTGGTGTTCCGAGTCGCCCTTCAGGAGTTAAAGGGATTACGCCTCGAATTTGGGGTGCGACGACATCGGCATAGGTCGCAATCTCCTTCAAACCAGCGGGGGTCGTCATATCGCCAAAGGTCAGTTTTCCACCCACTGCGACGACATCGGCAGCAACCTGTTTGTCGTCACCGACCAATTGCATCAGCCGAACATTTGCTGGGCGCCCAAGTTTTCGCCGGAGGTATCGCAGATTGGCAATCTCGAACGACTGAATTTCCACAGGCGCACGGCGGGTATATTCATGCGCGCCCAATATACCGAGGAAGCGATCCTCCAGTGGCATTCCGATCCCGGCAAAGAATGTCGAATGTTTCAATTCGGGTACCAACCCCACCGTCCGGCCCCGCGCCGCAGATTCGGCGGCGGTAAAGTCGATGATTTCTTCGAACGTCAGCACCTGAAACTGACCGTCATAGCTTTTGCTTTCCGGTCGCAAACTGCCGAGACGCTCGATCGCGCGCAGGGTTTTTAGTTCATCCAGCGTGAAGTCTTCGACGAACCAGCCAGTCTGTTGCTGACCATCGATCGTCTTGGTCGTGCGCCGTCCGGAAAACACCGGATGTCTCGCGACATCGGTGGTTTCCGCGATATTATTCTCGTGCCGCGCGACCAGTACACCGTCCTTGGTGATGACCAGATCGGGTTCGATATAATCCGCACCATCCTGAATGGCCTTGGCATAAGAACCGAGCGTGTGTTCTGGCCGGAGAGCCGAGCAGCCCCGGTGCCCAAAAACAAGCGGCTTGGCGCGCACGGGCGCCGCAAACGTCGCCCGTGCGCTGAATGATCCGGTGATCAAGGCCGCACCGGCAATACCGGCCGCTGCCTTGATCGTATCCCGACGGCTGAGGGCGTTCATCGAGATTTCCCTAAAATCCAACACTGACCGTCCCGAATACCTGTCGCGGCGCAAGCGGAAACGCGTTGAACGTTCCCGATGCTGCACCAATGCTCAATGTCGATGCCGCTTGCTTGTTGGTGATGTTTGTCACGTTCAAGCTGACCGCCAACCGCTTGATACGCGAGCCGTCCGAGATTGGGATCGTTGCAGCAATCCGACCGGCCAGCGTGAAATATCCGGGTACCGAAAGATCGTTGGTGAACGTGGCAAAGCGTTTGCCGAGATAGTCCCCGATCAGTTGCACGTCGAATATGCTGTAATTTGCAGAGACAACGGTCTTGTTCGTCCATTCAGGCGACCCTGGAACCTTTTTGCCAGCGGTGGGCACGGTGACGGTCGGAATACCGATTTGATAATTATCCTGATAGCGCGAATTATTGTAGGATAGCGCGTTGTAGATCGAGAAGTGCGATCCAAAATGTAGCGTTCCTGCAAAATCGACACCGTCGGTCTTCACGCTACCCACGTTCTTCAAAATTGCCGCACCGCTGATGATCGATGTGATGACCGTCGTCGGACTGATCGCCAGCAGTCGATTGCTGAAGTCAACGTGATAGTAGCTAATCTGGCCTTCGAAGCCAGTGATCGGACCAAAATTAAACGACCGTTGGGTCCGCGCTCCGATTTCATAGGTCCAACTGGTTTCAGGCTGTACGGTATTCTTGAAATCTTCGAATACCTGCTGGCTGCCCAGAGCGAATGGGGACAGTCCCGCGGCCGCACTGGTCTGAAACCGGCGAATATTTTTCTGTGCGTTCACGAAAATTTGATCGCTGCCGGTAACATCCCATAAAGCACCGAGTTGGGGCAGGAAAACCTTGCTGGTGTTGATGCTGCCAATCGGAAGTGCGGTCGAGTTAGAAAAGGAACCTGGGATAGGCTGAACAGGAACCTGCTGGCTGGCCTTTTGAAAAGTGCTTTTGAAGCCCACGAGCAACGTCAGCGTCGGCAGAACGCGCCAGCTATCCTGAATATGCGTCTGAATTTCGTCGACACGCACTTCGCTGCCATATTGCGTAATTAACGGGGTCAACGTGTCACCGGGACGCTGATACGGCGTCGACGGGTTGTTGACATCGAGCGCGTACCAACGCCGGAACGACGACGAGCTTTGATGTTCGTACCAGCCGCCCACTTCGATGTGATGGTTGCCAAGTTCAAGCCGTAGCGTGGAAATCAACCCCCCGCGGTCGATGCGATATTCGGTGGTGCGGGTCGCAAAGCCCGAGCCGCCGAAGATGGTGCTAAGCCGGGCCAGATTGGCGGGCGTCGTCGGAGCGCCGACACCGCCCGGAAAATAGAATGAGAAAAGTCCCGGCAGGCCCGCGACGTCGATTGGTCCCGCAACCACGCCGACACCATCGTCGTGATGATAATAAGCCTGGTTCGACCAGGTGATCTTGTCGGAAATGTTCCAGTCGTATTTGATATAGCCCAGATAATCGGTGCGCTGCGCATCGCTGTAATAGTTGCGATAATTTGACCCCGCCGCCCTATAGGCACCCGATGATAGATAAGTCTGGGCAGCGGCAAAATCGGGATAGAGGAATGGCCGGACATAGGGTGCAGTCGCACGGTTGGCGACGGTGATAACAGTGGCGTCCTCGTTCGGCTCGGTCTTGTCCGAATAGGCGGCGTAGATCGTCAGCTTTCCCGTAGGATCATCATGCACGAACTTGCCATTGGCCTGATAACCGCCCTGTTTACCGTTGAAATCCCACGCACGACCATCCTGCCGCACGCCTGACAGATATAGCGAATTGCCGTTGCCGAAGGTGCCGCTGTCGACGCGGACGAAGGTGCGGAAGCTCGAATAGCTGCCGACCGTCTGATCGATCGTCGCACCCATTTCCGTCTTGGGATCGCTGGAAAAGGTGTCGATCGTGCCGCCCAGATTACTGGTCGAGGCGGTCCCGAGATCGCCCGCGCCCGAAGCCAGCGTCACGCGACCAACATTCTCCGAAATGATCGCGCGCTGCGGCGACAGGCCGTTGTAATTGCCATATTGCTGATCGCCGAGCGGCACACCGTCGAGCGTGTAGCCAAGCTGCTGCTGGTTGAAACCGTGCACGAACAGCGAGATATTCTGTTCGTTATTACCCCATGGGTCGGCGGTCAGGAACGTCACGCCGGGTAATGTTTGGAGTGCCTTTAGTGGGCTGACGCCAGGTAGTATCTTCTGGATTTCAAGACTCGAAACCTGGGTGACCGAACGGGTCGTGCGCCCGGTAACGATAATGTCGTCACTTGCCTGCGAGTCCGCATCGGCTTCAGCATCTGAAGCGGCAGGCGCGGCTGCCGCAGCATCGGCGGCACGAGCAGGCGCGGTCGAAATTATCGCAAGCGAGGCTGCTCCCACGAGCAATTGAATGGCGAGTTTTTGCATTGTTAGTCCCCGGCTTCGCCCGATAAGCCGGACGTCAAAGCGGGACCGCTAGCGGTGCTAAAAGACTGGCTGCCTACAGAAATAAGGCATAAATGTTGCGATGCGAAAAGCGGTTATGCCGAATCTGCGGTTTTTGTGGACAGCTTTGCCACGATCAGCCGGGTAAAGTGGCGCATCTCCATCGCCAGTGGATGCGAACGCGTAAACAAAAGTAGAAACCAGCCGCACCCGCCAAGCAGAACAGCAGCGACAATTTGAATCACGGATGTCCCCGCTGACCAGTCATTCATATACATCAGAACAGCGGCAGGCAGGCACGCAACGACCGTAAGCGAAAACGCTTCCAGATAGATTTTCACCAGTTCGCGATGATTCGAATCCGCCAGTCGGGGCATCATCGGCACATATAAAGCGATCGAAAAGAAAGCAGTCACGACTGTGGATGCTGCCGCCCCGATAATCCCAAAAAAGCAACCGATGGTCTGGGCCATCACGCCGAAAATCGATCGGGATACTTCATATTTCACTTGCAGACCGAGCTTGTCGCGGACTGCAAAGAGTTCCCAGTTCATCGCGAAGGTAAGCGAGATAAATTGCGCGACCATGAGCAAGCTGAGCACAGGCGCAGCGCCAAGCCATTTTTCCCCGTACAGACCGGCTATTAACGGTCGGGCAAGGACCGCGATGCCGATAAGCACAGGCCCCATGAAACCGGCGATCATCCGCAGGCCCAGCAGGAACGTATCCCTGACGACTCCGCGCTCTCTAAAATCCTTGGCGAGTTGGGCGTACACGACCCTCGTGCCTGTTCCGTAGAGATTGCTGAATATCATGTTCGAAAGGTTGGACGCCCGCGAATATAGCCCAAGCGTCGTCAGGCCCAGCAGTCGCCCCAGAACAAGGTCGGAAATGCGAGCGGCAGCGACCGAGACACCACTGACGGACATAATCTGAAAGCCGAACTTCGCTATGGGCCGCCATTGGGCAAGCGAAGTTCGGAAATTGACGTGATGCGGGGCAACGGACACGAAAGCGATCGTGCCAAAGACGGCGGATGCGACTGTTCCATAAGCTGGGCTCATGTAACTGGCCCCCATGGCCGCACTGGCGACCGTGACGATGATACTTATCGCCAGCTTCATCACACCAATCAACGACAGAGCGCCGAATTTCATCTCTCGCTGCAAAACCGTTGCTGGCCGAAATTCGGGAATAGATAATAGCGGGGTAAGCGCAAGCACTTGCAACACCGAAGCAACCGCGCTTTCCCTAAGAAAGATTGCCGTCGGATAACTCGCGCCCGCGATGATGAGCGCGAGCAAGATCGCCAACAGGGTGTTGATCGTGAAAGCGGTGTCGAGCGTTTTCTGCGATAACTCGACTTCGCGAATGACATAGGCACCCACCCCGAACGTAGAGACCAATTGCAAAAGGCCAATCGTCGCCGCGGCAACGGCATAAATTCCCATTTCGCGCGGCGACAACAATCGGGCGACCGCGATCGACCCAACGAATCCGATAAAAAAGGAAGCGAACTGAGCCGAGAAAGTCCAGATCACCGCTCGCCTTACCATCGCACCCTCAAATTTAGACGAGATCGTCGCTGTACAGCCTGTCGCGCCCGGGCACTACACGCGTTTTCACGCGTTTGCACAGCGGGCCTCAGACCCATTCGACCGCAACTAGATCTTTATGATCAATAGCGGCCGAGGGAAAATGGCGGAGCGGCAGGGATTCGAACCCTGGATGGGCTTTTGACCCATACTCACTTTCCAGGCGAGCGCCTTCGACCACTCGGCCACCGCTCCGCATGCACTGGAAGGGGTGCGCCCTAGCTGGCGATAGCTCTGAGCGCAACCGGCAGGGCGAGTGTCTTTTGTTTCAAACACAACAGTGTCAGGATATCGCGATGAAACGCGCCGCCCTCATCGCCGCTGCCCTGCTATTGCCCGCCGCCGCAACGCCTCTTCCTCCTCCTGCTGCTGCCCCCTCCGAAATCATTGCCGCAGCCCCTGTCGCGGATTGGGTCACGATTGCCGACGCTGACCTGCTCATCATGAACCTCGCGTCCAACAATTCGGGCCATGCACGACAGGTAATAATCCAGTTGATGCCAGCACCGTTTTCGCAAGGATGGGTTGCCAATGTTCGCATGCTGGCGGCGGTGCATTGGTGGGACGGGACCTCGGTCAATCGGGTGCAGGACAATTATGTCGCGCAATGGGGTGATGCGACCGGGAAGAAAACATTGCCCAGCGCGCTGATCAAAGTCCCACCAGCGGATTATACCACTCCGCGCACCGACAAATTCGGACAGTCCGCTCAGCTCAGCGCAGACAGCTATGCTCCCGAAACCGGTTTCATTGCAGGATGGCCCTATGCGTCCGATGGCCACGAAGCATGGTCCGTCCACTGTTATGGCATGGTCGGCATTGGGCGCGATATGTCGCCTGACACCGGCTCTGGGGCCGAACTTTACGCAGTCATCGGGCAAGCACCGCGCCACCTCGATCGCAATATCGCGCTGGTCGGGCGTGTCGTGTCGGGTATCGAAAACCTGTCGAGTCTGCCGCGGGGGACTGGCGCACTCGGCTTTTACGAAAAGCCCGAACAGCGTGTGACAATCAAATCGATCAAACTTGCAGCAGAGTTACCCGAAGCCGACCGCCCGCGCTTTCAGTATTTGTCCACCGAAAGCGCCAGCTTCGCGAAATATGCTGACGCCCGCGCCAATCGCCGTGATCCGTTTTTTATCAGACCCGCAGGCGGGGCCGATATCTGCAACGTGCCCGTTCCGATCAGGAGCGTTCCGATCAAATCTCCCTAGCGCAATACCATTCGGTCGCCTGCAATCTGTACGTTGCCGACCCGCCGCAACCAGCTTTGCCCAAGCAACGAAATGTTCATTTTGCTATCCACCACGACGGCATCGACATTGCGCGCCTCAACCGCGCCGATACCGACCCGATCAAGGGTCACAGGTTTCAGCTTGATATCGCCGCCCGCTGTCTGCGCCGTTCCGGTAAAGTCGCCTTCTGAAAATTGCAGCCCCGCCGCCTGAGCATCTGCGCGACTGAGCGCCACAGTTGTCGCCCCGGTATCGACCAGCACATGGATGGTCGCGCCATTGATAATTGCGTCGGCATAAAAATGCCCGTCGGCGGATCGGGTTAACGTCACATCCGCCAGTCCATTACCCGCCGCCTCGGCGACCGGAAGCGCGTGCACCGTCATCACAGCCTGCACGGGCGCAACCGGGACATGCTGCCCGCCGTACGGCGAGATTAGAGCAACGGCGAATGCGGCGCCCACAACCCATAGTGCGAACTTCATCATAGCGATGAAATACCGCACCATCCCTTACGCAGTGTTAAACAGTAACGCTTCCATCCGTTGCGGTCGCGCGCGCTCCCCGCTAGGCGACTTTCACGATGGATTATATCAGCACCAGAGGCAGCGCACCGGCGCTCGGATTCGAAGATGTGACGCTTGCGGGCCTCGCCAGCGACGGTGGGCTTTATGTGCCCCGCGTATGGCCGATGCTTAGCGCCGATGAAATCGCCGGGCTTGCGGGTGCCTCCTATGTCGAGACCGCCATCACCGTCATGCGGCCATTTGTCGTGGGCGCGCTCGACGATGCTGCCCTGCGCGATCTCTGTACCCAGGCTTATGGGCGTTTCAATCACGATGCCGTTACGCCGCTTGTCCAGCTCGATTCGCAGAACTGGCTGCTCGAATTGTTTCATGGACCGACGCTGGCGTTCAAGGACGTCGCGCTGCAACTGCTCGGCCTGTTGTTCGAACGCTTCCTGACGAATCGCGACACCCATTTGACCGTGGTTGGTGCGACGTCCGGCGACACGGGCTCTGCTGCGATCGATGCTCTGGCCGGACGTGCCAAGGTCGATGTCTTTATGTTGCATCCTGCGGGTCGCGTGTCGGACGTTCAGCGTCGTCAGATGACCACGGTATTGTCACCCAACATCTACAACATCGCGGTCGAGGGCAGCTTCGACCACGCGCAAGCCATCGTAAAGGCCATGTTTGCCGACCCGGAAACAACGTCGCGCGTAACGATGTCGGCGGTCAATTCGATCAACTGGGCACGATTGATGGCCCAGGTTGTTTATTATTTCTACGCTGCAGTCCGCCTTGGGGCACCCGATCGCAAAGTCGCCTTCGCCGTTCCGACGGGTAACTTCGGCGACGTGTTTGCCGGTTATGTCGCATCACGTATGGGTCTGCCCATCGAACGGCTAATCGTCGCGACCAACGTCAACGACATCCTTCACCGTGCGCTATCGACTGGCGATTATTCCTGCGGCCTCGTCACTCCCACCGCGACCCCCTCGATGGATATTCAGGTCAGCTCGAACTTCGAACGGCTGTTGTTCGACCTATCGGGACGCGATGGCCTCGCACTTGCTGGAATGATGCGCGGGTTCGAGCAATCGAAGGCCATGACCATACCCGAAAACATGCTGAACGGTGCACGTGGCCTGTTCGCCAGTGCGCGGATCGATGGCGACGACATGGCGAGCGCGATGCGATGGGCGCATGATCGTGCTGGTCAGTTGCTCGACCCGCACACCTCTGTCGGCCTTGCCGCTGCACGCAAGGCAGGCATCGCTTCGGACGTGCCGATCGTCACGCTCGCCACCGCGCATCCGGCCAAGTTCCGCGATGCCGTCGAACGTGCAACCGGTTTCCGACCCGCCATGCCCGCGCGACTCGGTGGCCTGTTCGACCGCGAGGAACGCTTCGATACTTTGCCAGCTACGCTCGAAGCCGTGCGCGCTTATGTGCTTGAACGCTCCAAATGAAGCTAACGACGCTGATCGGCGAACCGTGGAGTGATTACGGCCTGATCGACAGCGGCGACGGTCTGAAGTTCGAACGATACGGACCCTATCGATTCGTCCGCCCCGAACCACAGGCGATGTGGGCACCGGCGCAACCCGCATGGGATAGCGATGGTGCATTCGTGCCGGGTTCGGATGAGGATGGCGGTGGTCGCTGGATCTTCGAACGCGAAACTCCCAAAGCGGGGTGGAAGCTTGGTTGGGACGATATTTCATTCACGGCGCAAACTACGCCCTTTCGCCACCTGGGCTTTTTCCCTGACATGATGCCGGTCTGGGAATGGGCACGCGGAAAGCTAACGGGGAAGGCCGACCCCACATGCCTCAACTTGTTCGGCTATACCGGCGTCGGCAGCCTTGCTCTCGCCAGCGCTGGCGCCATGGTCACGCACGTCGATGCATCGAAAAAATCGGTCGAAGCGGCAAAGGGCAATGCCAGACTTTCCGGCCTGTCCGATAAGCCGATTCGCTGGCTGATCGACGACGCGACCAAATTCACCGCTCGCGAAGTCCGTCGTGGTAAACGTTATGACGGGATCATCCTCGATCCCCCAAAATACGGACGCGGACCAGAGGGAGAAGTCTGGCAGCTTGAAACCGATCTGGCCGCTTTGATCGCCAACGTCCGCGCGCTGGTCGATGAAAACTCGTCGTTCGTGTTCCTGACCGTCTATGCAATCCGGATGTCGGCACTCAGCATCGGTGAGTTGTTGCGCCAGTCATTTGCAGACCTTCCCGGCACCGTTGAATGCGGCGAGCTTGGTGTACGAGAGGAAGCACGTAGCCTGATCCTGCCAACAGCGATCTGGGCGCGCTGGTCGGCCTGACCCGCTTATTCCCGCAATGCCCGCATCGCCGCACCAGCAGCGAACGGCGCAATCCCGACAAGCAGCAACGAAGCA